>NZ_SSOL01000075.1:0-39109 GCF_029871275.1 Pseudomonas sp. BN414
AGCTGGGAGAGCGCTTGCATGGCATGCAAGAGGTCGACGGTTCGATCCCGTCTAGCTCCACCAAATCGATGCCAAGTGCATCACTCAGGGCCAGCCTAAGTGCTGGCCCTGCTGTTCGAAGGTTTTGTCCCCTTCGTCTAGTGGCCTAGGACACCGCCCTTTCACGGCGGTAACAGGGGTTCGAGTCCCCTAGGGGACGCCACTTTTCATTTCCCGCTTTGCGGGCTTTCAAGGGTCATTCCAGTTTGGGATGGCCCTTTTGTTTTTTCGCCCCTTTTTTTCCGTGCCGACGAATGGCTTCCCAGCCAGCTTGCCATTTTGTATTACAAAAATAATATTATGACTGTAATTCGAAAGGAGGCTGACATGAGCGAGAAGAAAGCCCAAACCCGAGAGCGCATCCTTCAGGCGGCTGCCTCGGCCATGTTGCAGCATGGTCCGCAAGAACCGGGCGTCGCAGATGTGATGGGGGCCGCCGGGCTGACGGTGGGCGGTTTCTACGCTCATTTCGCCAGCAAGGATGCCCTGATGCTGGAGGTGTTCGAGCAACTGCTGCGAAAGCGCCGGGATCTCGTGGCGTTGATTGATCAGGGCCTCCCTGGTGCTGAGCGGCGTGCGCTTGCTGCGGGTTTCTACCTGTCACGGAAACACCGGGATGCCACTCGCTCCGGTTGTCCGCTACCCAGTTCCCTGAGTGCGATGGCGCAGTTGCCGGGAACGTACCGGGAGCTGTTGGCGGAACACCTGGAGGTGCTCAGCGCCAGGATGTGCGACAGCCCCGAGGAGGTCGATAAGGCACTTGCCGACATCGCGCTGATGGTCGGTGGCCTGGCGCTGGCGCGGGCCTTGGGCGAGGGTGATCTGTCCGATCGAGTATTGCGTGCCGCCAAGTCGGCGGTCATTTAAGGAGCCAGATGATGAATAGCCTGAGCCTCATTCGCGGCGTGAACGCCACCCTTGGTCGTCTGGCGCCACAGGCTGTCGCCCGGCGCACGCGTCGCCAATTCATGACGCCCCGCAACCGGGCGCCGCGGGAATGGGAGATGCAACTGCTTGGCAGCTCCGAACGGATCACCCTGCGCTTCGGTCTATCCGCGCTGCGCTGGGGGAGCGGTCCCACCGTCTTGCTGATGCATGGTTGGGAAGGGCGCCCCACCCAGTTCGCCAGCCTGATCGAGGCACTGGTGGCGGCCGGCTATGGTGTGGTGGCGCTGGATGGTCCCGCCCATGGGCGCTCGCCCGGGCACGAAGCGAATGTGGTGCTTTTCGCGCGGGCGTTGCTGGAAGCCGCAGGAGAGCTGCCGCCGCTGCATGCGGTGATTGGTCACTCCATGGGCGCTGCAAGTGTCCTGTTGGCCAGCCAGATGGGGTTGCGAGCCAAGGCCCTGGTGAGCATCTCGGGCCCCAGCCGAATCCTTGGACCGCTGCGTAGCTTCGCGCGAATGATGGGGCTGCCGACAAAAGCGCGAGCACATTTCGTCAGCCAGGTGGAGCGGCACGCGGGCATACCCGTTGCCCATCTCGACGTGGAACGCTATCAGCTGGAAATACCGGGGCTGGTCGTGCATGCCGAGGACGACCTGTTGGTGCCGGTCGCCGATAGCCAGGTCATTCATGATGCGTGGTTCGACAGCCAGTTGCTGAGACTGGAGCAGGGTGGCCACCAGCGCCTGCTCGCCGATACCCGGGTGATCCAGGCCGTGCTCACCCTGCTGGAACAGGTTCAGGATGTCCGCATCGCGACAGAAGCTCTGCGTTGAGGCTGGCAGGTGACCTGCCGACAGTGCTCTACTTCCAACGTTCAACGGCTCGCTAAGGTCGCTTGCGACAATGAGCCGGGGACCTTGCAATGTGGAGAACTGACATGAGCCTGACGATGGATGTGGTGCTGCAGCGGGCGCGACCGGTTCTGCCCGTGCTGGTGATCGAGGATACCGGGCTGGCCCTGGACCTCGCCGGGGCACTGAGCGCTGGCGGCGTCGAAGTGCTGGAGGTGACCTTGCGTACGCCGCGGGCGCTGGATGCGCTGGCGGCAATCCGCAAGGAGTTCCCGGACCTGCTGGTGGGCGCTGGCACCTTGATCCACACCGAACAATTCCTCGAGGCGCGCGATGCCGGGGCGCATTTTGCCGTCAGCCCCGGATGTACCGAGCGTCTCGCGGCGGCCGCCGAGGATTCCGGCCTGCCGTACCTGCCAGGTGTGATGACCCCCTCCGAAGTGTTGCTGGCGCTGGAGTACGGCTATCGCTCGCTCAAGCTCTTCCCGGCCAACGGAAATGGCAGCGTGAAGATGCTGAAAAGCCTCAAGGGGCCGTTCACTGGCATCCGTTTCTGCCCTACCGGCGGCGTGACCCCCGACAATCTGCCCAGTTTCCTGCGCCTGCCCAATGTGGCCTGCGTGGGGGGCACATGGATCGCGCCCTCGAGCCTGATCCGTGCCCGCGCCTGGGACCAGATCACTCAACTCGCCACCGAGGCCCGCGAACTGGCCAGCAACTTGGAGCAGCATCCATGAACTGGGACATGCCCAATCCCTTCGTCATCGATATCAAGGTAGGTGCCGACGACATCGACGGCCTTGGTCATGCCAACAACGCCGTATACGTCAGTTGGCTGGAACGTTGTGCCTGGCGGCACTCCCAGAACCTGGGGCTGGACCTGGCCGAATACCGCCGGCTGGACCGCGCCATGGCAGTGCTGCGACATGAGATCGACTACCTTGCCGCTGCCTACGAGGGCCAGGAGCTGCAGATGGCTACCTGGATCGTGGAGTCGGATCAGCGCCTGAAGATGGATCGGCGCTTCCAGCTGGTGCGACCGGAAGATGGCGCCACCCTGCTGCGGGCGAAGACCACTTTCGTCTGCATCGAGCTCTCCTCCGGCAGGCCGAAGCGTATGCCGACGGAGTTCGTCGAAGGGTATGGCCAGGCCCTGCAGCCGCCATTTCCGCTGGAGCTCTGAGGCTCACCCCTCTACCGGCGCGAGGAACACCTCGTGCTGGTCCTGGACGATACGAAAGTGACGGACTTCGCCGGGTTTGAAGAGGGCCGACTGCGGGTCGCCGGCAAACAGCCCGGCACAGTTGCCGGAACCGCTCTGCGCCACTCTCAGCGCGACCTCGCCCGCGGGTACCGGAATGCTCACCGACTGGCCGGGCGCTATCTTCGCCACGAGTTCGTTCTGCACGTAAAGGTCGATGTCGCAGGCATTCGGGCTGTTTTCATCGCGGCTGATCAGGAGTTCGCCAATGGCGTCCGGTACCGGTCGCCGCGGCGACGCCAGGATCGCCTCGCTGGCGGCGAAAACCACAGTGGAAGCCAGCGTGAGTGCGGCAAGGACGGGTACGAGCGAATTCATCGTGGCGTTTCTCCTGCGCTGAATCGGAGAAATTTCGACCACCAGTCCAGCTGGATGCTCCCCGGGATATTCGCCGTCCGTCATGCTGCGTAAACTACGCGCCTTTTTCCTGTGAGCCTGTCATCCATGCAAATCGCCCTGGCCCCGATGGAAGGGCTGGTCGACGAAATCCTTCGCGATGTGCTGACCCGTGTCGGTGGCATCGACTGGTGCGTGACCGAATTCATCCGGGTTTGCGACCGCCTGTTGGCGGCCAGCACCTTCGAGAAGTTGGCCCCCGAACTGGCCGATGGTGCCCGCACTCGCGCCGGTACACCCATGCGCGTGCAATTGCTGGGTTCCGACCCGGTTTGCCTGGCGGAAAACGCGGCCTTTGCCTGCGAGCTCGGCGCGCCAGTGATCGACCTTAACTTCGGTTGCCCGGCCAAGACGGTGAACAAGTCGCGCGGCGGCGCGGTGCTGCTCAAGGAGCCCGAACTGCTCCATGCCATCGTCCGCGAGGTGCGCCGTGCCGTCCCCGCGGATATTCCGGTGACTGCGAAGATGCGCCTCGGTTTCGACAGCCCCGATGGTGCCCTGGATTGCGCACGCGCGCTGGCCGACGGCGGTGCGCAGCAGATCGTGGTGCATGCGCGGACCAAGATTGAAGGCTACAAGCCGCCAGCGCATTGGGAATGGGTGGCGCAGGTGCAGGACACGGTCAAGGTCCCGGTGTTCGCCAACGGCGAGGTCTGGACCCTGGCTGATTGGCGCCGCTGCCGCGAAGTGAGTGGCGTGGAAGACATCATGCTGGGTCGTGGCCTTGTGTCGCGACCGGATCTGGCGCGGCAGATCGCTGCGGCGCGCGCCGGAGAGCCGGTGGTGGAAATGACCTGGGCGGAGCTTCAGCCGATGCTTCAGGATTTCTGGCGTCAGGCCCGGCGCAAGCTCGCTCCGCGCTATGCGCCAGGGCGCCTGAAGCAGTGGCTGGGCATGCTCACTCGCAGCTATCCCGAAGCGGTCGCGCTATTCGCCGAGGTGCGCCGGGAGAATGACTGCGCCCGGATCGACGCCTTGCTTGGCGTTCCGGACCTGCAACGGGAATGGACTGAAGCCGTCTGCGCCTAGCGGCCGCCAGCGACATCGAGGAAGCTGCCGCTGGTATAGGACGCTTCCTCGCTGGCCAGCCAGAGAATCGCTGCAGCCACTTCCTCCGCTTCGCCACCTCTGCCCATGGGCACCGACTGGCGCACCCGCTCGACCCGGTCCGGCTCGCCGCCGCTGGCGTGGATTTCGGTACGTATCACGCCAGGGCGCACCGCATTGACGCGAATCCCTTCCGCCGCCAGCTCCTTGGCCAGCCCCAGGGTCATGCTGTCGACGGCCCCCTTGGCCGCTGCGTAGTCGATGTACTCATTGGGCGCACCGATGCGCGCGGCAATGGATGACAGGTTGACGATAGCGCCGCCCTGGCCGCCATGCCGCGTCGACATGCGCTTGATGGCTTCCCGCGCGCAAAGGAAGCTGCCCACCACATTGGCCCGCAGTACCCGCTCGAAACGAGCCGCGTCCATGTCCTCCAGGCGCATCTGGCGCTCCAGCATGCCGGCGTTGTTGACCAGCACATCCAGCCGCCCGAATTCCTGGTCCAGGCGTTCGAACATGTCCATCACCTGGGATTCATCACCGACATCCGCGCGCAGGAGGAGGGCGCGACCGCCGGCGGACTCGATTTCACGCGCCAGGGTTTCGGCTGCTTCCTGCTGCTGTCGGTAGTTGATACCCAGGGCATAACCGCGTTGTGCTGCGAGGCGGGCCGTGGCGGCGCCGATGCCGCGGCTGGCGCCCGTGATCAGCATGACTTTCTGCATGGGAGTTCCTTCGGGGCTTGAAATGTTTTCGGCTGTCCCAATCTAGGGTACTGCGGGATGCCGAAGTCGGGTCCCGCACTTGAACCACTTGCTGATTATTCAGGAGATTTTCATGAGCACTGCATTTTCCCTTGCCCCTCTGTTCCGTCATTCCGTGGGCTTCGACCGCTTCAACGACCTGTTCGAATCCGCCCTGCGCAATGAGAGTGGCAGCACCTATCCGCCCTACAACGTCGAGAAGCGCGGTGACGACCAGTACCGTATCGTCATTGCCGTGGCCGGCTTCCAGGAAGAAGACCTGGAGCTCCAGGTTGAGCGCGGTGTGCTGACTGTCGGTGGCGGCAAGCGCGAGAAGAGCGACGAGTCCGTCACCTATCTGCATCACGGCATCGCCCAGCGCGCTTTCAAGCTGTCCTTCCGCCTGGCCGACCACATCGAAGTCAAGGCTGCTGCGTTGCAGAACGGCCTGCTGAACGTCGACCTGGTACGCGTAGTGCCGGAAGAGGCCAAGGCCAAGCGCATCCCGATCAACGGGCACCGTGCAGTGCTGGAGAACTGATCTCCTGGCTTCCCCCCCAAAAAAAAGAGAGGGCGCCTGCGGGCGCCCTTTTTTGTGCCGACTTCAGACGGGTGAAGGTCGTTGCTGGCTGTGTGCCAACAGGGCGCGGAACTCCGCCAGCGGCACCGGCTTGCTGTACAGGTAACCCTGGTACAGGTAGCAGCCCTGTTGCTCGAGGAAGGTCAGTTGCTCGTCGCGTTCCACGCCCTCGGCGATGATTTCCAGCCCCAGGCTGCGCGCCATGGCGACGATCGCTCGAATGATCTCGGCGTCGTTGGGGGCCTGGGTGGCGTCGCGAACGAAGGACTGATCGATCTTCAGCGCGTCGACCGGTAACCGCTTCAGGTAGGTCAAGGACGAGTAGCCGGTGCCGAAGTCATCCATTGCGAAGCTGGCGCCAAGCTTCTTCAGGCGCCGCATCTTGCCGATGGTGTCCTCGATGTTCTGGATGACGATGCCTTCGGTGACCTCCAGTTTCAGCAGCTGGGCGGGCAGTTGGCTCCGTTGCAGGGTGCGTTCAACCCGCTCGACGAAATCGCTCTGGCGGAACTGTCGTGGGCTGATGTTCACGCACAGGCTGAATGCTCCGGCTGCGACCAGCCCCTCCGCCGTCAGCTGCTCGCAGGCGTTGCACGCTTCATCCAGCACCCAGGCGCCCACTTCCAGGATCAGGCCGCTTTCTTCCAGGACCTGGATGAACTGGCCGGGAGACTGTTGGCCAAGCGTCGGATGCTGCCAGCGGAGCAGGGCCTCCGCGCCCACCACGCGGTTGTTGCGGGCATCCACCTGGGGCTGGAAGTGCAGCTCGAACTCCCCACGGGCCAGGGCCTGGCGCAGGTCGTTCTCCAGGCGCAGGCGTTCGCTGGCTGCCTCCTGCATGGTGCTGCGGAAAATCTGGATGGCGTTCCGCCCCGAATCCTTGGCGCGGTAAAGGGCGATGTCGGCGCGCTTGAGCAAATCCGCGGGGCTCGCGCCGTGGTCCGGAATCAGGGCGATGCCGATGCTGGGAGTGACCTGGAGGCGATGGCCATCGAGCAGCATGGGTTCGGCCAGCAGCTTGCGCAGTTTGTCGGCAATCTCGCGAACCTGGCGGGTGACTTCCGAGCGTTTGCCTTCGAGCCCGGTGAGCAGCACTACGAATTCATCACCGCCGAGGCGTGCCACGGTGTCTTCCAGTCGCACGCTGGCTTCCAGGCGGGCGGTGACCATCATCAACACGGCGTCGCCAACGGGATGGCCGAGCGAGTCGTTGATGTGCTTGAAGTGGTCGAGGTCGAGGAAGAGCAGGGCGCCGCGCATGTGGTGGCGTTGCAACAAGGCAATCTGCTGGGTCAGTCGATCGGTCAGCAGGGCGCGGTTGGGCAGGTTGGTCAGCGGGTCGTGGTAGGCCAGGTGCTGGATTTGCGCTTGCGCGTCCTTGAGCGCACTGATATCCCGCGCGGTCAGCAGCAGACAGGGCGTGCCGTCCAGATCGATCTGTTCCACCGAGACTTCCACCACCTTCTGGCTGCCGTCGCGATGCTGCCCGAGCATCTCCAGGTGGTGGACGCGGCCATTGCGTGCGATCAGCTCGAGCAGATGCTCGCGTTCTGTCGGATCGGCCCAGATGTTCATTTCACTGGCGGTGCGGCCCAGCACCTCGTCGGTGCGGTAGCCGGTCAGGCGACTGAAGCCTTCGTTGACCTCGATGTAACGGCCGGATTCGCGCTCGGTGATAGTGATGGCGTCAGGACTGGAGTGGAACGCCTTGGCGAATTTCTCCTGGCTGGCCTTCAGCGCGGCCTCGGCCTGTTGGCGCGCGGTGATGTCGCGGAAGGTCGTGGTGATGCAGAGCTGGCGTTCGACACGGATGAACCGGCTGGAAACCACACAGGTCAGCAGTCGACCATCGCGGGTCAGGAAGCGCGCTTCCACGTTGTCCAACCCCTGGTCGCGGAGCAACTCTCCAAACAGCCGCGAGCGCTGGTCGGGGTCTGCCCAGAACTGGATGTCCGGCGCGCTGCGGCCGACGATCTGCTCCGGCTGCCAGCCGAACACCTCGCTGAAGCTCGGGTTGATCTCGATGAACTGCCCATCGCGAATGCGCGAAACGCAAATGGGGTCGGGGCTAGCCTGGAACAGGGTGACGAACTTTTCTTCCGAAGCCGCCAGGCGTTGCTCGCGGCGGACGCGCTCGCTGATATCCATGAGAATACCGGTCATCCGCTGTGGTCGGCCCAGTTCATCGCGATAGAGCTTGGCGGTGCTTTCCAGGTAATGCACTTCGCCGTTGGCGAAGCGCGTTCGGTAGGTCACCTGATAGTCGTTCTCGTGGCCGTCCAGAAGTCCCTGGTAGGCGCGGCGCATGCTCTGGCGGTCTTCTTCCGGTACGCATACGAAGAAGTCGCGGAACTCGCCTTCGAAGGGCTCCTTGGCCAATCCGTGAAGGGCCGATGCGCGGGCAGAGCCGTACAGCGTGCCATTGGCGATGTGCCAGTCCCAGGTGCCGAGGTCGGCCGATTCGAGCGCGAGATTGAGGCGCTCCTGACTGTCCTTGAGGGCCTGCTCCTGGGCGCGCTGGCGGGTGACGTCGTGGACGGTCAGCACCAGGCAGGTGCGGCCGTTCAGTTCGATCTCCTCGCCGTAGAGCAGGCAGATGGCACGACTGCCATCCCGACGCCGGAGCTTCACTTCCAGTTCGTCGAGGTGCCCGTCACGCTGCAAGGTGTCGAGCATCATCTGGCGCTGCATCGGGTCTTCCCAGATGCCCAGTTCCAGGGAGCTGCGGCCAATGGTTTCTTCCTGGCTCCAGCCGAACTGGCGCTCGAAGCCGACATTGATCTCGAGGAACAGGCCGCTGGCTCGATCAGTGATCACCACGGCTTCCGGCGTACTGCGAAACGCCTTGGCGAACTTCTCTTCACTGATGCGCAGTGCATGTTCCGCGCGCTTGCGTTCGGTGGTGTCGAGGAAGGTGCTGATCAGGTACGGCTTGCCTTCCAGTTCCACATACTGGCTGGAGAGCAGGCCATCGAGGATGCGGCCGCTGCGGCTGCGCAGCTTGACCTCCTGTGCCACCGGCGAGCTACTGCCACGGGCGTGGCAATGCAGCCATTCGCGCTGACTGAGGTCTTCCCAGATGCCCAGTTCCAGGGTGGTGCGGCCAATGGTTTCGCTTGCCGGCCAACCCAGCACGTCTTCGAAATGCTGGTTGGCTTCGACTATCAGGCTGTCGCTGAGGCGAACCAGCAGCACCACGTCGGGACTCAGGTGAAAGAGGCTGGAATAGCGTTGTTGCGAATTGACCAGTTCCTGGGCGCGTTGCTGTTGTTGGGTGACGTCCCGGATGACGCCCACCATGCGGCGTTGCCCATTGCTTTGCGGTTGCAGGCTGCCATTGATTTCCAGCCAGTGCAGGCTGCCGTCGGGCCAGCGAATGCGATGGCGCATGGCGCGCTCTGCCTGGCGCCCGGCAAGGGCTTCCTGGAACTGGCGCAGCACTTCGACGCGTTCGTCTTCGGGAATCAGCTGTATGTAATCGACCGGTTCGCTGAGCGGCTGGCGCGGGTCCAACCCGAACAGGGCCTGGGCACCGCGTGACCAACTGACCCGGCCAGTATCGATATCCCACGACCAGGCGCCGAGTCGGGCGCCATTCAGTGCTGCAAGCAGGCTGGTAGCGTCCTGCCAGGATTGCTCGAAGGCGACAGGGTCAAGGGCGGGAATATGGGGAAATGGAGGATTCGGCTCACTGGCTTTGCGCATGTGCGCCCCTTTCCGGCGATAGGGCAGATGTTCGGGTCGGTGAATCGCGGGGATGTGCCTGACGCCTTCCCGACCCTGTTCTTATGGTGTGCGCCTCAACTTATCTTTGCCTTCACAGGTATGCAAGGTCGTCGCGTTGCGCGTCCAGCAGCGCCATGAAGGCCTTGGCGGCGTTGGACAGGGTGCGCTCGGTATGCAGGATGTAGCCGAGCTGGCGCGATAGCTGGATGTCCTGCAGGGGCAGGCGTACCACCGAGTCGTCGAGCATGGTGCGCGGCAGCACGCTCCAGGCGATGCCGATGGAAACCATCATCTTGATGGTCTCCATGTAGTTGGTGCTCATGGCGATGTTCGGCATCAGGCCTTCGGCCTCGAACATGCGGCGGACGATGTGGTGGGTGAAAGTGTTGCCGCCCGGGAATACCGCCGGATGCCGCGCCACGTCAGGCAGGAAGATGGTCTTGTCGCGGGCCAGGGGATGTTCCGGCGCAGCGACGAAATCCAGCGGGTCGTTCCACACCGGCACCGCCTGCACGGGCAGCGCGGTTTCCGGTGCGAGGGTGATCACCGCCAGTTCCACGCGTCCGTGGAGGATTTCCTCATAGGCCACCTCCGAATCGAGGAACTGGATGTCCAGGGCGACCTGAGGATAGGCGCGGGTAAAGGCGCGCAGCAGCGGCGGCAGTCGGTGCAGGCCGATGTGGTGGCTGGTGGCCAGGGTCAGGCGACCGCTGATATCGCCGGACAGGTTGCTCAGCGCGCGGCGGGTGTCATCCAGCACATTGAGGATCTGGTAGGCGCGCGGGAGCAGGGCGCGCCCGGCCTCGGTCAGGCTTACTTCGCGACCCAGGCGGTCAAACAGGCGCACACTGAGCTGCTGTTCCAGCGAGGCGATGCGCTTGCTCACCGCAGGCTGGGTCAGGTGCAGGCGTTCCCCGGCTTCGGAGAAGCTGCCGGTCTCGGCGATGGCGATGAAAGCATTGAGGCTGGCCAAATCCATATCTGGGCTCCATGGGTTGCGCCGCTAGGATATGCATTCCTTAGTGGAATGCTTTAAATAAAAAATATGAATTTGAGTTATTGGATGCAAGCCCCTACGATCGTCCCCACAAGCAAAAGGGGCTTTCGACCCCTGCGCACAGAAACAAGCTGATGAGGACCTGACGATGGCCGGCAAGACGCTCTACGACAAGCTCTGGGATGCTCACGAGGTGAAGCGCCGCGACGATGGTTCGTCGCTGATCTACATCGACCGTCACATCCTTCACGAAGTGACCTCGCCGCAGGCCTTCGAAGGGCTGCGTCTGGCGGGTCGCAAGCCTTGGCGCATCGACGCCAACATCGCCACTCCGGACCACAACGTGCCGACCACCCGCGCCGAGCGCCAGGGCGGCCTCGAAGCCATTGCCGATGAAGTGTCGCGCATCCAGGTCAAGACCCTGGACGAGAACTGCGATGACTTCGGCATCCTCGAGTTCAAGATGAACGACGTGCGCCAGGGCATCGTCCACGTGGTTGGCCCGGAGCAGGGCGCCACCCTGCCGGGGATGACCGTGGTCTGCGGTGACTCGCACACTTCCACCCATGGCGCTTTCGGTGCGCTGGCCCACGGCATCGGCACCTCCGAGGTCGAGCATGTGCTGGCTACCCAGTGCCTGGTGGCGAAGAAGATGAAAAACATGCAGGTGCGCGTGGAGGGCAAACTGCCCGCCGGCGTTACCGCGAAGGACATCGTTCTGGCCGTTATCGGCAAGATCGGCACCGCTGGCGGCAATGGCCATGCCCTGGAGTTCGCTGGCAGCGCCATCCGTGACCTGTCCGTCGAAGGCCGCATGACCATCTGCAACATGTCCATCGAAGCCGGTGCCCGCGTCGGCCTGGTGGCGGTGGACGAAAAGACCATTGCCTACGTCGAAGGCCGTCCGTTCGCGCCCAAGGGCGCTGACTGGGACAAGGCCGTGGCCGCCTGGCGCGACCTGGTGTCCGATGCCGACGCGCATTTCGATACCGTGGTCGAACTGCGTGCCGAAGACATCAAGCCGCAGGTGAGCTGGGGTACTTCGCCGGAGATGGTGCTGCCGGTCGACCAGCGCGTGCCGGACCCGGCCGCTGAAGCCGACCCGGTCAAGCGCGGTTCCATCGAGCGCGCGCTGAAGTACATGGGCCTCGCCGCCAACCAGGCGATCACCGATATCCAGCTGGACCGTGTCTTCATCGGTTCCTGCACCAACTCGCGTATCGAAGACCTGCGCGCTGCCGCAGAAGTCGCCAAGGGCCGCAAAGTCGCCGCCACCGTCAAACAGGCGCTGGTGGTGCCGGGCTCCGGCCTGGTCAAGCAACAGGCCGAGAAGGAAGGCCTGGACAAGATCTTCCTCGAGGCGGGCTTCGAATGGCGCGAGCCGGGCTGCTCCATGTGCCTGGCAATGAACCCGGACCGCCTGGAGAGTGGCGAGCATTGCGCCTCCACCTCCAACCGCAACTTCGAGGGTCGTCAGGGCGCGGGTGGTCGTACCCACCTGGTCAGCCCGGCCATGGCCGCCGCTGCTGCGGTGACCGGCCGTTTTGTCGATGTTCGCGAGCTGCTCAAGTAAGGAAGGAGAGTCGAGATGAAAGCCTTTACCCAACACACCGGTCTCGTCGCTCCGCTGGATCGCGCCAACGTCGATACCGATCAGATCATTCCCAAGCAGTTCCTCAAGTCGATCAAACGCACCGGCTTCGGCCCCAACCTGTTCGACGAATGGCGCTACCTCGATGTGGGGCAGCCCAACCAGGACAACTCCAAGCGTCCGGTGAACAAGGACTTCGTGCTGAACTTCCCGCGCTACCAGGGCGCCAGCGTGCTGCTCGCTCGCGAGAACTTCGGTTGCGGCTCCTCCCGTGAGCACGCGCCCTGGGCGCTGGAGGAGTACGGTTTCCGCGCCATCATTGCGCCGAGCTATGCCGACATCTTCTTCAACAACAGCTTCAAGAACGGCCTGCTGCCGATCATCCTGAAGGACGAGGAAGTCGACGAACTCTTCCAGCAGTGCGAGGCCGCCGAGGGCTACCAGCTGACTGTCGACCTCGCCGCACAGACCGTCACCCGTCCGGATGGCAAGCAGTACAGCTTCGAAGTGGATGCGTTCCGCAAGCACTGCCTGCTCAATGGTCTGGACGACATCGGCCTGACCCTGCAGGACGCCGAAGCGATCAAGACCTTCGAAGGCAAACACCGCCAGGACAACCCCTGGCTGTTCCGCGACGCCTGATATCCAGGAGCATGAAGTGAACGACAAGGCCCATGAACAGGTAGTCCAGAGTCAGTTCGGTGAACAGGCCGCTGCCTACCTGAGCAGTGCTGTGCATGCCCAGGGCACCGAGTTCGCCCTGCTGCAGGCTGAAGTGGACGGACGTCGCGATGCGCGTGTGCTCGACCTCGGCTGCGGTGCTGGTCATGTGGCCTTTAATGTGGCGCCGTTGGTCGGCGAAGTCGTTGCGTACGATCTCTCCGCGCAGATGCTCGATGTGGTGGCGAGTGCCGCTGCCCAGCGTGGACACGGCAATGTCGTCACGCAGCAAGGGGCGGCTGAAGCGCTGCCGTTTGCCGATGCCAGCTTCGATTTCGTCTTCAGCCGATATTCGGCGCACCACTGGAGCGACCTGGGCGTAGCCCTGCGTGAAGTGCGTCGGGTGCTGAAGCCGGGCGGCGTGGCGGCCTTCATCGACGTCGCTTCGCCGGGCCGCCCATTGCTGGACACCCACTTGCAGGCCGTAGAAGTGCTGCGCGACACCAGCCATGTACGCAACTACTCGCCCGCCGAGTGGCTGCGCCAGGTGGCCGAGGCCGGTCTGGCTACCCGAAGCCATACCCGCCAGCGCCTGCGCCTGGAGTACAGGTCCTGGGTCGAGCGCATGCGCACGCCGGTGGTGTTTCGCGAGGCGATCCTGGCCTTGCAGAACGCAGTGGGCGATGAGGTTCGCGAGTATTTCGAGATTGCCGCGGACGGCTCCTTCAGTACCGATGTCCTGGTGCTCTGGGCCGAACGCTAGAACGAATTGCATGGCGCGGAGTGCGCCTAACGAGAGGAAAGCATGAGCAAGCAGATTCTGATTCTCCCCGGCGACGGTATCGGCCCGGAGATCATGGCCGAAGCGGTCAAGGTGCTGGAAGTTGCCAATGACAAGTTCCAACTCGGCTTCGAACTGACCGAGGATGTCATCGGCGGCGCCGCCATCGACAAGCATGGCGTGCCCCTGGCCGACGAAACCCTCGAACGTGCACGCAAGGCCGATGCTGTCCTTCTGGGCGCCGTGGGCGGTCCGAAATGGGACAAGATCGAGCGCGACATCCGCCCGGAGCGCGGCCTGCTGAAGATCCGCTCGCAACTGGGCCTGTTCGCCAACCTGCGCCCGGCCATCCTTTATCCGCAACTGGCCGAAGCCTCCAGCCTCAAGCCGGAAGTGGTCGCTGGCCTCAACATCCTGATCGTTCGCGAGCTGACCGGTGGTATCTACTTCGGCCAGCCCCGTGAGCAGCGCGTGCTGGAGAACGGCGAGCGCCAGGCGTACGACACGCTGCCGTACAGCGAGAGCGAGATCCGTCGCATTGCCCGCGTTGGTTTCGACATGGCCCGCGTGCGCGACAAGAAGCTCTGCTCGGTGGACAAGGCCAACGTGCTGGCCTCCAGCCAGCTGTGGCGCGAAGTGGTGGAAGAGGTGGCCAAGGATTATCCGGACGTCGAGCTCAGCCACATGTACGTCGACAACGCCGCCATGCAACTGGTGCGTGCGCCCAAGCAGTTCGACGTGATGGTTACCGACAACATGTTCGGCGACATCCTGTCGGATGAGGCTTCCATGCTCACCGGTTCCATCGGCATGCTGCCTTCCGCCTCGCTGGATTCGAACAACAAGGGCATGTACGAACCCTGCCACGGCTCGGCACCGGACATCGCCGGCCAGGGCATCGCCAACCCATTGGCGACCATACTTTCCGTATCGATGATGCTCCGCTACAGCTTCAACCAGACCGCTGCTGCCGACGCCATCGAGAAGGCCGTCAGCCTGGTGCTGGATCAGGGCCTGCGGACGGGCGATATCTACTCCGCCGGTGCGGCCAAGGTCGGTACCCGCGAAATGGGCGATGCTGTGGTCGCAGCACTGCGGAATCTGTAATCTGTCGGGCCCGCTGGAAAACCAGCGGCCCACTTTTTCACGAAAGGTGTAGTTGTCATGAAGCGTGTAGGTCTGATCGGTTGGCGCGGCATGGTGGGTTCCGTGCTCATGCAGCGAATGCTGGAAGAGCGGGATTTCGACCTGATCGAGCCGGTGTTCTTCACTACTTCCAATGTCGGTGGCCAGGGCCCCGCGGTCGGCAAGGACGTTGCCCCGCTGAAGGACGCCTACAGCATCGACGAGCTGAAGACCCTCGATGTGATCCTGACCTGCCAGGGTGGCGACTACACCAACGAAGTTTTCCCCAAGCTGCGTGAAGCCGGTTGGCAGGGCTACTGGATCGACGCCGCCTCCAGCCTGCGTATGCAGGATGACGCGGTGATCGTGCTCGATCCGGTCAACCGTCGGGTCATCGACCAGCAACTGGACGCCGGCACCAAGAACTACATCGGCGGCAACTGCACCGTCAGCCTGATGCTGATGGCCCTGGGTGGCCTGTTCGAAGCCGGTCTGGTCGAGTGGATGAGCGCCATGACCTATCAGGCGGCCTCCGGCGCCGGCGCGCAGAACATGCGCGAACTGATCAAGCAGATGGGCGCAACCCATGCTGCGGTCGCCGATGATCTGGCCAACCCGGCCAGTGCCATCCTCGACATCGATCGCAAAGTGGCTGAAGCCATGCGCGGCGAAGATTTCCCCACCGAGAACTTCGGTGTGCCCCTGTCCGGCAGCCTGATCCCCTGGATCGACAAGGAACTGCCCAACGGCCAGAGCCGCGAAGAGTGGAAAGGCCAGGCTGAGACCAACAAGATCCTCGGTCGCTTCAAGAGCCCGATCCCGGTGGATGGCATCTGCGTGCGCATCGGCGCCATGCGCTGCCACAGCCAGGCGCTGACCATCAAGCTGAACAAGGATGTGCCGATCGCCGACATCGAAGGCATGATCAGCCAGCACAATCCCTGGGTGAAACTGGTCCCGAACCAGCGCGAAATCAGCATGCGCGAACTCACTCCGACTGCCGTGACCGGTACCCTGACCGTCCCGGTCGGCCGTCTGCGCAAGCTCAACATGGGTTCGCAGTACCTGGGCGCCTTCACCGTGGGCGACCAGTTGCTCTGGGGCGCTGCCGAACCGCTGCGCCGTATGCTGCGCATCCTGCTGGAGCGTTGATGGATCGCAGGGTGTCGATGAGGCTCGTCGGCACCCTCTGACCCTCGATTGCCTGCGTGCGGGGTGGCGGTTAAAGTGCCGCTCCTCGCATCGCCAGAAGTATCCCCATGAGCCAGTCCCTCGATATCGCCGTGATCGGCGCCACCGGCACCGTTGGCGAAACCCTCGTCCAGCTCCTCGAAGAGCGGGAATTTCCCGTCGGCAACCTTTATCTGCTCGCCAGTGGCGAATCCGCCGGCACATCGCTGCCTTTCAAAGGACGCAACCTGCGGGTGCGGGATGTAGCCGAGTTCGATTTTGCCCAGGTGCGTCTGGCCTTCTTTGCGGCCGGTGAAGCGGTGACCCGCAGCTTTGCCGCTCGCGCGACGTCGGCAGGGTGCTCGCTGATCGACCTGTCCGGCGCGCTGGACCCGAATACCGCTCCAGCCCTGGTTCCGGAAGCCAACCCGCAGCTGCTCGAAACGCTCCCGGCTCCCTATCAATTGACCAGCCCCAGTGCCTCGTCGGTGGCGCTGGCCTGCGTGTTGGCGCCGCTCAAGGGCCTGCTCACGCCGCAGCGCGTCAGTGTGATGGCCAGCCTCGCAGTGTCCTGCCGTGGTCGCGAAGGCGTAGCCGAGCTGGCGCGCCAGACAGCCGAGCTGCTCAACGCGCGGCCTCTGGAGCCGCGATTCTTCGATCGGCAGATCGCCTTCAACGTCCTGGCGCAGGCCGGTGTCCCGGATGCAGAAGGGCATGCTTCCCTGGAGCGCCGTCTGGCGGGAGAGATCAAGCAGTTGCTCGGCGAACCGGCTCTGCGTGTGTCCGCCACCTGCGCCCTGGCTCCGGTCTTCTTTGGTGACAGCCTTGCGGTTTCGGTCGTGGCTGAGCAGCCGGTGGATGTTGCCAAGGTACGTGAGCAGCTCGGAACAGCGCCGGGCGTCGAGTTTGTGGAAGAAGAGGGCGATTATCCGACCGCTGTCGGCGACGCCGTAGGGCAGGATTCGGTATATGTAGGCCGCGTTCGGGGCGGGTTGGATGACCCGTGTGAACTCAATTTGTGGATTGCTTCAGATAATGCAAGAAAAGGCGCTGCGCTCAATGCTGTGCAGTCGGCCGAGTTGTTGATAAAACACTATCTGTCAAAGATACTTACCTGAAAATTTGTAGAACTTTTCTAGCTTGACAATACTGGCTTGGCCTTATCGTTGATGGGGAGCCGCCGTTTCAGGCGTGCGCAGGCAGCGACTTAAGACCCTCCTCTCGCCTCGCGAGAAAAAAGATAAAACAAGGGAATCACTCTATGGTTCGGGTTCGCAAACTTGTGCTGGCAATCGCGGCTGCATCCGCGCTGACTTCGGGCGTGGCCAACGCCCTGGGACTCGGGGAAGTCACCCTGCGTTCTTCCTTGAACCAGCCACTGGATGCGGAGATCGAGCTGCGCGAAGTGCGTGACCTGGCGTCTGCCGAGGTCAAGCCGAACCTGGCATCGGCCGAGGAATTCTCCAAGGCCGGCGTCGATCGCCAGTATTTCCTGCAGGACCTCAAGTTCACCCCGGTGGTCAAGCCAAACGGCCGCAGCGTTATCCGGGTGACCTCCACCAAGCCGGTCCGCGAACCCTATCTGAACTTCCTGGTCGAGGTGCTCTGGCCCAATGGCCGGCTGCTGCGTGAGTACACGCTGCTTCTCGATCCGCCGCTCTATTCGCCACAGGCTGCAGCCGCCGCCGCGCCGAAAGTTCCGGTCGCCGCCCCCGCGCCAGCACCGCGCCCCGCAGTAGCGCCGTCTGCCGCGCCTGTTCGCAGCGCCCCGGCGACCTCCGCTGCTGCACCGCGCCCCAGTGCTCCAGCACCTGCTCCGGCTCCCGCTCCCTCCCAGGCGGCTGCCCCCAAGGCGCCGACTGACCAGTACCGCACCACCTCCCGCGATACCCTCTGGGAGATTGCTGAGCGCAGCCGTGCCAGTGGCTCTGTGCACCAGGCCATGCTGGCCATCCAGGACTTGAATCCGGACGCTTTCGTTGATGGCAACATCAATCGCCTGAAGAGCGGCCAGGTGTTGCGCCTGCCCGATGAAAAGCAGATCGCCAGCCGTACTCAGGCCGAGGCCATTTCCCAGGTGCAGGCCCAGAACACCGCCTGGCGCGAAGGTCGCAGCCTGGCAGGGGAGGGCAAGCGCCAACTCGATGCCACCAAACGCAGCAACGCAGGTGAAGCCCCCGAGAAAGTTGAGACCCAGGACAACCTGCGTCTGGTTTCCGCTGCGAGTGGTAAGGCTTCCAGTGGCAGCGACAAGGGTGCCAACGGCGAAAGCAAGGCGCTCAGCGACAAACTGGCTGTAACCCAGGAAAGCCTGGATTCGACCCGTCGCGAAAATGATGAACTGAAGAGCCGCATGACCGATCTGCAGAGCCAGATGGACAAGCTGCAGAGTCTGATCCAGCTCAAGGACGACCAGCTCGCGAAGCTGCAGTCCAATATGGCCAATCAAGGCAAGCAGGCTCCAGCTGCTCCTGCCACCGCTGCAGCGCCCGTCGCAGCTCCCGCAGCTCCCGCAGCACCGGCCCAGCCTGCCGCTACGCCTGCCCAGCCCGCTACCGTTACGCCGGCGGCGCCTGAGGTGCCGACAGCTGCAGTGCCGACCCCGGCACCGGCTCAACCCGCCGCCCCGGAAGCCGCAGTCCCGGCCGAGCCGGTTGCAGCCGCTCCAGCGCAGCCTGTTGCTCCTGACCAGCCGGCAACGCCTGCCCAGCCTGCAGCGCCGGCCGTTGCCCAGGAGCCGAAGCCGGCAGAGCCCGTCGAGCCGGCAGCTCCAGTCAAACCCGTGCAAACCGCCCCGGCCGCGGCGCCAGTGGTCGAGCCGCCGCAGTCCAGCATCATCGACGACGTGCTGGCCAATCCCATGCTGCTCCTCCTGGCCGGCGGCAGTGCGCTCGTCGCTCTGTTGGTCCTGCTGATGGTGCTGTCGCGTCGCAATGCCCTGAAAGAGGCCGAGCTGCAGAACAGCCTTGCCGCGCAGGATGACGAGAACACCTTCGACGTCGACCTCGACCTGAAGGACGACAGCTTCGCCGGCCTCGATAGTCCGGAACTGGATACCGCCGTTGCCGATGTGCCGGACGCCGCGCCTGCCAAGGCTGACGAGCGTGTCACCGCGCAGACCGGCGACGTGCTCAGCGAGGCCGACATCTATATCGCCTACGGTCGCTTCAACCAGGCTGCCGAGCTGTTGCAGAACGCCATCAACGATGAGCCGCATCGCAGCGATCTTCGCCTCAAGCTGATGGAGGTCTACGCCGAACTGGGTGATCGCGAAGGTTTCGCCCGCCAGGAAAGCGAGCTCCGCGAGATTGGCGGTGCAAGTGGCGAAATCGACCAGCTGAAAGGCAGGTATCCGGCCATGGCCGTAGCTGCCGTGGCAGCCACTGCGGCTGCGGGTCTGGCTGCGGCAGACGATCTCGACAGCTTCAGTCTCGATGACCTGACCCTTGACGATGTTCCGGCAAACACGCCGGCAAGCAGCGGGTCAGACCTGGACGATGCGTTTGACCTGAGCCTGGATGATCTGGGGTCCGATCTCGACCTGGAGCTGGCTAACGAAAAGCCGGCTGCCATCCAGCCTGCTGCGGCTCCGGTGGACGATCTGGGCCTGGACGATCTGGAGCTCGATCTCCCGATGGCTGCTCCGGCCAACGCCGAAAATGACCTGGACTTCGACCTGGACATCGGCGGTAGCGATGAGCTGCTGACGGGTGACGAAAGCCTGGAACTCAGCGATGATCTCGCTGGTTTCAGCCTCGACCTGGAGCCGACCACCCAGCCGGCGACGGTGGAAGAGGACGATTTCCTGCTGAGCCTGGACAGCGACCTCGATGCGCCGCTGACCGTCGAAACCCCCGCTCCGGTAGCGGAAAAGGCAAGCGAAGCCCTTCTCGATCTGCCGGCCGATTTCGACCTCTCGCTTCCCGGCGAGACGATTGCAGAGCCGCTGGCAGACAACGACAGCTTTGCTGCGCAGCTGGACGAGGTGACTGCCGAGCTGGATCAGCTCTCCGACAGCCTGCAGCAAGCGCCGGAGCCCGAGCCCGTTGCCGTGCTGGAAGACGAGGCGGCAGAGCTCGGCCTGGGACTGGGCGAGGAAGATGACTTCGATTTCCTCTCCGGTACCGACGAAACCGCGACCAAACTGGATTTGGCTCGTGCCTATATCGACATGGGTGACACTGAAGGTGCTCGCGACATCCTCGACGAGGTGATGTCCGAGGGTAGTGACACCCAGCAACAGGAAGCGCGCGAACTGATCGCACGACTCAGCTGATAGATGACTGAAGTAGTACCCGCAGCGGCAGCCAACTCGGCTGCCGCTGGCATTTACAGAATTGCCCTTGGAGTCGAATACAAGGGTTCGCGATATCGCGGCTTCCAGCGCCAGATCGATGGGGTTCCGTCTATCCAGGGCGCGCTGGAGAAAGCCCTTTGCCGTGTGGCGGGTGGTGCGCCCGTGACGCTGTCCTGCGCTGGACGTACCGATGCCATGGTGCACGCCAGCGGCCAGGTCGTGCACTTCGATACGCCCGTCTCGCGGTCCGCGCTCTCCTGGGTGATGGGCGCTAACGCGAATCTGCCGCCGGATATCAGCGTTACCTGGGCCAGGGAGATGCCAAAGCACTTCGATGCCCGCTTCAGCGCCATGGCCCGGCGCTATCGCTATGTGATCTACAACGACGAGATTCGCCCGGCGCACATGGCAGAAGAAGTGACCTGGAACCACCGACCCCTGGATGCCGAGCGCATGCGTGAGGCCGCGCGTTGTCTGGTGGGAACCCACGATTTCAGTGCGTTTCGTGCGAGACAGTGCCAGGCGAAATCGCCGATCAAGACCGTGCATCACCTTGAGCTGATCGAGCTCGGTCGCATGATCGTGCTCGATATCCGCGCCAATGCGTTCCTTCATCACATGGTGCGCAATATCGCCGGTGTGCTGATGACCATTGGTGCCGGTGAACAACCGGTGGAGTGGGCAAGGCAGGTGCTGGAAGGGAAAATCCGTCGGGAGGGTGGCGTGACCGCGCATCCCTACGGGCTCTATCTGGTGCGAGTCGAATATCCCGAAGAGTTCGAGCTTCCCCAGCGCTACCTCGGGCCGCACTTTCTTTCCGGGTTGCCGGATTGCGCGGGCTGACGCTGCGCCGGGCCTTTGCTAACATCCGTGGTCTTTAGCCTTCAGGTGCCTGCATCTTGTCAGCCGTTCGCATCAAAATCTGCGGTATTACCCGAATCGAGGATGCCCTGGCCGCAGTCGCTGCCGGGGCGGATGCCATAGGTTTTGTGTTCTACGCGAAGAGTCCGCGCGCGGTGACTCCGGCCCAGGCAGGCGCCATCATCGCTGCGTTGCCTCCATTCGTGACCACTGTCGGGCTCTTCGTCGACATGCCGCGAGCTGAGCTGACGCAACTGCTCAAAGAGGTTCCCCTCGACCTGCTGCAGTTCCACGGAGATGAAAGCCCGGCGGATTGCGGCGGCTACGGTCGTCCTTACATCAAGGCGCTACGGGTCAAGCCGGGTGACGACGTTGCAGCAGCAATCGCGCGCTATCCCGAGGCGTCTGGTGTGCTGCTCGACACCTATGTCGCGGGCACCCCTGGTGGCACCGGCGAAGCCTTCGACTGGAGCCTGGTGCCCCGGAATGCGGCAAAACCGGTGATTCTCGCCGGTGGTCTTACCCCCGAGAACGTCGGCGATGCGGTGCGCCAGGTTCGGCCGTACGCCGTGGATGTGAGTGGGGGAGTCGAGGCGAGCAAGGGCATCAAGGACGCCGCGAAAATTCAAGCCTTCATCCAACAGGCACGCGCCTGACATGCAGATTGCGGAAAATTTCGTGTACTCCCGTGCTGGCGCGTCTCCTGCATATGTGACGGACAGCGCGTCGCTGCCGTCCATAACCGAGTTGCCCAGTCAGGCGAAGCCTGGCGGGTCGCGCGGCAAGGCTGCGTCGATCGGGCCGGTTTTTTACGAAGGTGGTGGCGAGGCCATCGCCAAGGTGATCCCCGGATGCGTGCTGAGTGCCGGGGTCGCAACCATGAATTCGCTCAAGAACATGCGCCGGGCTTTGAACCGCTAGCGCGTGTTCGGGCCTGAAAGCTGTGGAGAACTAGAGCATGAGCAACTGGCTGGTAGACAAGCTGATCCCTTCGATCATGCGTTCCGAGGTGAAGAAGAGCTCCGTTCCGGAAGGCCTCTGGCACAAGTGCCCGTCCTGCGAGGCGGTGCTGTACAAGCCCGAACTGGAAAAGACGCTGGACGTCTGCCCTAAGTGCAACCACCACATGCGCATCGGCGCGCGCACCCGCCTGGACATCTTCCTGGACGCAGAAGGTCGCGAAGAGATCGGTGCCGACCTGGAGCCGGTGGATCGCCTGAAGTTCCGCGACAGCAAGAAGTACAAGGACCGCCTGGTCGCCGCGCAGAAAGATACCGGCGAGAAGGATGCTCTGATCGCCATGAGCGGCACCCTGCACAAGATGCCGATCGTGGCTTGTGCGTTCGAATTCTCCTTCATGGGCGGCTCCATGGGCGCCATCGTGGGTGAGCGCTTCGTCCGCGCTGCCAACGTGGCCCTGGAAAAACGTTGCCCGCTGGTCTGCTTCTCCGCCTCCGGTGGTGCGCGTATGCAGGAAGCCCTGATTTCCCTGATGCAGATGGCCAAGACTTCCGCCGTCTTGGCTCGCCTGCGTGAAGAGGGCATCCCGTTCATTTCCGTGCTGACCGACCCGGTCTACGGTGGCGTTTCTGCAAGCCTGGCAATGCTCGGTGACGTGATCGTCGGTGAGCCGCGCGCCCTGATCGGCTTTGCCGGCCCGCGCGTGATCGAGCAGACCGTTCGCGAGAAACTGCCGGAAGGCTTCCAGCGCAGCGAGTTCCTGCTGGAGCACGGCGCCATTGACATGATCATCCCCCGCGCAGAACTGCGAGAGCGCCTTGGTCGGCTGCTGGCGCAGATGCTGCGTCTACCTTCCCCGGCTATCGCATGACCCAGAGAACCCTTGCCGACTGGCTTTCCTATCTTGAACAGCTCCACCCCACGGCGATCGACATGGGGCTGGAGCGTAGCCGCGAAGTTGCCGACCGGCTGGGCCTGACCCGGCCGGCACCGAAGGTGATTACGGTCACTGGCACCAACGGCAAGGGTTCCACCTGTGCTTTCCTGGCCGCGCTGTTGCGCGCCCAGGGGCTCAAGGTCGGCGTGTACAGCTCGCCGCATCTGCTGCGTTACAACGAACGCGTCCAGTTGAATGGCCAGGAGGCTACCGACCAGGCGCTCTGCAATGCCTTCGCCGCTGTGGAGGCGGCGCGTGGCGAAATCTCCCTGACCTACTTCGAAATGGGCACCCTGGCGGGCTTCTGGTTGTTCCAGCACGCAGGCCTTGATGCCGTGGTGCTCGAAGTTGGCCTGGGCGGTCGCCTGGATGCCGTCAACCTGGTGGATTCCGACCTCGCCCTGGTGACCAGCATCGGCCTGGATCACGCGGACTGGCTCGGCGACACCCGGGAAAGCGTGGCGTTCGAGAAGGCAGGCATCTTCCGCGCAGGGAAGCCAGCCCTCTGTGGCGACCTGGACCCACCTCAACCGCTGTTGGACCAGGCGGGTGCACTTGCCGCACCGCTGTTCCTGCGTGGCCGGGAGTACGATCTGGCGCAGGGCGACAGTAGCTGGCACTGGCGCGGTACTTGCGCGTCCGGGCAGGTGCTTGAGCTGCACGACCTGGCTCTGCTCGACCTCCCCATGGAAAACGCCGCCCTGGCGCTCCAGGCCTATGCGCTGCTGGACATGCCGTGGCAGCCGGAAGTCATCCAGGCTGCGCTGATCGGTACCCGGGTCGCCGGGCGTCTGGATCGCCGCAGCCTCGAATGGCGCGGCAAGAAGGTTTCGCTCCTGCTGGATGTCGGTCACAACCCCCATGCCGCCGAGTACCTGGCGGCGCGCCTCGCGGCCCGTCCGGTCGCCGGCAGGCGTCTGGCCGTTTTCGGCCTGCTTTCCGATAAGGATCTTCCCGGCGTTCTCGGCCCGCTGAGCGGGCAACTGGCCCATTGGGCCGTAGCGCCATTGCCCACCCCGCGTAGCCGTCCTGCTGCGGAATTGCAGGCGGCATTGACGAACCTTCACGCAAGCGTCAGTGTCCACGAAAATATCGCCGCAGCGCTCGAAGCGCAGTGTGAGCGGGCGGCACCGGACGACGAAATTCTGGTGTTCGGTTCGTTCTACAGTGTGGCTGAGGCGCTGAGCTGGCTGGAAAACCAAGCAGCGGGGGAGTAGGGGAAATGGCTGTAATGGACAAGGGACTCAAGCAACGTATCGTCGGCGCTTTGGTGCTGGTGGCGCTGGCGGTGATTTTCCTGCCCATGTTGTTCAGTCGCGAGGACGAGTTGCGTCAGGTAGTGGTGGAGGCTCCGCCCATGCCCAAGGCGCCGGAGATGCCTCCGGTGGCACTCGAGCAGGTCCAGGTGCCGGAACCGCAGGCCCTGCCTCAGGAGCCCGTACCACCATTGGAGCCTGCCGAAGACGCACTGGCGGCCAATGTTCCGCCGGCCGAGGACGCTGCTCCGGCAACGCCCGCCCAACCTGCGGCACCCGCTGTCCCGGTTCCCGCGCAACCGCAGCAAACACAGCCACAACCTGCGGCACAGGCCAAGGCACCTGCGCCCGCGCCGGCTGCTCCGGTTGCCGCGGCCAAGGCCGAAGAGAAGCGTCTGGACGTCAACGGCCTGCCAGTCAGCTGGTCGATCCAGTTGGCCAGCCTGTCCAGTCGCGCCAGTGCCGAGAACCTGCAGAAGAACCTGCGTACCCAGGGCTATAACGCCTACATCCGCAGCGTAGAGGGCATGAACCGGGTGTTCGTCGGCCCGGTGATCGAACGGGCAGAGGCCAATCGCCTGCGTGACCAACTGTCCCGTCAGCAGAAGCTGAATGGCTTCATCGTCCGTTTCCAGCCGGAAAAGACCTGATAGACCAGGTTAATCGGGCCCTTTCTGTTTCGCGGGTTACCGGAGTGAAAGGGCTCTGCTAAAATGCAGCGCCTTTTCTGTTTGTGGGCCGCATCGTGGCATTCACCTGGGTCGATTGGACGATAATCGCCATCATCGCCGTTTCCAGCCTGGTCAGTCTGAGTCGGGGCTTCGTCAAGGAAGCTCTCTCGCTCCTGACCTGGATAGTCGCAGGCGTAGTTGCCTGGACCTTCGGCGGCGCCCTGTCACTGCATCTCACCGAATTCATCGAAATGCCTTCGGCGCGCATCATCGCCGCATGCGCCATTCTCTTCGTCGCCACCTTGCTGGTGGGCGCCTTGATCAATTTCCTGATCGGCGAACTGGTCAGGGTTACCGGTATGGACGGCACCGACCGCGTACTGGGCATGGCCTTTGGCGCCGCCCGTGGCGCGCTGCTGGTGGTGCTACTGGTCGGCCTGCTCAGCCTGGCGCCGGTGCAACAGGATCCCTGGTGGCAGCAATCCACGCTGTTGCCGCATTTTCTAATGGTCGCCGATTGGTCGAAGAACCTTATTCTGGGCTTTACCAGTCAGTGGCTCGCGAGCGGCATCAGCTCACCCAGCTGATGCGTCGCACCGGAAGCATGCCTGTCCATACCCAAACGGCCTGGGCAGGTACTTGATTAGCTTGAACTACTAGCAGGGGTTGCGTCACATGTGTGGCATCGTCGGTATCGTCGGTAAGTCGAACGTCAATCAGGCGCTGTATGACGCGCTTACCGTGCTTCAGCATCGCGGCCAGGACGCTGCCGGTATTGTGACCAGCCATGATGGCCGGCTCTTCCTGCGCAAGGACAACGGCCTCGTCCGTGACGTCTTCCAGCAGCGCCATATGCAGCGCCTGGTCGGCAGCATCGGCATCGGCCACGTGCGCTATCCCACCGCAGGCTCCTCCAGCTCCGCCGAGGCCCAGCCGTTCTACGTCAACTCGCCTTACGGCATCACCCTGGCGCACAACGGCAACCTGACCAACGTCGAGCAGCTGGCCAAGGAAATCTACGAGTCCGACCTGCGCCACGTGAACACCAACTCCGACTCGGAAGTGCTGCTCAACGTGTTCGCCCACGAGCTGGCCCACCGCGGCAAGCTGCAGCCCACCGAGGAAGACGTATTCGCCGCGGTTTCCGGCGTGCACGCACGTTGCAAGGGTGGCTACGCCGTGGTGGCCATGATCACCGGTTACGGCATCGTCGGCTTCCGTGACCCCCATGCGATTCGCCCGATCGTCTTCGGCCAGCGTCACACCGACGAAGGCGTCGAGTACATGATCGCTTCCGAGAGCGTCGCCCTCGACGTGCTGGGCTTCACCCTGATCCGTGACCTGGCTCCGGGCGAAGCGGTGTACATCACCGAAGAAGGCAAGCTGTTCACCCGTCAGTGCGCGGCCAAGCCGGAGTACTCCCCTTGCATCTTCGAGCACGTCTACCTGGCCCGCCCGGATTCCATCATGGATGGCATCTCCGTCTACAAGGCGCGCCTGCGCATGGGCGAGAAGCTGGCCGAGAAGATCCAGCGCGAGCGTCCTGAGCATGACATCGACGTCGTGATCCCGATCCCGGATACCAGCCGTACCGCAGCCCTGGAACTGGCCAACCACCTGGGCGTTAAGTTCCGCGAAGGCTTCGTGAAGAACCGCTACATCGGCCGTACCTTCATCATGCCGGGCCAGGCTGCGCGCAAGAAATCCGTGCGCCAGAAGCTGAACGCCATCGAGCTGGAATTCCGCGGCAAGAACGTGATGCTGGTGGACGACTCCATCGTTCGCGGCACCACCTGCAAGCAAATCATCCAGATGGCTCGCGAAGCGGGCGCCAAGAACGTCTACTTCTGCTCCGCGGCTCCGGCCGTGCGCTATCCGAACGTGTACGGCATCGACATGCCCAGCGCCCACGAACTGATTGCCCACAACCGCTCCACCGAGGAAGTGGCCGAACTCATTGGTGCCGATTGGCTGGTCTATCAGGACCTGCCGGACCTGATCGATGCAGTGGGCGGTGGCAAGGTGAAGATCGATCACTTCGATTGCGCAGTGTTCGATGGCCAGTACATCACCGGCGACGTCGACGAGCAGTACCTGAACAAGATCGAGCAGGCACGTAACGATGCCAGCAAGGTCAAGGCCCACGCGGTCAGCGCTATCATCGATCTGTACAACAACTGAGTCGCGCGTCTGGCGGCGAGTTGTAAGTCTGTAGCCCGGATCCTATCCGGGCTTCGTTTCTGAAGAGGTAGGGATATGACGCAGGAATGGGAAGCCGGAAGGCTGGACAGTGACCTGGAAGGCGCCGCCTTCGAAACCCTGGCCGTGCGCGCTGGCCAGCGCCGCTCGCCGGAAGGTGAGCATGGCGAGGCCATGTTCCTGACCTCCAGCTACGTGTTCCGCACTGCCGCCGACGCCGCCGCGCGGTTCGCCGGTGAGGTACCGGGCAACGTCTATTCGCGCTACACCAACCCGACCGTGCGGACCTTCGAAGAGCGCATTGCCGCCCTCGAAGGCGCCGAACAGGCCGTCGCGACCGCTTCCGGCATGTCCGCGATCCTCGCTATCGCCATGAGCCTGTGCAGCAGTGGCGACCATGTGTTGGTTTCCCGCAGCGTGTTCGGTTCCACCATCAGCCTGTTCGAGAAGTACCTCAAACGCTTCGGCATCGAGGTCGATTACCCGGCGCTGTCCGACCTGGACGGCTGGAAGTCGGCAATCAAGCCGAACACCAAGCTGCTGTTCGTCGAGTCGCCGTCCAACCCCCTGGCCGAGTTGGTGGATATCCCCGCGCTGGCCGAGATCGCCCACGCCAAGGGCGCCCTGCTGGTGGTGGACAACTGCTTCTGCACCCCGGCCCTGCAGCAGCCACTCAAGCTGGGTGCCGACATCGTCATGCATTCGGCCACCAAGTACATCGATGGCCAGGGCCGCACCATGGGTGGCGTGGTCGCCGGTCGCGCCGAGCATATGAAGGAAGTGGTGGGTTTCCTGCGCACCGCGGGCCCGACCCTGAGCCCCTTCAACGCCTGGGTGATGATGAAAGGCCTGGAAACCCTGCGCGTGCGCATGCAGGCCCATTGTGCCAGCGCCCTCGAGATCGCCCGCTGGCTGGAGCAGCAGACCGGTGTCGAACGCGTCTACTACTCGGGGCTGGAAAGCCATCCACAGCACGAGTTGGCCAAGCGCCAGCAGAAGGGCTTCGGCGCGGTGGTCAGCTTCGAGGTCAAGGGTGGCAAGGAAGCGGCCTGGCGCTTCATCGATGCCACCCGGATGATCTCCATCACCACCAATCTCGGCGACACCAAGACCACCATCGCCCACCCGGCCACTACGTCCCATGGGCGTCTTTCGCCGCAGGAACGGGCCAATGCCGGTATCAGCGACAGCCTGGTCCGCCTGGCTATCGGCCTGGAAGATGTGGGTGACCTCAAGGCTGATCTGGAGCGCGGGCTCGCCGCTGTTTGATCGACTGGGCCCAGAAGCCGACCGTGCCGAATAACGGCCGATAGGCAGGCGGGCAGGAAAGAAGAGGGCGGCTCCACCTGGGTGGGCCGCCCTTTTTTGTGCCTGGTTACCGGGATAAAGGCTCGTGCCGGCAATGAATCACGAGCCCTTGCTCCTCACGGCTTGCGCAAGTCGACTGCTGGCGTCTGCTGACCATCGAACAGCTCAACGGGCTTGCTCGGCAGGATGGCCGGACGACCTTCCTTGTCGTGGTCGCCGACGATGCGGATGTCGTTGTACTTCTTCCCGGACAAGGCTGCGAGGCCGGCGCGGTCGCGTACGACGGTCGGGCGCAGGAACACCATCAGGTTGCGCTTCACGTGGGTGTCACGGGTGGAGCGGAACAGCCGGCCGAGGATGGGGATGTCGCCCAGCAGCGGCACCTTGGAGTCGGTCTGGGTGATGTCGTCCTGGATGAGGCCGCCAAGCACGATCACCTGGCCATCCTCCGCAAGAATGGTGCTCTTGATCGAGCGCTTGTTGGTGATCAGGTCCACCGCCTGCGCGGTCAGGGTCGCGGAGGGGGCGATGGAGGAGATTTCCTGCTCGATCTCCAGGCGCAGGGTGGCGCCTTCGTTGATGTGCGGGGTCACCTTGAGGGTCACGCCGATGTCCTGGCGCTCGATGGTGGTGAAGGGGTTGTTGGCGCCTGAGGCGTCCGTGGTGAAGGTGCCGGTCTGGAAGGGCACGTTCTGGCCCACGAGAATTTCCGCCTTCTGGTTGTCGAGTGTCAGCAGGCTGGGCGTCGACAGCAGGTTGCTCCTGCTGTTGGCAGACAGGGCGGTGATCAGGGCGGCGAAGTTTTCCGTGCCGATGCCGATGATGGCGCCATCCGGCAGCGTGTCGGGGATTTCATCGTCGCGGATGGCGTTGAGCACCGTGCCCACCGAGAGCCCGGTATTGCCGAAGTTCACGCCACCCAGGCCGCCGGTATTGCCGCGGGCGTCCACCGCCCACTGCACGCCCAGCGCGTCGGTGATGTCGCCGGAAATCTCGACGATGGCCGCTTCGACCATCACCTGGGCGCGGGGCACGTCGAGTTGGCGGACGATATCTTCCATGGCCGTGACGACATCAGGCTCGGCCAGCATCACCAGGGCGTTCAGGCTCTCGTCGGCGCGGATCAGGATGTTCTGCGGCTTGCCGCCGGTCGCGGCGCCGCCGGCTTCACCGCCGCCGCCTTCCTCGCTCTTCAGCCCTTCGGAAATTTCGCCGAGGGTTTCCGCGAGCGCCTTGGCGTCGTTGTGGCGTAGTCGGATCACCCGCGTGTTGGCCGAACGCGAAGTGGGGGTGTCGAGGGACTGCGCCAGGGCAGCCAGCTTCGCGCGGGCGGAGGGTGGGCCGAGGATGATCAGGCGATTGGTGCGTGCATCGGCGATCACCTGGGTGCCCGACGTGCCCTTGGATTGCCCACGGTTTAGGGACGCGTTGAGCACTTCGGCGGCGTCCATCACCCAGGCGTAGCGGAGGTTGAGCACCGTGTAGTCACGGTCACCTTTCTGGTCGAGCTGGCGCATCAGCTCTTCGATACGCGCGATGTTGGCCGCGCGGTCGCTGATGATCAGGGCATTGGCCGAGGTCACGGCTGCCAGATGTCCGTACTGAGGGACCAGCGGTCGAATCAGTGGGATGAGTTCCGTCACCGGCGTGTGCTGCACCTGGATCACGCGGGTCTCCAGGCTTTCGGCGCCGGCACGGCTGCTGCCGGCCTCTGCTTTGGCTTCGGCATTGGGGATGATGCGTGCCTGGTCGCCCTGGGTGACCACGGTGAAGCCGTGGGTTGCCATGACCGAAAGGAACAGCTGGTACACCTCATTGAGCCCAAGCGGCGCCTTCGACACCACGCTGACCTGACCTTTCACGCGCGGGTCGACGATGAAGGTCTCGCCGGTGATGTCGGCGATCTGGTCGATGAACTCGCGTATATCGGCATCCTTGAGGTTGATGGTCCAGCCGTCCTGCTGCTGTTGCTGCACATTGCCGGTCGCGGCGGCCGGCTGGGCGGCGAGCAGGGGCAGGGGGGCGGTCAGCATCCCGGCAGCAATCAGGGCGAGCGTGAGGCGCGAGAAGGTCGGGGTCATCGTGTCATTCGCTTTCCTGGGGCTGTTCGGCGGAAGGTTCGGAGACGGTGTTTTCCGGGTCTTCCATCTGTTGGCGCAGCTTTTCCATGCGCTCGCGCAATTCCGCGGCGTTGTCTTCCTGCAGGCCGTTGAGTTCGTCGATCACTGCGGCTGACGGCTCGTCGGGAGCGCCGCCGACAGGGGTGAAGCGTGAACGCGGCTCCGGGAAGCTGAGACTTTCCAGACGGCCGTTGCGTTCGATTTCGACGCGATTGCGATACACCGCGTGTACTTTCACACCGCTGGTGATCTCGTCACCAGCGGTGAAGCGGCGAGGCTTGCCGCCTTCGTACTGGATGATGGCAATGGATTTGCCTGACCCGGCGTGCACGAAGCTGCCGAGCAAGGTCAGGCGCAGATTGGTAGAGGGGGGCGGGCCGCTGGGCTGGACCTTCGGCGCCGGTCCGAAGAGGGGCTCCAGGTTCTGCAGTGGCTGGCTGGTGGCGAGGGGCGTTCCCTGCTGTTCGGGTGCTTGGGCTGGCGCATCCACCAGGCGCAACCATTCCCGGGTCTGCCAGGCAAAGCTGGCGCCCATGGCAAGCACCAGCAAGGCACCGACAAGTGCTGGCGCGTGGCGTTGCAGCCAATGCACGGAATCCGAAGCTCGCAAGTGGGTCCAACTCCTAATGCTGCGTTCTTTTTCTGATTATGTTTGTGGCAGAACTGCGTTGATCATAGCAGCGACTTTGCCGGCCATGTTCGGCCATTCGGGTGATGTTGCGATGCGGTCGCTGTGCTAAAGATATATGTGAATTTTTACGGCTTTAGGTGGTTTTGTTCACAAGCATCATAAGAATCGGACAGCGGCTCTGCACAATCGTCAGATTGCCCTGCAATACTTCCTTCTGGACCCTTTCCTGAAATAGGCGCCCACGGATGAACTCTCCACTCGTTGAAGCCCCCCTGCGACGGCTGCCCTTTGGATTCGCCAAGCGGCATGGCGTGTTGTTGCTCGACGGTGTGGAGCCCTGCCTGGCACACCGCCCGGGAGTCGAGCTGGTCGCGCTGGCCGAGGCGCGTCGTTTCGCCGGGCGCAGCCTGCCGTTGAAACCGCTCACTGGCGAGGCCTTCGAACAGGCCCTGGCGCAGACTTATCAGCATGACTCCTCTGCGGCCATGCAACTGGCCGAAGACCTCGGTGGAAGCCTCGATCTCGCCGCGCTGGCCGAGCAGATTCCGGAAACCGAGGACCTGCTGGAGCAGGAAGACGACGCGCCGATCATTCGTTTGATCAACGCCATCCTCGGCGAGGCGATCAAGGAAAACGCCTCGGACATCCACCTGGAAACCTTCGAGAAACGCCTGGTCGTGCGCTTCCGCGTCGACGGTATCCTTCGTGAAGTGCTGGAGCCCAAGCGCGAGCTGGCGGCACTGCTGGTATCGCGGATCAAGGTCATGGCGCGCCTGGACATCGCCGAAAAGCGCATCCCCCAGGACGGCCGTATTTCCCTGCGGGTGGCTGGGCGCGAAGTCGACATCCGCGTCTCGACACTGCCGTCGGCCAATGGCGAACGCGTGGTGTTGCGTCTGCTGGACAAGCAGGCCGGTCGCCTCACGCTGCAGCATCTGGGCATGAGCGATCGCGATCGCCATCAGCTGGAAGACACCGTGCGCCGTCCCCACGGCATTCTGCTGGTCACTGGCCCCACCGGTTCGGGCAAGACGACCACCCTCTATGCCAGCCTGGTCACGCTCAACGACCGCACCCGTAACATCCTCACTGTCGAAGACCCGATCGAGTACCACATCGAGGGCATCGGCCAGACCCAGGTCAATCCCAAGGTGGACATGACCTTCGCCCGTGGCCTGCGCGCCATCCTGCGCCAGGACCCGGACGTGGTGATGGTGGGCGAGATCCGCGACCAGGAGACGGCCGAGATCGCCGTGCAGGCGTCGCTCACCGGCCACCTGGTGCTGTCCACCTTGCACACCAACAGTGCGATTGGTGCCATCACGCGTCTGGTGGACATGGGCGTCGAGCCCTTCCTGCTGTCATCGTCCCTATTGGGTGTCCTGGCGCAGCGCCTGGTGCGGGTGCTGTGCCCGCATTGCAAGGAGGCCTATCAGGCCGACACCGCCGAATGCCAGTTGCTGGGCGTTGAGCCGGACAGCGCGCCGACCCTGCATCGTGCCCGTGGTTGCACGGAGTGCCACCAGCAGGGGTATCGCGGACGTACCGGTATCTACGAGCTGGTGGTGTTCGACGATCACATGCGCAGCCTAATCCACAGTGTCGCCTCGGAGCAGGAGATGATCCGCCACGCGCGCCTGTCCAGTCCGAGCATCCGCGAAGACGGACGGCGCAAGGTCCTGCTCGGGGTCACCACGGTGGAAGAAGTACTGCGGGTCACCCAGGAAGAATAAATGGCCGCTTTCGAATACCTCGCGCTCGACGCCAAGGGCCGCCAGCAGAAGGGCGTGCTCGAAGCGGACAGTGCCCGCCAGGTGCGCCAGCTGCTGCGCGAGCGCCAGTTGGCACCGCTGGAAGTGCGTGCGACCCGCGTTCGCGAGCAGGCCGAGCGAGGCCGCTTCAGCTTGTCGCGTGGTCTTTCCGCACGTGACCTCGCCCTGGTGACGCGCCAGCTCGCGACTCTGGTGCAGGCGGCGCTGCCCATCGAAGAAGCCTTGCGGGCGGCGGCCGCGCAGTCGAGCAGCTCGCGCATCCAGTCGATGTTGCTGGCGGTTCGCGCGCGGGTGCTGGAGGGCCACAGCCTGGCCAGCAGCCTGCGGGAGTTCCCCTCGGCCTTCCCTGATCTTTATCGCGCCACCGTGGCGGCGGGTGAGCATGCCGGCCACCTGGGACCTGTGCTGGAGCAACTGGCCGACTACACCGAGCAACGCCAACAGTCGCGGCAGAAGATCCAGCTGGCGCTGCTCTATCCGGTGATCCTCATGTGTGCGTCGCTGGCCATCGTCGCCTTCCTGCTGGGCTTCGTGGTGCCGGATGTGGTCAAGGTGTTCATCGATTCCGGGCAGACCTTGCCGTTGCTCACGCGAGGCCTCATCGCCCTGAGCGATCTGGTCAAACACTGGGGCTGGCTGATGCTGCTGGTGCTGATCGCGGCCTTCATCGGCGCCCGCTGGGCGCTGCGCGATCCTGATATTCGACAGCGCTGGCATGCCCTGATGCTGCGTATCCCGCTCGTGGGACGACTGGTGCGCGCCACCGATACGGCGCGCTTCGCGTCCACCCTGGCGATCCTGACCCGCAGCGGTGTACCGCTGGTCGAGGCCCTTGGCATCGGCGCCGAAGTGATCGCCAATCGCGTGATCCGCGCCCATGTCGTGGTGGCGGCACAGAAGGTTCGTGAAGGCGGCAGCCTGACCCGCGCGCTGGAAGGCAGCGGCCAGTTCCCGCCGATGATGCTGCACATGATTGCCAGCGGCGAACGTTCCGGCGAACTCGACCAGATGCTCGCCCGCACTGCGCGCAACCAGGAAAACGACCTGGCCGCTAGCATCGCCCTGCTGGTCGGTCTTTTCGAACCGTTCATGCTGGTGGTGATGGGGGCAGTGGTGCTGATGATCGTGCTCGCCATCCTCCTGCCTATCCTTTCTCTCAACCAACTCGTGGGGTAATCGCGTGAATCTGCGCCGTAGTCAGTCGGGCTTTACGCTCATCGAAATCATGGTGGTGGTGGTCATCCTCGGCATCCTTGCCGCGCTGGTGGTCCCGCAAGTGATGAACCGTCCCGACCAGGCCAAGGTCACCGTGGCCAAGGGCGATATCAAGGCCATCGGTGCCGCCCTGGACATGTACAAGCTGGACAACTTCGCCTACCCCAGCACCCAGCAAGGCCTCGAAGCCCTGGTGAGCCGGCCCTCCGGCAATCCGCCGCCAAAGAACTGGAACAAGGACGGCTACCTGAAGAAGCTGCCCATCGACCCATGGGGCAACCCCTACCAGTACCTCTCGCCTGGCAGCAAGGGCACCTACGATCTCTATTCCCTGGGGGCCGATGGCAAGGAAGGCGGTAGCGAAAACGACGCCGACATCGCCAACTGGGACAACTGATGAGAAGCGGGCGGCAGGGTGGCGTTGGCCGGATGTCCGGCGCCTTGGCGTCCGCAGGTTTCACGCTGATCGAAGTGCTGGTGGTGATGGTGGTCATCGCCTGTCTCGCGGGGCTGGCGGTCATCAGCGCCGGCGTCGCCGGCCCAGCCCGTGAACTCAACAATGAAGCGGAGCGGCTGGCGGGGCTGATCGGCGTGCTCGCCGACGAGGCGGTGCTGGACAATCGCGAGTACGGCCTGCGGCTCGAGCGCGGCAGTTACCAGGTCTACTACTACGACGAATCCAGTTCGCGCTGGCAGCCCATGTCCGATGGCGCCCGGCAGTTGCCGGAGTGGGCCGAACTGACCTTCGAACTGGACGGCGAGCCCCTGGCGCTGCCCGCACCGGTCAAGAAGGACGACAAGGAAACCAAGGACGTCCGTCCGGTGCCGCAACTGATCATCCTCTCCAGTGGCGAACTCAGTCCGTTCCGCCTGGAGTTGGCAGAGCGCCGCAAGGATGGGCGGCGTCTGCAGCTCTCCAGCGACGGTTTCCGCCTGCCCCGCGTGGAGAGCCTGAGCGGCAAAGGGCGTGCTGGATGAGGAACAGTCGCGCCTTCACCCTGATCGAGGTGCTGGTGGCCCTGGCCATCTTCGCGGTGGTCGCCGCCAGTGTGCTCACCGCCAGCGCCCGCAGCCTGCAGATCGCTTCGCGCCTGGAGGACAAGACCCTGGCGATGTGGATTGCCGATAACCGCCTGACGGAGCTGCAGTTGCGCCAGACGCCTCCGGGCAATGGCCGCGACCAGGGTGAGCTGGACTACGGCGGGCGGCGCTGGGAGTGGTTGAGCCAGGTCGAAGGCACCAGCGACCCGGCGCTGCGACGGGTCACGCTGTGGGTCGCGCCCAAGCCCGTGCGAGGAATCGGCGGCAAACTGGAAGACCGCGCGGCCGTGCGCCTGGTGGGTTTCCTCGGGAGCACGCCATGAAGCGCGCCGCAGGCTTCACACTGCTGGAGCTGCTGATCGCGATCGCCATTTTCGCGCTGCTGGCCATCGGCACCTGGCGCATGCTCGGCGCGGTCCTCGACAGCGACGAGGCGACGCGTGTGCAGGAACAGCAACTGCGAGAGCTGGTGCGCGGCGTTTCCGCCTTCGAGCGCGACGTCCGCCAGGTGATTTCTCGTCCGATCCGCGATGCCTATGGCGAATCACGGGCCGCGCTGCTGGGCGAGCAATCCGGCGACAGCGACAGCCTGGAATTCACCCGCAGTGGCTGGCGCAATCCCACCGGCACTCAGCGCTCGCGTCTGCAGCGGGTGCGCTGGCAGCTTTCCGGTGAGCGTCTGGAGCGGCGTTACTGGACGGTCCTGGATCAGGCGCAGGACAGCCTACCCCGTGTGCAGAACGCCCTGGATGGCGTGACCTCCATGAAGCTGCGCTACATGGACGACAGTGGTGACTGGCAGGACAGCTGGCCGCCCGCCGGGCTGCCGGACGATGAGCGCCTGGATCGCCTGCCATTGGCCCTGGAACTCACCCTGCAACATCGTCGCTATGGCGAACTGCGCCGGGTACTGCGGCTGGTGGAAAACCCTCCGCGGCAGGTGCCCCAGGCGGGCGGTGACCAACAGGATGGCGAACAGCAGAGTCCACAGGGCGAGCAGGGCAACCAGCAGCAAGACGGCCAGGAGCAGGCGCAATGAAACGCCAGTCGGGTGTTGCGCTGCTGACGGTGCTGCTGGTGGTGGCTGTGGTCACCGTCGTTTGCGCTGGCCTGATCGCCCGCACCCAGCTTTCCATTCGCTCCAGCGGCAATGAACTGCACACCCGCCAGGTAGCCCAGTACGCCCTTGGCGGCGAGGCATTGGCCGAAGCGATACTGCTACGCGACCTGCGCCAAGGCGATCCGCGTACCCCGGTGGATCACCTCGGCGAGGTCTGGGCCCGTCCCCTGAGCACGTTCCAGCTGGACGATGGTGGTTCGCTCAGCGTGCGTATCGAGGACCCGAGCGGGCGCTTCAACCTCAATGGCCTAGTGCGTGACGGCCAGCTCAACGAGCAGGGCATTCGCCAGTTCCGCCGTCTTCTGCTGCGCCTGGGCATCGAAGCGCCCTATACCGAACGGCTGGTGGACTGGCTCGACCGTGACGAGGAGCCCTTCGGGCCGAATGGCGCGGAAGATAACCAGTACCTGCTGTTGCAGCCGCCTTACCGTGTGGCCAACCACGCCATGAGCGATGTGTCCGAGTTGCGCCTAGTGTTAGGCATGACGGAGCTGGACTATCGCAAGCTGCTGCCTTACGTGACCGTGCTGCCGTCCGATTCCACCCTCAACGTCAACACGGCCAGTGCCCTCGTGCTGTCCACCCTGGCCGACAACCTCGACGCCGACAGTGGGGGGCTGCTGATGGCCGCGCGAGGCGCCACTGGTTTCCGCAGCCTGGATGCCTTCCTCGGCCAGCCGGCTCTCGCCGGGATGGGGCTGGAGGCGCAAGGGTTGGCGGTGGGCAGTCAGTATTTCCAGGTGATCAGCGAGGTGCGTCTCGCCGGTCGCCGCCAGGTTCTGGTCAGTACCTTGCAGCGCGGCAGTGACGGCAAGGTACGGATTCTTTCTCGTGATCTCGGGCAGGGCGGTTTGCCGCCTGCGCCCGTCAAGGAGCCGCAGTCATGACACAGGCTTGCATCTTCCTCCCGGTGGCCGCCTGCACGCAGCTGGATGCCGAACTGGAGGTGCTGCTCTGGCAAGGAGGCACGGGTCGTCGCCTGCCATTCGCCAGGGCGTTGGAAGAGGTGGCGCCGCCCTGGCGCCTGATCCTGCCGGTGGAGGCCGTGACCTGCTGCGCGGTCCGCCTGCCCACGCAGAAGGGCCGCTGGTTGCGCCAGGCATTGCCGTTCGCGGTGGAGGAAATGCTCGCCGAGGATGTCGAGAGCTTCCACCTGGGGCTCGGTGGTGCCTTGGCCGATGGTCGGCACCGGGTGTTTGCGGTGCGCCGCAGCTGGCTGGCGGGATGGCTCGATCTGGCCGGCAAGCTCGGGCCGATACCTGCGTCCATCCAGATAGACGCCGACCTGCTGCCGGGCCAGAGCACCCAGTTGCTCTGGCTCGATCAGCGTTGGTTGCTGGGGGGCGAGGGCAGTACCCGACTTGGCTTCGAGGAGCAGGACTGGCCGCATCTGCGGGATGTCTGTCCGGCGCCGCGCAGTGGGCGCGCTCCCGTCGAGCGCCAGACCCTCGACGGCGTGGATGACTGGCGCGATGTAGGAGATGCCTATGGCTGGCTGGCGGAACAGAAGGGCAGCGATCTGGCGCAGGGCGAGTTCACCCTGAAGGAAGAGCGGCAACGCTGGTCGCGCTGGAAGCCGCTGCTGGGGTTGGTCGGCTTGTGGCTGGTGCTGCAATGGGGCTTCAACCTGGTGCAGGCCTGGCAGCTGCAGCGCCAGGGCGATACCTACGCCGATGCCAACGAGGCGCTCTATCGCGAACTGTTTCCCCAGGACACCAAGCTGGTGAACCTGCGGGCGCAGTTCGATCAGCATCTGGCCGAAGCCTCCGGTGCTGGGCAGAGCCGCCTGCTCGCATTGCTCGGCAAGGCGGCCGGGGCCTTGATCGCCGAAGGTGCCCAGGTGCGGGTGCAGCAACTGGATTTCAGTGAAGTACGGGGTGATCTTGCGCTGCAGGTCCAGGCGCCGGGGTTCGATGCCCTGGAGCGCCTGCGCGAGCGCCTGATCGGAAGCGGGCTGTCCGTGCAGATGGGCTCGGCCAGTCGTGACGAAAGCGGCGTCAGCGCGCGCCTGGTGATAGGGGGATGAAGATGCTCGATGCAATCAAGACGCCGCTCCGCACGCAGTGGCAGGCTTCCTCCCTGGCCCTGCGCTGGCGCGCCTTGCCGGCCCGGGATCGCACGGCATTGCTGTGGCTGGGGATATTCCTCGGCCTGGTCCTGCTTTACCTGCTGCTCTGGTTGCCGGCCGAACGCCGCCTGGCCAGCAATCGCGAGTACTTCGAAGCCCAGCGCGGGATGCACGCTTATCTGCAGCTTCATGCGCCTGAAGCGCGAGCGGTGCAGAGCCAGCCGCAAATCAAGGTGGACCCGGAGCGACTGCAAGGGCTGGTAACCACCACTGCCGCCGAGCAGGGACTGGCCGTCGAGCGAATCGACAGCGATGCGCCAGGGGCGGTGCAGGTGAACCTTCAACCGGCAGCTTTCCCTAGCCTGTTGCGCTGGATGGGTGTCCTGGAGGGGCAGGGCGTTCGCATCGAAGAGGCAGGGCTGGATCGCACCGAAGATGGCCGGGTGACGGCGCGGGTATCGCTGAAGGCCGGGAGCTGATCCTGCGTCACCCTGGTGCGACCGCCCTGTGCTGGTGCGCATCGGAGTGGCGGCAAACCGGGCGGAAAACGCTGTCCGAAGAAAAAATCCATACAGGGTGTTGACTTAGCGAAGCCCTCTGCGTAAATTGCGCGCCTCGCAAGGCGATGGGTGATTAGCTCAGCCGGGAGAGCATCTGCCTTACAAGCAGAGGGTCGGCGGTTCGATCCCGTCATCACCCACCAATCCTTGTGAATTTCGGACGAAAGTCCGGCCGACGCGCAGCGGTAGTTCAGTCGGTTAGAATACCGGCCTGTCACGCCGGGGGTCGCGGGTTCGA
>NZ_SSOL01000075.1:39159-291435 GCF_029871275.1 Pseudomonas sp. BN414
GTTAGAATACCGGCCTGTCACGCCGGGGGTCGCGGGTTCGAGTCCCGTCCGCTGCGCCATATTTCCCATGTTCGAGTTGCTCGGGCATGAGGCAGGAAGGTCCACTGGGCCAGTCTGTCAGACGATGCAAAGGTTTCACCGGACGCAAGTCCAACCGACACGCAGCGGTAGTTCAGTCGGTTAGAATACCGGCCTGTCACGCCGGGGGTCGCGGGTTCGAGTCCCGTCCGCTGCGCCATATAGAGAAGCCCTCAGGTAGCAATACCTGAGGGCTTTTTCTTTGCCTGTCCGTTTTGTCTGTCCCCAAGAACATCCCGCCGGCCATTTCTGGCTCCCATGGCAAAGGCAGGGGTAATTTTCCGGTCACCTGCGCTCGTTACCTTATTGGCATGGACTTTGTTTCCTGAATCACATCGCCACAGGAGGAGCAGCCAATGGACGATTACCAGGAAGAGATTCTCGACTTTCACGCTGATGAGCAGGACTCGGTCGAACCGGCCGACGACGCCACCGAGATGTGATCAGCCTGCCTGGCGCTGGGCGCGGCGGAATTCGCCCGGCGTACTGCCGCTCCAGCGCTTGAAGGCGCGCTGGAAGGCTTCGGCCGAGGCAAATCCCAGCAGGTAGGCGATTTCGCCGAAGGCCAGTTCCGTGTCGCGGATATAGGCCATGGCCAGGTCGCGGCGCGTTTCATTGAGGATGGCGCGGAACTGGGTGCCTTCTTCGGCGAGCTTGCGGCGTAGGGTCCAGCTCGGCATTTGCAGGCGTGCCGCCACTTCTTCGAGATCCGGCTCGCGCCCGTGCAGCAGCGGCCCCAGCAACTGGGTGATGCGCTCGCGCAGGCTGCGGGTGCGTGTCAGCTGCTGCAGTTCCCGCTCACAGATGTCCAATAATTGCCGCCAAGTGCTGGGGCAGTGTTCGCTACCGCGCAGCGCCAGGGTCTCCTGTGACAGCCGCAGCTGGTTGGCGCTGGCCTCGAACTCCACGGGGCAGCCGAAATGCTCGGTGTAGCGCTCGGCGTAATCCGGGGCCGGAAACTCGATCTCCACTTTCTCGATGCGAATGCCCGTGCCTGCCAGTTGGCTCAGGTGGCTCTGCCAGCCCGCCAGCACCGAATCCACGACGAAGCGGTTGTAGGCGTTGTAGGGACTGATGGAATAGAAGCGCAGCCAGGCGCCCTTGGCGTCTTCGTGGAAGCTCGATTGTCCGCGATAGTTGCTGGCGTAGAGCAGTTCGAAACGGGTCAGGGCGCGGGCGGCTTCTCGCAGGTTGGGTGCCTGTTGGGCGCAGACGCCTGCGAGCCCGAGCTGGCTCAAGCGGCTGAGCCGGCCCATGGCGAGGCCCAGTGCGGGATTGCCGCTGAGCTGGATGGCGGCGTGGCCGAGGCGCATGAAGCGCGGGATGGACAAGCGGCCGTGGGGTTCGGCGAAGCGCGTGGCGTCCAGGCCGAAGCGCTCCAGCAGGTCGGTCGCGCAGTGGCCGGCTTGTTCCAGTGCCGCTGCCATGCTGAGTACGGAACTCACGGAGAGATCGCCCAGCTTGACCCGTTGCGTTTTCATCGGGCGCTCATCCAGGCATTCAGCAGGTGGCTGCCCGGCGTCTCACTGGCTTGCGGCGCCCTGGTCGGCGTCAGTTCGCTACCTGCGGGTGCATTGTGCAGGGGCCAGAGACGGCCGCGCAGGAAAAGTGCCTCGCTGGCGCTGGACTGGCCGTCGCTCAGCGTCACCAGATTCTGCGGATAACCCTGGCTCCAGCTGCGCGCGATGGTCACTTCGCCGCTGGCGGTCTGCAGTTTCTGGCGGGATTCGCTTCTGGCGCTCTGGGGCCAGGGCTGGCTGAAGGGCTCGCCGAGCAACAGTCCGTCCGGCGAGAAGGCCAGCGCCAGGTTGTAGAGCGCGCCGTGACCGCTACGCAGCTTGCCTTCCTTGAAGTAGGGGGAAGGCAGGAGGATGGAGCCCGCGAGGATGGTGACCTTGTATTCGCTGGCCAGGCGGCTGAACAGCTTCTGGTAGTCCCGCGCCATGCGCCGGGCCTTGGCGCGCAGCAGTGCCTCTTCGAGGTCCTGGCCCTGGAGGAACAGGCGCCCCAGTAAGGTCGGATGGCTGAGGGTGAGCAACCGGCCGCCCTCGGCGAAGCTCCGTGCCTGGTAGAGGTTGTGCTTTTCATCCCGCAGCAACAGCCAGGTGCCGATGTGGTCGGGCAGGGCGACTACGGTTTTCTCGTTCAGCAGGCCCTGCGCGCGCGCCCGGTCGAGGGCGGCCGCGAGTTTCATGCGCAGGAGGTCCGGGTCGCGGTAGTCGCTGGGGTACAGCGCCGGGCGGATCGCCAACAGGTTGCCGCTCGCACCGGCGGTGCCCACGTCGCTGGCGAGGTTGGCGCGCAGGTCTGACAGATAGTGGGCGCGCGGCCGTTCACCGGTCCATACCGCATAGGCGGTCAGGCAGCTCACCAGGACGGCGGCGATCAGGGGCATCAGCAATTTGCGCATGGAATTTCCGGGCCGGGGAATGCCGATCAGGGTAGGGGACGTACCGCCACTTGCCAAGGGTGGCTGTCAGTTTGGATCAGTAACTTGTCAGTTCTGATCATTGAGCGAGCAATCCCGGCTCTTTATCTTCTGCCCCATAACCGACCCCGGCCCACTGAAGCCGAGGCATTCCGTGAATAGCACCGCCTGTTGTGGAGGAACCATGACCGCCACCCATTACCCGCACCTGCTCGCCCCGCTCGATCTGGGCTTCACCACCCTGCGCAACCGCACCCTGATGGGCTCGATGCACACCGGCCTGGAAGAGAAACCCCATGGCTTCGAGCGCATGGCGGCCTATTTCGCCGAGCGCGCCCGTGGTGGCGTCGGCCTGATGGTCACCGGCGGCATCGGCCCGAACGCGGAAGGCGGCGTCTATGCCGGCGCGGCCAAGCTGACAACCGTGGAAGAGGCCGAGAAGCACAAGATCGTCACCCGCGCGGTCCATGAGGCGGGCGGCAAGATCTGCATGCAGATCCTCCACGCTGGCCGTTACGCCTATAACCCCAAGCAGGTAGCGCCGTCGGCCATCCAGGCACCGATCAACCCCTTCAAGCCGAACGAGCTGGATGAAGAGGGGATCGAGAAGCAGATCCAGGACTTCGTCACCTGCTCGGTGCTGGCCCAGCAGGCCGAGTACGACGGCGTCGAGATCATGGGTTCCGAGGGTTACTTCATCAACCAGTTCCTCGCCGCCCACACCAACCAGCGTACCGACCGCTGGGGTGGCAGCTACGAGAACCGCATGCGACTGGCGGTCGAGATCGTCCGTCGCGTTCGTGAGGCCGTGGGCCCGAACTTCATCATCATCTTCCGCCTGTCCATGCTCGACCTGGTGGAAGGCGGCAGCACCTGGGACGAGATCGTCACCCTGGCCAAGGCCATCGAAGCCGCCGGCGCGACCATCATCAATACCGGTATCGGCTGGCATGAGGCGCGTATCCCGACCATCGCCACCAAGGTGCCGCGCGCGGCCTTCACCAAGGTCACCGCCAAGCTCAAGGGCGAGGTGAAGATCCCGCTGATCACCACCAACCGCATCAACACGCCGGAAGTGGCCGAACAGGTTCTGGCCGAGGGCGACGCCGACATGGTGTCCATGGCCCGTCCGTTCCTCGCCGACCCGGACTTCGTCAACAAGGCCGCCGAAGGCCGCGCCGACGAGATCAACACCTGCATCGGCTGCAACCAGGCCTGCCTGGACCACACCTTCGGCGGCAAGCTGACCAGCTGCCTGGTGAACCCGCGTGCCTGCCACGAGACCGAGCTGAACTACATCCCGGTGGCCCAGGCCAAGAAGATCGCCGTGGTCGGCGCCGGCCCCGCCGGCCTCTCCGCCGCCACCGTTGCAGCCGAGCGTGGCCACAGCGTGACCCTGTTCGACGCCGCTGGCGAGATCGGCGGGCAGTTCAACGTGGCCAAGCGCGTGCCGGGCAAGGAAGAGTTCTTTGAAACCCTGCGCTACTTCAAGCGCAAGCTGGAAACCACCGGCGTCGACCTGCGCCTGAATACCCGTGTCTCGGCCGAGGACCTGGCCAAGGGCGGCTACGACGAGATCATCCTCGCCACCGGCATCAGCCCGCGCACTCCGGCAATTCCCGGCATCGAGCATTCGAAGGTGATCAGCTACCTGGACGCCATCCTCGAGCGTAAACCGGTCGGCCAGAAGGTTGCCGTGATCGGCGCCGGTGGTATCGGCTTCGACGTTTCCGAGTTCATCACCCATCAGGGTGAGTCCACCAGCCTCGACCGCACCGCCTTCTGGAAGGAGTGGGGCATCGACGGCGCCCTGGAAGCTCGCGGTGGTATCGCCGGCATCAAGGCCCAGCCCCATGCACCGGCGCGCCAGGTGTTCCTGCTGCAGCGCAAGAAGTCCAAGGTAGGCGATGGCCTCGGCAAGACCACCGGCTGGATTCATCGCACCGGGCTGAAAAACAAGCAGGTGCAGATGCTCAACTCGGTCGAGTACCTCAAGGTGGACGACGCCGGCCTGCACATCCGCGTGGCCGAGGGCGAGCCGCAGGTACTGCCGGTGGACACCGTGATCGTCTGCGCCGGCCAGGACCCGCTGCGTGAACTGCAGGATGGCCTGGTCGCCGCCGGCCAGAGCGTGCACCTGATCGGTGGCGCCGACGTAGCTGCCGAACTGGATGCCAAGCGCGCCATCAATCAGGGCTCGCGCCTCGCCGCAGAGCTCTGAGTCACACCTCCGCCCCCCAACCGCCCGGCTTATCGCCGGGCGGTTTCGCTTCAAGCTCCAACCACGTCACACTTTTGCCTTGCCGCCGGTCCGACGGGTCCCGGCGACTGGGCTCTGCCAACCCAGTCACATTGCCCGATGCCTAATATCCCCTAGACTTTTCTAAAGTCCGGATTAGTGTGTGCGGACGAAAACCGGACGCCCCCGTCAACGCCCGCCGTGAGTCACCGCGCAGAGCCAGAGGTAGAGCGATGAGCATGCTGAAGAAGCCGCAACTGGTGGAAGCCGTCGTGTTCTTCAACGACCGCGGCATCTGCAAGCAGATGCTTCACTCGGAGTTCGAAGCCATCCTCGACGGCGTGGTCGGTCTTCCGGAATTCTCCGACCGCCAGATGCAACTGGCCTACCTGATGGTCAACCCGCGCCTGCAAGTCCGGGCGGTGGTGTTCTTCTACCTCGATTTCGACGAAGACGGCCGTGCCGATACCGGCTGGAACCTGCCGTTGCGGCAACTGGCCGAGCGCGCAGGACGTGGCCCCGACCTCGGTGCCGGCCCCATTCGCCTGGCGTGCCGCAGCCAGTGCCCGGTGTCCTGGCAGCAGATGCATCTCTGGGACCCCAGCCTCAATTCCGACCGCAACGACCTCGCCCTGCTGCGTGACGCCATCAAGGGCAACAGCCTCGGTCTGCTGGTCGAGGAGGAACTGCCCAAGGTCCTGGATGCCGAGAAGCTCCAGGTGGCACCGGAAGACAGCTGGTACGCGCCGCCGGAAATCACCAAGGAGATGGCCGAACAACTGGCGGAGAAGATGGAAAAGGAGCATCGCCTGAAGACGGCCCAACTGGTCCGCCAGCAGCGTCTGCGCCTCAGCTCCCTCAGCCAGCAGAACGAAGAAGCCATTGCGCGGATGCGCCATGCCGCCGACCAGAGCAGTTCGGCCCTGCAGGATCAGATTCGCACCTTGCAACACGCCCTGCGCCAGCAGGAAGAGGTCAACGCCGGCCTGCAGGCCAAGCTCGACGGCGAGCTGGAGCGCTTCCAGGCCAGCCGTGAGGAAATGAACGTGCAATTGCGTGCGTTGGAACGCCATGGCCGCACCGAGGCGGACATCCTTCGCGCGCAGTTCGAAGGCGAGTTGCAGGCGCGGGTCGCCGCTGCCGTGACCGAATACCGCGAGCAACTGGCCATTCGCGATGTCGAACTGGCCTATCGCGACCAGCTCGACGCCCAACTGCAGGCCGAGGTCAATCGTTTGCGTCAGGAATGCGATGCGCTTGAAGGCCAGTCAGGGCAATTGATGCTGGAACGTCTGGCCCAACTGGGCGTGGTGTTCGTGGTCTATCATCCGGGCGCTGGCCACCTGACCATCCCGCTGACGGACATCGCCCGCTACCAGGACAATCCGCAGGCCTACGCCGCAGCCAAGTGCTTCGTATCCGAAAACCAGTACCGCCAGTGGCTGGCCCATTACCAGCAGCCCACCTGTGAAGCCAGCCTGCCCAACGGCGATCGTTGCAGCATGCCCATCGACCGTATCGAGGCGCCCAGCCGCTTCGTTGCCGGCGAGTCCAACTGCTGCCCCCGGCACCGCGTGGGAGGGCGACTGCGGACCGCTGGTTGAGCGATCCGCACGCGCGCCTGCTTTATCCTTGCGCCCCTGAACGGACGCCGACGGACCTGACCTTTGCCCCTGATCCTGCCTGACTGGAACCCCCACGCCACGCTAGAGCCCTTGCGCCTGCCCTGGTTGACGGCGGCCGGGCTGCAACTGGCCGTGCTGCGCCTGGATGCACTCGACCCGCTGGTATCCGGCAACAAGTGGTTCAAGCTGGCCCCTTACCTGGCAAAGGCCGCGCGTGATGGCGCTGAAGGTGTGATCAGCCTGGGCGGCGCGCACTCCAATCATCTCCATGCCCTGGCGGCGGCGGGTGCCCGATTCGGGTTCCCCACGGTTGGCCTGCTGCGTGGAGAGCCCCAGGACACGCCCACCGTGCGCGACCTCCAACGATTCGGCATGGCCTTGCACTGGCTGGGTTACGGCGGCTACCGGGCACGCCACCAACCGGGCTTCTGGGGCTCGTGGCTGGAGCGTTACCCGCACTATCAGCCAGTGCCCGAGGGCGGTGGTGGCCTGATGGGCGCCCAAGGCTGCGCCGGACTGGTGGCGATGATCCGCCAGCAACTGGCCGCCCTGGGATGGGACGACTACCACAGCCTCTGGACCGCCGCCGGCACCGGCACGACCCTCGCGGGATTGGTGATGGGCGAGGCGGGCGACCATCCGGTGGTCGGCGCCCTGGCAGTACCGCCTGACCACGGCGTAGCCGACCAGGTGAGTGCCATCCTTGCCGAGGCCGGGCGCACCGACCGTGGCTATCGCCTGATCGACGCCAGCCGGGGTGGCTTTGCGCGGGTGGACGCAGTGCTCGCGCGCTTCCTGCTGGACAGCGAAAGGGATGGCGGGCTGGAGCTGGAACCTCTTTATACGGCCAAGGCCCTGCTGGCGATCCACGACGAAGCACAGGCTGGCCGGATTCCCAGCGGCAGCCGCCTGGTGCTGCTCCACACGGGCGGCCTGCAAGGTCGTCGGGCCCTGCATTCCGATATGTTGCGACTGGCCGGCTACACTGACCGGGCAGTGGAAGGACAAGGATGACTCCATGAGCGAACCCCTGAATCCCCAGCAGCTGCGTAGCCTGGTCCCGCTCAATGCGCTAAGCGACCAGCAATGGCGCGAGTTGCGTCCACAACTGATTCCGCAACCCCTGCTCGCGGGCCAGCTGCTGTTCCGGCGGGGCGATCTGGCCCGCGTCACCTGGTACCTGCTGTCCGGCGAACTGCTCCTGCGGGATGCCGAGGGTGTCGAGACACGCCTGGAAGCCGGCAGCGAAGCCAGCTGCCACCCCATTTCCCCCACCTTGCCGCGCCTGCATGAAGCGCTGGCCTTGCGTGACTGCTCCCTGCTGGCCATCGACAGCGCTACCCTGGCGAGCCAGCTGACGTGGAGCTCGACCCATCTGGACCTGTTGCTGGACCTCAGTCCGGCAGGCGAAGGCGAATGGCTGGAAACCCTGCTTGCCAGCCCATTGCTGGCCAGGGTTCCGCCGGCCAATGTGCGCAGCATGCTGGAGCGTCTGCGGCGGGTAGAGCTGCCGGCGGGCAGCCGGGTGATGGGCGAGGGGGAGGAGGGCGATTGTTGCTACTTCCTGCAGTCCGGCCGGGCTGAAGTCATCCGTGGCGAAGGCAGTGAGCGGCAGCTGCTGGCCGAGCTGGACGTGGGCGCCTGCTTCGGCGAGGAAGCCCTGCTGGGGGATTGCCCGCGCAACGCCAGTGTCACCCTGCTGGAGGACAGCGTCCTGCAGCAGCTGGACCGGGCGGACTTCCTCGAACTCCTGAAGGCGCCGGTGGTGGATGAGGTCAGCCTGGGCGAGGCCGTACGCATGCTGGGCGGCGGTGGCCAATGGCTGGATGTGCGCCTGCAGGAAGAGTACGAGCGCGCCCATGCTCCCAAGGCGTTGAATATGCCCCTGCACCTGCTGCGCCTGAAGGCGCGGTTGCTGGATGGCGGCGCAACTTACCTGTGCTATTGCGATAGCGGCAAACGCAGCGCCAGTGCGGTGTTCACGCTTTCCCAACTGGGTATTCGCGCCTACGCCCTGCGCGACGGCCTGGATGCCCTGCCTGCCTTGCAGCGCGATGCACTGATCAGCGAGACCGGCGCCGGTTACCTGGCCCGCTCGGGCGGTCGTGTCGAACGCAGCCGTTGATCGATAGCGCGTGGAAATTTCCGGCCCCATAACTGGGGCGATCTGCCTTGTGGGCGCTACGAAAGTGGATTACAGCGGTGCGAGTGGCCAGCGATCACTGACCAGGAATGCGCGTTCGGCTTCCTTCCAGCGGCCGTCGCCATCTGCTGCGAGACGAACCAGCAGGCGCGCCGGGCTATCCGGCTGGAGCTGTTCGCGCCACTCCGCGAAGCGCTCCGTCGTCCAGCACTCGCTGGCTTCGCTGATCGCCGGGGATAGCCAGGATTGCCGGGGCAGGGGCTGCCAGGGGCCTTCGGCCTGGCCGAGGAAGTCCTCGAGATCGTTGTGACGCAGCCAGTGCCCGCGCAAGTGGCCCGGATTGGCGCCTTGCGGCGCGGTGCAGTTGCCTGGCCAGGGGTAGAAGAGGTAGCCGCCCAGCCAGAGTTCGGCGCTGGTCGGCTGAGCGTTCAATTGATCGAGCACCTGACGGCTTTCCGGGCTCGACGACAGGGGCAGCTGATGCTGGCTGAGGTGCTCCAGCTTGAGGTCGAGGCGGTCGTGGCTGCCCGGCCCGAGCCATTCCGATGGGTTGCCGCCATCGCCGTGGCGCGGTCCGAGGTAGAGCTTGATCGCCAACTCGAGGTGATGCACGCCTTCGTCGTCACGCAGCAGCAGGTCGAGTTCGCCAAGGGTCTGGCCGGCGATGCGGATCGGCAGGTTGGCGGCCAGCAGGGTCACATCCGGCGCCTGGGCCAGGGCGAACTGCCACAGGCGTTCGTAATAGAGGCCGAGGCGCCGGCTGGCGGCCTGGGCCAGCCACTGGTCGAGGGATTCGGGTTGGCGGTCCAATGCGCGGAGCCAGTCGGCGAGGCTTTCAGGACGGCTCGCCCAGCCGCTGGCGCTGAGGGGATGGCGCTGGCGCCAGGGCGTTTGCGCCAGCAGCGGCGGGGACACGAGGACCCAGGCCAGGTCGCGCACGGCGGGGTGGCATAGCTGGCGGGGCAGGTCGGTCAGCGATTCGAAGGCGTGCATGTTGCGAGCATAGCCGACGGCGGTTTGCCGCTGTCCGCTGCTATCCCCCATAATTTCGCCATTCCTCACCCCGCCAATGCCGCCCTGGAGCCCCATGGAGCAATTCCGCAATATCGGCATCATCGGTCGCCTGGGCAGTTCCCATGTGCTCGACACCATTCGCCGGCTGAAAAAATTCCTGCTGGACCGCCATCTCCACGTCATCCTCGAAGACACCATCGCCGAAGTGCTGCCGGGCCATGGCCTGCAGACGTCGTCACGGAAGATCCTCGGTGAGGTGTGCGACCTGGTGATCGTCGTCGGCGGCGACGGCAGTATGCTCGGCGCCGCTCGCGCCCTCGCGCGCCATAACGTGCCGGTACTGGGGATCAACCGTGGCAGCCTCGGCTTCCTCACCGACATTCGTCCCGACGAGCTGGAAGTGAAGGTGGCCGAGGTGCTGGACGGCCGCTACAGCGTCGAGACTCGCTTCCTGCTGGAAGCCGAAGTCCGTCGCCACGGCGAGGCCATCGGCCAGGGCGACGCGCTGAATGATGTGGTGCTACATCCCGGCAAGTCGACGCGGATGATCGAGTTCGAACTGCACATCGACGGCCAGTTCGTCTGCAGCCAGAAGGCCGACGGCCTGATCATCGCCACGCCCACCGGCTCCACCGCCTACGCGTTGTCCGCCGGTGGTCCGATCATGCATCCCAAGCTCGACGCCATCGTCGTCGTGCCCATGTACCCGCATACCCTGTCCAGCCGGCCCATCGTGGTGGACAGCACCAGTGAACTGAAAATCGTGGTTTCGCCCAATCTGCAGATCTACCCGCTGGTGTCCTGCGACGGCCAGAACCACTTCACCTGTGCGCCCGGCGATACCATCACGGTCGGCAAGAAACCGCAGAAGCTGCGCCTGATCCACCCGCTGGATCACAACTACTACGAGGTCTGCCGGACCAAACTGGGCTGGGGCAGCCGACTGGGTGGAGGCGACTGATGAGCCTCGATCCCGGCCGTGGTTACGATCTGATCGGTGACGTCCATGGTTGCGCGCATACCCTGGAGCGTCTGCTCGACCGCCTGGGCTATCGCAAGCAGGGTGGTGTCTGGCGGCACCCGCAGCGCATGGCGCTGTTCCTCGGCGACATCATCGACCGCGGCCCGCGCATCCGCGAGGCGCTGCACACGGTCCACGCCATGGTCGAAGCCAGGCAGGCCCTGTGCATCATGGGTAACCATGAGTACAACGCGCTTGGCTGGAGCACGCCCGCGTCGCCCGGTAGCGGCCGGCACTTCGTCCGTGAGCACACGCCGCGCCATACCCGGCTGATCAAGGAAACTCTGGAGCAGTTCGAAGGCCATCCGGCGGACTGGCGGGACTTCCTCGGCTGGTTCTACGAGCTGCCGCTGTTCCTGGACGGTGGCCATTTCCGCATGGTCCATGCGTGCTGGGACGGCGAGCTGATCGCGGCCCTGCGCGAGATGCACCCGGACGGGCGAATCAACGAAGCCTTCATCAAGGCCGCGGCCGATCCCGCGAGCTTTGCCAGCCGCGTGTTCGACCGCCTGCTGCGCGGCACCGACCTGCCGCTGCCCGGCGGCATGACGCTGACCGGTAGCGACGGCTTCACCCGTTCGGTGTTCCGCACCAAATTCTGGGCCGAAGACCCGCAAACCTATGGCGACGTGGTGTTCCAACCCGATGCGCTGCCCGAACAGGTGGCCAGCCAGCCGTTGTCCAAGGCGCACAAGTCGCGCTTGCTCAGCTACGGCCCGCAGGAGCCCATGCTGTTCGTCGGCCACTACTGGCGGCGCGGCCGGCCGGCGCCGATTCGCGGCAACCTGGCCTGCCTGGATTACAGCGCGGTGATGTACGGCAAGCTGGTGGCTTATCGGCTCGACCAGGAAAGCCGGCTGGATCCGGACAAGTTCGTCTGGGTCGAAGTGGAGCGCCCCGAGGAACCCCAATGAGTGCGATTGAAGTCCTGCGTTTACCGCTGAATGTGGATCTTTCCGGCTTCATCGCCTTGCTGCAGCGCCTGGACGTGCCTTACCGCGTCAGCGAGGAATCCGGCGAGCAGGTTCTCTGGGTACCGGGCCAGCAATTGGCGGAACAGGTGCGCGGGCTCTATGCGCGCTTTCCCGATGGTGATCCGCACTTCCAGCTCCAGCAGGAAAGGCCGCAGGAGGCGCCGCGCGCGGGTTTCCTCGCCGAGCTCCTGGCCCGCCCCATTACCAGCCTGGTGCTGCTGGTCACGCTGGTGGTCGCCGCGCTCACCAACCTGGGCGACAACTTCTCGGTCATCCGCTGGCTGAGCTTCCAGGACTTCGAGATCCAGGGCGACTACATCTACTTCTCCTCCCTGGACGAAGGCCTGGCTGCAGGACAGTGGTGGCGACTGGTGACGCCGATGCTGATCCACTTCGGCATCCTGCACCTGGCGATGAACGGCATGTGGTTCTGGGAGCTGGGTCGCCGCATCGAGTCGCGCCAGGGCGGTCCGGTGCTGCTGGTGCTGACCCTGGGCTTCAGTCTCGTGTCGGATTACACGCAGTATTTCGTCAGCGGCGCATCGCTGTTCGGTGGGCTATCCGGCGTGCTTTACGGCCTGCTTGGCCACTGTTGGGTATTCCAGCGCCTGGCGCCCTGTCCGGCCTACCGGCTGCCACCGGGGGTGATGCTGATGATGCTGATCTGGCTGCTGGTGTGCCTGTCCGGTCTGATCACTGCCCTGGGGTTCGGTGCCATCGCCAACGGCGCCCACGTGGGTGGCCTGGTCGCTGGTTGCGCCACCGGGCTGCTTGGCGGTGCATTGGCGCGCCTGCGCCGGTAGAATGCGCGCTCCGTCCCACTCCCAGGACCTGAATCACCCATGTCGTCTTTTGCCCATCTGATCAGCAACATCACCCAGGATGTCTACGAAAGCCTCAAGCTGGCCGTTGAGATCGGCAAGTGGCCGGACGGCCGCAAGCTGACCCAGGAACAGAAAGAGCTGTCGCTGCAGGCGGTAATTGCCTGGGAGCTGAAGAATCTGCCGGAAGAAGAGCGTACCGGCTACATGGGCCCGCAGGAGTGCAGCTCCAAGTCCGATCCCATCCCCAACCTTCTGTTCAAGTCGAATTCGGTTCACTGATGCTGGAACTAGGACGCGGCGCACTCAGCAAAATGTCGGTGCGCCTTGAAGCACCCGTGCAATACGGCTTCCGTCTCGACGAGGCGGATATCGCGGTGAATCCCCTGATCGGCAAGCAATTGCGCCTGGAATTCCTCGGTGCCATTCATTGCACCCACTGCGGACGCAAGACGAAGAAGAGCTTCAGCCAGGGCTACTGCTATCCCTGCTTTACCAAGCTGGCGCAGTGCGACAGCTGCATCGTCAGCCCGGAAAAGTGCCACTTCGAGGCGGGCACCTGCCGCGAGCCGGAGTGGGGCGAGCGCTTCTGCATGACCGACCACGTGGTCTACCTCGCCAACTCCTCGGGCATCAAGGTGGGCATCACTCGCGCCAGCCAGGTGCCGACCCGCTGGATCGACCAGGGCGCCAGCCAGGCATTGCCGATTCTGCGCGTGGCCACCCGCCAGCAATCGGGCTTCGTCGAGGATCTGCTGCGCAGCAAGGTGGCCGACCGCACCAACTGGCGCGCGATGCTCAAGGGCGAGGCCCCGCCGCTGGACCTGGCGGCTGTTCGCGATGAGCTCCTCGACCAGCTCGCCGACGGCATTCGTGCCCTGCAGGACCGCTTCGGCCTGCAGGCCATCCAGCCGGTAACGGATATCCAGCCCATCGAGATCAGCTATCCCGTGGATGCCTATCCGACCAAGGTCGTCAGCTTCGATCTGGACAAGACGCCAGTGGTGGAGGGTACGCTGCGGGGCATCAAGGGCCAGTACCTGATCCTCGATACCGGCGTAATCAACCTGCGCAAGTACACGGCCTACCAGTTGGCCATCAGCGCAGCGTAGGTTCCGGCATAAGGTCGGCAGGGGAATAGTCCATACTCCGACCTTGACCCCTTTCATCATGCGCGGCCCAGGGTTTCGGGGCCGCCCCGTAATCGAAGAGACGACCATGCGCACCGAGCAACCGAAAGTCATCTACCTCAAGGACTATCAGGCCCCGGATTACCTGATCGACGAGACCAACCTGACCTTCGAGCTGTACGAGGATCACACCCTGGTCCACGCCCAGCTGGTGATGCGCCGCAACCCCGAGCGCGCAGCCGAGGGCCTGCCGCCGCTGGTGCTGGACGGCCAGCAGCTGGAGTTGCTGTCGCTCTCCATGGACGACCGCGAACTGGGCGCCGCCGATTACCAGGTGGACGACAGCCATCTGACCCTGCAGCCGGTGGCCGCGAGCTTCACCCTCGACAGCACCGTGCGCATCCATCCGGAAACCAACACGGCCCTGGAAGGCCTGTACAAGTCCGGCAAGATGTTCTGCACCCAGTGCGAGGCCGAAGGCTTCCGCAAGATCACCTACTACCTCGACCGCCCGGACGTGATGAGCACGTTCACCACCACCGTCAGCGCCGAGCAGCATCGCTATCCGGTACTGCTGTCCAACGGCAATCCGGTGGCCAGCGGGGCGGAGGAGGGCGGTCGCCACTGGTCGACCTGGGAAGACCCCTTCAAGAAACCGGCTTATCTGTTCGCCCTGGTGGCGGGCGACCTCTGGTGCGTGGAAGACGTTTTCAACACCATGAGCAAGCGCGACGTGACCCTGCGCATCTACGTCGAGCCGGAGAACATCGACAAGGTGCAGCACGCCATGGACAGCCTGAAGAAGTCCATGCGCTGGGACGAAGAGGTGTATGGCCGCGAGTACGACCTGGACATCTTCATGATCGTCGCGGTCAATGACTTCAACATGGGCGCCATGGAGAACAAGGGGCTCAACATCTTCAACTCCAGCTGCGTGCTGGCCAAGGCGGAGACCGCTACTGACGCTGCGCACCAGCGCGTCGAGGCGGTTGTTGCGCACGAGTACTTCCACAACTGGTCGGGCAACCGCGTGACCTGCCGCGACTGGTTCCAGCTGTCGCTGAAAGAAGGCTTCACCGTATTCCGTGATGCCGAGTTCTCCGCCGACATGAACTCGCGCACCGTCAAGCGCATCGAAGACGTCGCCTTCCTGCGTACCAACCAGTTCGCCGAGGATGCCGGCCCGATGGCCCATCCGGTGCGCCCGGATTCCTTCATCGAGATTTCCAACTTCTACACCCTGACCGTCTACGAGAAGGGCTCGGAAGTGGTTCGCATGATCCACACGCTCCTGGGCGCCGAAGGTTTCCGCAAGGGCACCGACCTCTACTTCGAGCGCCACGACGGCCAGGCCGTGACCTGTGACGACTTCGTCAAGGCGATGGAAGACGCCAACAGCGTCGACCTTTCCCAGTTCAAGCGCTGGTACAGCCAGTCCGGCACGCCGCGCCTGCAGGTGGAAGACAGCTATGACGCCGCCGCCAGGACCTACAGCCTGACCTTCCGCCAGAGCTGCCCGGCCACTCCGGGGCAGAAGGACAAGCAACCCTTCGTCATTCCCGTGGAGCTGGGACTGCTGGACGCAGCCGGCAACGACCTGCCGCTGCGTCTCGCGGGCGAAGCCAAGGCGCTGGGCGGCAATCGCGTGCTGTCGGTCACCGAGGCTGAGCAGACCTTTACCTTCGTCGATATCGCGGAGCGTCCGCTGCCGTCGCTGCTGCGTGGTTTCTCTGCGCCGGTGAAGCTCGCCTTCCCCTACGACCGTGACCAGCTGATGTTCCTCATGCAGCACGACTCCGACGGCTTCAACCGTTGGGAGGCCGGCCAGCAGCTGTCGGTGCAGGTGTTGCAGGAGCTGATCGGTCAGCATCAGCGCGGCGAGAAGCTGGTGCTGGACCCGCGCCTGATCACCGCCTTCCGCACCCTGCTGGAGGACGAGTCGCTCGATCAGGCAATGGTCGCGGAAATGCTGTCCCTGCCGAGCGAGGCCTATCTCACCGAGATCAGCGAAGTGGCCGACGTGGATGCTATCCACGCCGCACGCGAGTTCGCCCGCCAGTCCATCGGCGAAGCCCTGTTCCAGCCGCTGCTGGCCCGCTTCCAGGCTAATCGTGGGTTGTCTCGCGAAACCGGTTATGTGGCCGAGGCGGCGCATATCGCTCGACGCACCCTCCAGAACATCGCGCTTTCCTACCTGATGCAGAGCGGCAAGCCGGAAGTGCTGGAGGCCTGCGAGGAGCAGTTCAGCGACTGCGATAACATGACCGAGCGCCTGTCGGCCCTGGCCGTGCTGGTCAATTCGGGCTTCGAGAAGGAAAAGGCGGAGGCCCTCGAGCGCTTCGCCGAGTACTTCAAGGAAGATCCGCTGGTGATGGACCAGTGGTTCAGCGTGCAAGCCGGCTGCGGCCTGCCCGGCGGCCTGGAGCGGGTAAAGGCACTGATGGAGCACCCGGCCTTCACCCTGAAGAACCCGAACAAGGTGCGTGCCCTGATCGGTGCCTTCGCCAACCAGAACCTGGTGAACTTCCACCGCGCCGATGGTGCCGGCTACCGCTTCCTCGCCGACCATGTGATCACGCTGAATGCCCTCAACCCGCAGATCGCTTCCCGCCAACTGGCGCCGCTCACCCGCTGGCGCAAGTACGACGGCGGTCGCCAGCAACTGATGAGAGCCGAACTGGAGCGCATCCTCGCCTCCGGCGAACTCTCCAGCGACGTCTTCGAAGTGGTCAGCAAAAGCCTCGCCTGACGCCCTCTCTGGCAGCCCGCGCAAGCGGGCTGTCATCCCTCCGAAATCTCTCCTTCAAGAAGTGTTACCGGTTAGCTCCGGTAACACTTTTTTGTTACTCAAAGAAATGAATCGGCCCGTTGTTATGCGCAAGCGGTCTTAAACGCCCATAAAAGGCTTGACCAGACAGCTTTTGGTATGAACGTACATGCCCTTCAAGTGTGATCTTGAGTGACAAATCGAGCCAGATCGTCCGACAAGATCGGACAGAAAAATCGAAATTGATCAGTGGATGATCAGTCACTTGTTTGACAAAAAATTGTCGTGAAGCTCGCGGAACTTTTCTGACGCTCATTTGCGAATTGGCACCATGGTTGCAACGCCGCTGACGATTTGGCCCCGTTTCGGTGCAATTCGAAGCGGGGTGCGCTCTGCGCTGGGGATTTCCTGCCGAAGCCAAACAAGGCCGCCAAGCGGCTGGACAAACAAGCCCGCCTGACGGGCTGCCAATAACAAAGTGATCAGTCCACGGAGTAAGACTCGATGGAGCTCAAGTCCCGCAAGCCCACGTTGCGTTTCGCACCGGCCAAGGCAGGTTTCGCCTTCGCCGGTATCCTGCCGATCCTGGTGGCCGCCCAGGCCCAGGCGGTGGAATTCAGCTTCGCCAACGACGAAATTTCCGGTTCCCTGGATACCACCGTTTCCTACGGCCAGCTGTGGCGCGTACAGGGCCAGGACAAGACCAACAACGACATCAATACCAACGACGGTAACCGCAACTTCGATACCGGCCTGGTCTCCGAGGTCTACAAGATCACTTCCGACCTGGAAGCGACCTACAAGAACTACGGCATGTTCGTTCGTGGCACCGCTTTCTATGACACCCAGATCATGGACAAGCGCAACGACTACCTGGACAACAACAACCCGGTCCAGCCGAGCCAGAACTTCCCGAAGGACGACAGCTTCACTTACGAAACCCGCCACAAGGCCGGTCGTGATGCGCAGATCCTCGACGCCTACCTCTATGGCAACTGGGACGTGGCCGACATGCCGGTCACCGGCCGCGTAGGCAAGCAAGTGTTCAACTGGGGTGAGGGCATCTTCTACCGCGGTGGCGTGAACACCACCAACCCGGTCGACGCCGCCAAGTTCCGTCTGCCGGGCTCCGAGCTGAAGGAAGTACTGGTACCGGTCGAGGCGCTGAGCTTCAACGTCGGCCTGACCGAAAACCTGTCGATGGAAACCTTCTACCAGTGGAACTGGAAAGAATCGGCTATCGACCCGGTCGGCACCTACTACTCCGAGACTGACCTGTTCGCTGATGGCGGTAATACCGCGTACTCCACCCAGCCCGCGCTGCAACCGCTCGCTCCCCTCTATGGCGGCCTGAGCGCTGCAGGTATCGGTGGCCTTCAGGGCGGCCGCAACGTGGACGCCAATGGCGTGATCAAGGTGGCCTCGATCGGTCCGGACATCAACGCCAAGAACGACGGCCAATTCGGTGTGGCTCTCCGCTATATCGCTGAAGAACTGAACTCCACCGAGTTCGGCTTCTACTTCGTCAACTACCACGCCAAAGAGCCGACCATTGCGGCGAACCTGGGTGATTACGCGGGTCTGAACCTTGCCCAGATCGCTGGCGCCGCTTCTACCGCGATCGCTCCGCAGGTTCAGCAGGCAGTTGCGGCCCAGGCGGGCATCTCGGTTGCTCAGTTGCGTGCAGTGCTGGCCAACCCGGCGCTGAACCCGGCCCTGGCGCGTGCATACTCCAACGCGCTGACTACCGCCGCTACTACCGCAGCCGGCGGCCTGGCGACCATGGATGTGGCGAACGCCGTGCAGGCACAGCGTGAATACGCCGAAGACATCCGCATGTACGGTTTCAGCTTCAACACCACCGTGGGCGACGCTTCGGTGTTCGGTGAACTGGCCTACCGCCCGAACCTGCCGATCGGTATCGCCACCACCAACGACCTGCTGGGCGACCTGCTGCTCCAGGCGCCGCAACTGGCCTCCGGCCGCACCGTCAACATCGGCGGTCAGGACGTGCAACTGGGCGACTCGATCCACAACTCCGAACGCGTAGAAGCCTTCAACACCTCTCTGGGCACCATCTACAACTTCGGTCCGTCGCTGTCCTTCGACTCTCTGATCGGCGTGGCGGAGCTGGCTTCCGAGCACCTGCGCGGCAGCGACCTGCAGTACACCGCGTTCAACGGCCAGAAGCGCTACTACTCCGGCCGTGGCAACAACTCCTACGTCTCCGGCGGCGAACGTGACGATCAGGTCAACAAGAACGCCTACGGCTACACCCTGCTGGTGTCCGGTACCTGGAACGATGTCTATGCCGGCGTGAACATCTCCCCCTACGTCGTCTACAAGGACGACTTCGAGGGCAACTCCTACCAGACCGGCAGCTTCATCGAAGGCCGTAAGGCATACACCCTGGGCGTCAAGGCAACCTACCTGAACAGTCTGGAAGCCGAACTCCAGTACACCGAGTTCTACGGCGGCGGCCAGAACAACTCGGTACGTGACCGCGACAACATCGGCGTCAACGTCAAGTACTCGTTCTAATCCCAACAAGAACAATACGGGCGCCCCGGGGCGCCCGATACAGACTCATCACGGAGAACCCCCATGCTGAAAAAGCTTTCGCTGATTAGCGCCGCGGTTGCCCTGGCGCTCTCCGCCAGCAGCGCCCTGGCCTCGGTTTCGGCCCAGGACGCCACCAAACTCGGCGCCAGCCTGACCCCCTTCGGTGCCGAGAAGGCCGGCAACGCTGCCGGCACCATCCCGGCCTGGACCGGTGGTATCACCCAGGCTCCGGCTGGCTACAAGTCCGGCCAGCACCACCCGGACCCGTTCCCGGAAGACAAACCGCTGTTCACCATCACCAAGGCGAACCTGGACCAGTACAAGGCCAACCTGACCCCCGGTCAGATCGCCCTGTTCAACGCCTACCCGAACAGCTTCCAGATGCCGGTGTACCAGACCCGCCGCTCCGGCTCCGCGCCGCAGTGGGTGTATGACAACACCGTCAAGAACGCCACCTCCGCCAAACTGCTGGACGGCGGCAACGGCTTCTCCGATGCCTATGGCGGTATTCCGTTCCCGATCCCGCAGAATGGCGTCGAGGCCCTGTGGAACCACATCACCCGTTATCGCGGTTCCTACATCGTGCGCCGCGCTTCGGAAGTGGCCGTGCAGCGCAATGGCGACTACTCCCTGGTGACCTCGCAGCAGGAAGCCCGGTTCAAGTACTACAACCCGCAAGGTACTTACGCCGACCTGAACAACATCCTGTTCTACTACCTGTCCTTCACCAAGAGCCCGGCTCGCCTGGCTGGTGGCGCCACCCTGGTCCATGAAACCCTCGACCAGGTGAAGGAACCGCGTCAGGCCTGGGGCTACAACGCCGGCCAGCGTCGCGTGCGCCGCGCACCGAACCTCGCCTACGACACTCCGATCGCTGCTGCCGACGGCCTGCGCACCGCCGACGACACCGACATGTTCAACGGCGCTCCGGACCGTTACGACTGGAAGCTGGTGGGCAAGAAGGAAATCTACATCCCGTACAACAACTACAAGGTTTCCAGCCCCGAGGTTAAGTACAAGGACCTGCTGCAGCCCGGCCACCTGAATCCGGCCTTTACCCGCAACGAACTGCACCGCGTGTGGGTCGTGGAAGGCACCCTGAAGTCGGGCGCCCGCCACATCTACTCCAAGCGCACCCTGTTCCTCGACGAGGACAGCTGGCAAGCCGCAGTGGTCGACCAGTACGACGGCCGTGGCGAGCTGTGGCGCGTATCGGTTGCCTACCTGAAGAACTACTACGACCTGCCGACCACCTGGTCCGCACTCGACGTGTTCCACGACCTGCAGGCCCGCCGCTACCACGTGCAGAACCTGGACAACGAAGAGCCGACCACCATCGACTTCACCCAGGCCACTCCGGACGATGGCTACTTCAAGCCGTCCGCCCTGCGTCGCCGCGGTACTCGTTGATCGCTTGAAGCTCCAGGAAAAAGGCCGCTACGTGTAGCGGCCTTTTTCTTTTGGGAAACGGGAATGCCGTGTTACAGAGCGCCACCAGCGCTTAACAAAACATAACGTCCCGCTGATTGTGCACGCTTTCCAAAGCTGGCTAGGATTAGGGCGCTGCCTGCCCTGGGCAGCATCCACCTATAACAAAAAGGGGAAAGGTGTATGAGTGAGCCCGTCATGCGGCGCACCCCGTCAGGCCTTGCCGTGGAAAATCTCCACAAGCCGACGTTCCGCTTTCATTCGCCGCTGGCCAAAGCGCTCTCGCTGTTCAGTGTGCTCTCTGTCCTTGCTGTAGCCGCTGCGCCCGTCTCCGTATCCGCGCTGGCCGCTGATGCGCCCGTCCTCTCCATCGAATCGCCCAAGGCCGTGAGCAGCCTCCTGCTCGACGTCGCCCATGCCGGCAAACGCCTGGTGGCCGTTGGCGACCGTGGCCACATTCTCTATTCCGACGACAACGGGAAGTCCTGGACCCAGGCCAAGGTGCCTACCCGCCAGATGCTCACCGCTGTCTATTTCGTCGATGACAAGCAAGGCTGGGCTGTTGGTCACGACGCACAGATCCTCGTCAGCCAGGATGGCGGCGCGACCTGGACCCTCCAGTTCGAAGACCTGCAGCGCGAAGCGCCGCTGCTGGACGTCTGGTTCAAGGACGCCAGCACCGGCTTTGCCGTGGGCTCCTACGGCGCCATGCTGACCACCCGCGACGGTGGCAAGAACTGGGAAGACGTCAGCGACCGCCTCGACAACGAAGACCAGTACCACCTCAACGCCATCGCCGCCGTGAAAGATTCCGGCCTGTTCGTGGTGGGCGAGGCGGGCAGCATGTTCCGTTCCGCCGACTGGGGTGAAACCTGGGAGCGCCTCGAAGGCCCGTACGAGGGCTCGCTGTTCGGCGCACTCGGCACTGCCGAGCCGGGCGTGGTCGTCGCCTACGGCCTGCGCGGCCACCTGTTCCGTTCCACTGACTTCGGCAACACCTGGGAGACCATCCCGCTGAAAGCCGGCAACGGTGAACTGGAGTTCGGCCTGTCCGGCGGCGCACTGCTGCCCGATGGCAGCCTGGTGGTGGTCGGTCATGGCGGCAGCGTGCTGAAGAGCATCGACAGCGGTCGCACCTTCGCCGTGGTGAACCGCAGCGATCGTATGTCGCTGGCCAGTGTCATCGCCGACGAGAAAGGCAACCTGATCCTGGTGGGACAGGGCGGTGTACGCGTAGCGTCGCCGACCGGCGCCGAGCTGGGCCAACTATAAGAAAGGCGGAGAGTTTCGATGAGTACCCATCACCAGGACAAGGCGACCTTTCTGGAGCGCCTGATCTTCAACAACCGGCCGGCGGTGATCGTCATCTGCCTGCTGGTCAGCATCTTCCTCTTCTGGCAGGCCATGCACGTACGGCCTTCCACCAGTTTCGAGAAGATGATCCCGCTGCATCATCCGTACATCCAGAAGATGCTGGAACACCGCAATGACCTGGCCAACCTCGGCAACACCGTGCGTATCTCGGTGGAAGCGGTCAACGGCGACATCTTCACCAAGGAGTACATGGAAACCCTGCGTCAGATCCATGACGAGGTCTTCTACATTCCCGGTGTGGATCGTTCCGGCCTTAAGTCCCTGTGGAGTCCGAGCGTACGCTGGACTGAAGTGACCGAGGAGGGCTTCGCCGGTGGTGAGGTCATTCCGCAGACCTACGACGGCTCGGAGGCCAGCCTGGAAGAGCTGCGCAACAACGTACTCAAGTCCGGCCAGATCGGCCGCCTGGTAGCCAACAACTTCAAGTCCAGCATCGTCGACGTGCCGCTGCTCGAGTCCTATCCGGACCCGAACGACCAGGGCAAGCTGATGAAGCTCGACTACCGCCAGTTCTCCCATGAGCTGGAAGAGAAGATTCGCGAGAAGTATCAGGCCCAGAACCCCAACGTGAAGGTCCACGTGGTTGGCTTCGCGAAGAAGGTGGGTGACCTGATCGATGGCCTGATCATGGTGGTGATGTTCTTCGGCATCGCCTTCCTCATCACCCTGGTGCTGCTCTACTGGTTCACCTGGTGCATCCGCAGCACCATCGCCGTGCTCTCCACCACCCTGGTGGCGGTGATCTGGCAGCTGGGCCTGATGCACTCCGTAGGCTTCGGACTCGACCCGTACTCGATGCTGGTGCCCTTCCTGATCTTCGCCATCGGTATTTCCCACGGCGTGCAGAAGATCAACGGTATCGCCCTGCAATCCAGTGACGCCGACAACGCCCTGACCGCAGCACGGCGCACCTTCCGCCAGCTGTTCCTGCCGGGCATGATCGCCATCCTCGCCGACGCCGTGGGCTTCATCACCCTGCTGATCATCGACATCGGCGTGATCCGCGAGTTGGCTATCGGTGCTTCCATCGGTGTGGCGGTGATCGTCTTCACCAACCTGATCTTGCTGCCGGTTGCGATCTCCTACGTCGGCATCAGCAAGAAGGCCATCGAACGCAGCAAGAAGGACGCGGTGCGCGACCATCCGTTCTGGCGCTTGCTGTCCAACTTCGCTCACCCGGTCGTGGCACCGATCTCCGTGGTCATCGCCCTGATCGCCTTCGCTGGCGGCCTGTGGTACGGCCAGAACCTGAAGATCGGCGACCTCGACCAGGGTGCACCGGAACTGCGTCCGGACTCGCGCTACAACCAGGACAACAACTTCATCATCAACAACTACTCCACCAGTTCCGACGTACTGGTAGTCATGGTCAAGACCGGCCCCGAAGGCTGCTCCACCCATGAGACCCTGGCGCCGGTGGACGAGCTGATGTGGAAGATGGAGAACACTCCGGGCGTGCAGTCCGCCATCTCCATGGTCACCGTCTCCAAGCAGGTGATCAAAGGGATGAACGAGGGCAACCTGAAGTGGGAAACCCTGTCCCGCAACCAGGACGTGCTGAACAACTCCATCAGCCGTGCTGAAGGCCTGTACAACTCCGACTGCTCGCTGGCCCCGGTGCTGGTATTCCTCAACGACCACAAGGCCGAGACGCTTACCCGTGCCGTGACCGCCGTAGAGGATTTCGCCAAGGACCACAACAAGGATGGCCTGCAGTTCCTCCTTGCGGCGGGTAACGCCGGTATCGAAGCGGCCACCAACGAGGTGATCGCCCAGGCCGAGCTGACCATCCTGATCCTGGTGTACATCTGCGTTGCCGTGATGTGCCTGATCACCTTCCGCTCCATCGCCGCCACGCTGTGCATCGTGCTGCCGCTGATCCTCACCTCGGTGCTGGGCAACGCGCTGATGGCCTGGCTGGGTATCGGCGTGAAAGTGGCGACCCTGCCGGTGATCGCGCTGGGCGTGGGTATCGGTGTCGACTACGGCATCTACATCTACAGCCGCCTGGAGAGCTTCCTGCGTGCCGGCCTGCCGCTGCAAGAAGCCTACTACCAGACCCTGAAGTCCACCGGCAAGGCGGTGCTCTTCACCGGCCTCTGCCTGGCGATCGGTGTTGCCACCTGGATCTTCTCGGCCATCAAGTTCCAGGCCGACATGGGTCTGATGCTCACCTTCATGCTCCTCTGGAACATGTTCGGTGCACTGTGGCTGCTGCCGGCCCTGGCGCGCTTCCTGATCAAGCCCGAGAAACTCGCGGGCAAGGTCGGTGGTTCGCTGCTGGCCCACTGAGCCTGATTGCTTGAAAAGAAAACCGCGGCCCAGGCCGCGGTTTTTTTATGGGCGTGGATTGTCCCGCTACCGTTCATGGTCGAGCCCCCACGTTGGGCCTCGCAGGCTCGGACCAACCTACGGCAGGCCTGTGGCCTGCTTGGCGAATGAATTCGCCCCTACAGGGAAGCACCCGTAGGTTGTGGCAGAGCGCAGCGAAGCCCAACGGTCCAGATCGAGCTTTCGCGTTGGGCCTCGCTCCGCTCGGACCAACCTACGGCAGGCCTGTGGCCTGCTTGGCGAATGAATTCGCCCCCACAAGGGAGCACCCGTAGGTTGTGGCAGAGCGCAGCGAAGCCCAACGATCCAGATCGAGGACTCTCCTGGGCCTCATCCGGGGTGCTCGCTCCTACAGGCTGCGAACGCGCGACCTCAACGCGGATACAGCGGCGGCAGCTGGCTAGGCTCGCCCGTGGTTTGCTGTTCCACCACGAGGGCGGGGAGGGCGCGGATGGCTTTCCAGAGGTCTTCGCCCTGCCAGTGCAGGCCGGCTTCGCTGTACAGCGCGCCGTTGAGCCCGTCCATGGCATCGGACAGCGGCACGAAGCGAGCGGCCATGTCAGCGAGGGTTTCCGGTTGCTGGCGAGCCCAGTTGTCCAGCGCCTGGCGGGTCGCGTGGGGATCGTTGGACTGGCAGGCCCGGCGCAGTTCATCCAGCAGGGTACGTGGGCTCGGGCCGGTCTGGATCGTAGGCAGGATCGCGGGTTGGCGACGCGCGCGCCACCAGAGGCCGAAGCCCAGCAGGGTCGTGCAGGCGAGCAGCGCGGTGGCGAGCTGCCAGGGCCAGAGACGCGCCTGGCCAATGGCGTTGCCGACCTGTGTGCCCACGGACAACGCAGGTGCTGATTCGAGTTCGGGGTTGCTGGCGACTTCCAGGGTGCGCGCTGGAATTTCACTGCGCTCCAGGCGATTGTCACGGGTGTTCCACCAGATCACCGTTACCGCGGGCAGTTCCAGGCGGCCACTGGTGGTGGGCACCAGGGCTTCGCGCTCTTCGCGGCTGCCAAGGAGTCCCCGGTCGTCGGTCTTGTTGCCCAGCTGCGGCTGGTCGGGATAGCGGCGCAAGCCTTTCGCCTGTGTCGCCGGCAGCGGCGGTATCTGTGCGCTGGAGAGGCCTTCCACGTTCAGCATCAGACTGCGGGTCAGCGAGTCACCGGTCTGCACGCTTGCGGGATCGGGGCTCCAGGACTCGGCCAGGGTCAGGTTGCGCGCGGGCAGCCAGGGGGCATCGGCCGGATACTCGGCGGGCTTTGGCATGACCGTCAGGGGAATGCGCGGCGAGTTCACCCGGGTCAGCTTGCCCGGGCGGGGGCCGAAGGGCTGATAGCCGGTATCGCTACCCGGATCGACCAGGGTCGCGCTGAACACCTGCGGGGGAATGTTCATGACGCCGCTCTTCTGCGGGAAGACGGCATAGCGCACTTCGATCACGCCATGCCGAACGCCATTGATCTCTTTCTCGTAGGTGCGCGGATCGCCCAGTTGCTCGACGCGGGCGTCGTCCATCTGCAGCGGGCTGAGGCTGCTGTCGTCGTAGAGCGACACGGAATGGTAGATACGCAGGGTGAGGATGGCCTGCGCCTGTACGTAGACGCTTTCCTGGTCGAGGCTGGCGTCGATGAAGACCGGGGCCAGGTTACTGCCGCTGGACGTGTCGCTTTTCTCGGCCTTCTGGACGTTAAGGGTGATGGGCGCGCTGTGAACGTCGCCCAGCTTCAGCGCCGGGATGGTGACGAAGCCGGTCTGCTTCGGCTGCAGGGTGATGATCCAGCGGGTGGCGCGGTCGTTCTTGCCGTTGAAGGTGCCGAGCTGGTTGATCTGGCGCGTGGCGAGCACATCGAAGGTGTCGTTCAGTGGTGTCAGATCGGGCTTGCCGAACAGGGTTGGGTCGGAGGACTCGAGGGTCAGCTCGACGGTTTCACCTTCGCTCAGCCGCGTGCGGTCGACGGAGGCGGTGAAGCCGGCGGCTTGCGCTGCCAGTGCCGTCAGGCTGAGGAATAGGGTGCATAGCAGGCGCGTCATCACTGTTCTTCCTGGCGCTGTTGCTGTTCGTACCAGAACTTGCGGCGCAGCAGTTCGGCCGGATCGTCCGGAATCTGTCGCAGCCATTGTTCGAGGGCCTGGCGACGCTCGTCACCCAGGGGTTCGTTACTGGCGGACTGGCTTTGCGCAGCGTTCTGGGAGGTGGCTTGCTCGGCGGTGCCGCCTTGGCCCGGTCGCGTCGATCCACCTGCCTGGGCTTCGTTGCCAGCCTGTTGCGCAGCGTTCTGCTCGGTGTTCTGTTCGCCTGCCTGCTGTTGCGCAGCCTTTGCCTCGCCGCCCTGACCAGGCTGCTTTTCACCGTTCTGCGATGCCTTGTCGCCCGCTTCGCGCTCGGCCTCGCGCTGGCGCAGCAGGTCTTCCACCAGCGCCTTGTTCTTCGTTGCTGCGGCGAGGTCCGGCTGGCGTTGCAAGGCCGAATCATAGGCGTCTATCGCCGCTTCCAGTTCGCCGGCCCAGGCCAGGGCATTGCCGCGGTTGTAGTGGTCGGCGGCCGAATCGCCCTGGGCAAAACGCGCCGCGGCATCCGTGTAGTCGCCAGCCTGGTAGAGGGCGACGCCCTGCCAGCGCGCATCGATGAAGCGCTTGGCTGCTTCGTCGGGTTGCTGAGCCTCCAGCAGACGTTGGCCTTGCTGGTCAGGGCGCAGCCAGAGGTCTTCGAAATCCATGGCCAGGCTCGGTCGCGGAAGTACCAGCAGCAGCGGCAGGCAGAACAGCCAGCCACGGCGACCGGCGCAGGCGGCGATGAGCAACAGGGGCAGCAACAACCAGTGGCCCTGATCGGCCCAGGCCGCGAGACGGGCGATCTCGCCACTCTCGCGCAGGCTCCTGGGACCATCGAGCAGCTCCAAGTTGCGCAGGTCGCCTTCGTCCAGGCGGACTTCGGCGTAGCGACCACCCAGGCTGGCGGCGAACCGGCGCAGTTGGGAACCGTCGAGTTTGGGCAGCAGGATGGCGCCCTGTTCGTCCTTGAGGAAGCCACCGTCTTCCTGGGCGATGGGGGCGCCGGCCGCGGTGCCGATGCCCAGGATGACCAGACGCTCGGCGCGTGATCCGAGCGCTTTGCGAATTCCGGCTTGCTCCTCTTCGTCGAGGCCGCTGGTTATCAGCAGCAGCCGCCCCTGACCCAGCGCGCCCTGTTCCAGCAGCTTCAGCGCCTTGGCCACGGCCAGGTCGGCACGATGCCCTTGCTGCGGCATGATCGAGGGCTTCAGGGACTCGATCAGGTTGAGGCTGGTCATCAGGTCGTCGGAGAGCGGGACCAGGCTGTGGGCACTGCCGGCATAGACGACGATCGCCGTCTGCGCGTCGCGGCGCGCGTCCAGCAGGTCGCGCAGCTTGCGTTTGGCCTGTTCGAGGCGGCTGGGTGCGATGTCGCCGGCGAGCATCGATGGGGTCAGCTCCAGCATCACGACCAGCGGGTCGGCGCGCTTCTGCGTGCTCTGTTCCATCTGTTGCCAGGTGGGACCGAGCAGGGACAGCAGGCACAGCAGCCAGGCCAGGCCGAGGGCGAGCCAGGGCAGCCGGTTGTTGCGCTGGCTGCCGCCGCTGAGCAGCCAGGGCTGGAAAGCGCGCGGCAGCAGTTGCTCCCAGCGGCCGCTGCGCCGTTCGCGGTGCCAGAGCTGCCAGAGCAGCCAGCCCAGAATCGGCAGCAGAAGCAGCCATGCAGGGCGCAGCCAGTGGGGCCAGAGCTCCATCATGGGCGCCTCCCCAGCCAATGCGGGCGTTGTTGCAGGGCATGGGGCCAAAGCACGTGGCAGACCAGCAGGATGCTCAGCAGCAGCGCGCCGGCCAGGGGCCAGCTGTACAGGGAAAACGCCGGGCGGGCCTGGCTGGCGCGCTGGGTCACTGGTTCCAGGCGGTCGAGGCTTTCCTCGATTTCCTCCAGCTCCTTGCTGTTGCGCGCGCGGAAGTATGCGCCGCCGGTCTGTTCGGCGATGGCGGTGAGGGTCGGCTCGTCCAGGTCCATGCTCGGGTTGAGGCCGAGGATGCCGAGTACGTCACTCTGCTCCGGATCGGCGCCGATGCCGATGGTGTAGATCTTCACCTTCTCTTCGGCAGCCAGGCGCGCGGCGGTCAGCGGGTCGATCTCGCCGCCGGTGTTGGCGCCATCGGTGATCAATACCAGTACGCGGCTGTCGGCCGGACGCTGGCGCAGGCGTTTCACCGCCAGGCCGATGGCGTCGCCGATGGCGGTGTTCTTGCCGGCGATGCCGATGAGAGCCTCGTCGAGCCAGGTGTGCACGGTTTGGCGGTCGAACGTCAGGGGTGCCTGCAGGTACGCCTTGCTGCCGAACAGGATGAGGCCGATGCGATCACCGCGACGGCCGTCGATGAACTCGCCCATGAGGTGTTTCACCAGGGTGAGTCGGCTCACGGTTTCTTCTTCCCATTGCATGTCGGCGTAGTCCATGGATCCGGACACATCGACCGCCAGTAGCAGGTCCCTTCCGCTGGTGGGTAGCGGTTGCGGCTCGCCGACCCATTCCGGGCGCGCGGCGGCGCAAAGCAGCAACAGCCAGAGCAGGGCGAAGGGCGCCTGTTGGCGCCAGGCCGGCAGGTTGGCCCGGGCGCGCCGGCCCACCAGACCTTCGAGGTCGGCGAGGAAGCTCACCTTCAATGCCGCTTCACCGCTGTCCGCCGGTGGCAATAGCAGGCGCAGCACCCAGGGTAGCGGGGCAAGGAGAAAGATCCAGGGCCAGGCGAACTCAAACATGCTTGCGGATCCAGGTCTCGACGGACTGGTACAGGCCGGCAATGGCCTTGTCGTCCAGCTTGCACTGCGGGCGGTAGGCACCTTCGACCAGGAGCATCCAGCGTGTCAGGCCGGCGGCCGGGCAACGGTTGTCGAGGTAGGCCAGCCAGGCGCGGCCGCTGAGGGTGTGGCTCTGGTCTCCGGGATAGTGCATGCGGCATAGACGTTTGAGCAGGCCGTTGAGTTCCTGCAGCCAGGGGCCAGCGGGTGCGCCGTCGTAGGGTTTGGGCAGGCGCGCCAGTTCCTCCAGGGCGGCCTGGCGCAGCGGGTCCAGGGGTTGTTCGGCTTCTTCGGTGGCTGGGTGCATGCGGCGTCGCCACCATTGCCAGATGGCCCATCCCAGCAACGCGAGCAGGGGCGGCAGGCACCACCAACCGGGTGCCGGTGGCCACCAGGGGATTGGCGCTGGCGTGATCAGGGGCTCCAGCCCGTCCAGCGGGTTCATCGCTTGCCGCCCAGGTAGTCGCGCAACTGCTCGATCATGTCTTCCTGGGTGGACAGCGGCAGCAGTAGTACGCGGAGTCGCTGGGCCAGGCGCTCCCAGCGTGCGACACGCGCCTCGCCCATCTCGCGATAGGCCTGGCGCAAATCGCTGGCGTGGGTGTCCAGTTCCAGTTGGGCACCTTGCTCGGCGAAACGCAGCAGGCCAGCGGCTGGCAGTGCATGGTCCAGCGGATCGGACACCGGCATCAGGATCAGGTCGGTGTGACGCGAGAGGAGGCTGATCTGTTGCTCGGCGGTATCGGAGAGGGTGCGTTCGTCGCAGAGAATCACGACGAGACTGCCCGGACGCAGTACCTCGCGGGCGCGGCGCAGCGCCAGGCTGAAGCCTTCGCGCTGGGCGCCGCCCGGGCTGCCGAGGGCCTGGTTGGCCCGGGCCAGGCGGTTCAGCAGTTGCAGGAGGCTCTGTTTGCTGCGTCGGGGCTTGATCTCGTGGTGGTCCTGTTCGCTGAACACCAGGCCCCCGACCCGATCATTGTGCGCCAGGGCGGCCCAGCCGATGAGGCTGGCGGCCTGCGCGGCGAGCACCGACTTGAACACCAGCCCGGTGCCGAAGAACAGCCGCTGGCTTTGCTCGACCATGATGAACACTGGCCGTTCGCGTTCTTCATGGAACAATTTGGTGTGGGGTTCCTGGGTGCGCGCGGTGACGCGCCAGTCGATGGTGCGCACGTCGTCGCCGGCCTGGTAGATACGCACCTGGTCGAAGTCCACACCGCGGCCACGCAGCTTGGAATGGTGCAGGCCGATCAGCGGGCTACGCCGGGCGGGGCTGGAGAACAGCTGCACTTCCCGGACCCGATGGCGCATTTCGATCAGGTCCGCCAGGTCCACGTGCACGCCTTCCGCGCTGGCAGCGGGCGGCGCGAGGCCAGGCGTCGCCGGACGGCGTTTCCTGACCCGGAATTTCCAGGCCGCCGCTTTCAAGCGCATCAAGCCACCGCTACCACATCCAGGATGCGCTGGATCACCCGGTCCTGGTCGATACCGGCGGCTTCGGCTTCGAATGAGAGGATCAGGCGATGACGCAGCACATCGAAGAGCACCGCCTGGATGTCTTCCGGGCTGACGAAGTCGCGACCTGCCATCCACGCATGGGCGCGGGCGCAGCGATCCAGGGCGATGGAGCCTCGCGGGCTGGCGCCCCAGGCCAGCCACTCGGCCAGCTCGCTGTCGAACTTGGCCGGGGTGCGGGTGGCCATGACCAGGTGCACCAGGTATTCCTCCACCGCGTCGGCCATGTAGAGCCCGAGGATTTCCTTGCGCGCGGCGAAGATCGCCTGCTGGCTGACCTGGTGTTCGGCACGCGTCTCGCCGTGCAGTGCCTCGCCTCGGGCCTGCTGGAGGATCTTGCGTTCCACCGAGGCGTCCGGGAAACCGATGCGCACGTGCATCAGGAAACGGTCGAGCTGCGCTTCGGGCAGGGGATAGGTGCCCTCCTGCTCGATCGGGTTCTGGGTCGCCATCACCAGGAACAGCGGTGGCAGGGCGTAGGTGGAGCGGCCAATGGATACCTGGCGCTCAGCCATGGCCTCCAGCAGGGCCGACTGCACCTTGGCGGGGGCGCGGTTGATCTCGTCCGCCAGCACCAGGTTGTGGAAGATCGGCCCTTGCTGGAAGACGAAACTTCCGTTCTCCGGGCGGTAGATTTCGGTGCCGGTGATATCCGCTGGCAACAGGTCCGGAGTGAACTGGATGCGATGGAACTCCGCTTCCACACCGTCCGCCAGGTCCTTGATCGCCTTGGTCTTGGCGAGGCCGGGCGCGCCTTCCACGAGCAGGTGGCCGTCGGCGAGCAGTGCGACCAGTAGGCGGTCGATGAGCTTTTCCTGGCCGAGGATCTGGGTGGAAAGGAAGTTTCGAAGGGCGACTAGCGCGTCACGGTGTTCCATCGATGAACTCGTTGAGCTGGGGAAAAGAGAGCTGTAGGCCCTCCGGTGTTGATGCATAACTTTAATCCAGACCAGGGGAGGCGGCCTAGAAGAGCCTGAATTCAGGCGTTGGTTCCGTGACGGGTATGGATATTTGGCGTCGCTGCCGGGTTCCTTCGCTTACCGCCGCAGAAGCACTTGTACATGGGTATAGGCGGACGCTCATTGAACGAATATGTCGCAGCGCCGTAAGCGCGCGGCATTGCTCCCTCGTTAAGCTTTCGCGGCAATGGTGACCGCCGGGTCGCAGTTGTTTCCCGGCGCTTGCCCGGAGCAGGGTCGCACTGCCCGGATCGACCTGTGGCCCTTTCTCCGCCTTTTAAGCGTTCTACGCTTAATCCCAACAAAACGAGCCTAGCGGAGCACAACCATGGCGTTCTTCACGGCGGCCAGCAAAGCCGACTTCCAGCATCAACTGCAAGCGGCCCTGGCGCAGCACGTCAGCGAACAGGCATTGCCACAAGTTTCCCTGTTCGCCGATCAATTTTTCGGCATCATCGCGCTCGACGAGCTGACCCAGCGCCGAATGTCCGACCTGGCCGGCTGCACCCTATCGTCCTGGCGCCTGCTGGAACGCTTCGACCCCGCCAGCCCTGAAGTGCGGGTGTTCAACCCCGACTACGAGAAGCACGGCTGGCAGTCCACCCACACTGCCGTGGAAGTCCTGCACCCCGACATCCCCTTCCTGGTGGATTCGGTGCGCATGGAGCTGAACCGTCGCGGCTACAGCATCCATACCCTGCAGAACAACGTGCTCAGCGTGCGCCGCAACGCCAAGGGTGAACTGCAGGAAGTCCTGCCCAAGGGCACCCAGGGCAAGGATGTGCGCCAGGAAGCGCTGATGTACCTGGAGATCGACCGCTGCGCCAACAACGGTGCCATGAAGACCCTGGAGAAAGCCCTGCTGGAAGTGCTGGGTGAAGTCCGTGTGACCGTGGCCGACTTCAAGCCGATGAAGGCCAAGGCCCAGGAGCTGCTGGCCTGGCTGGACAAGGCCAAGCTGAAGGTCGATGGCGAAGAGCTGAAGGAAGTGAAGGTGTTCATGGACTGGATCCTGGACGACCACTTCACCTTCCTCGGCTATGAAGAATTCACCGTGGCCGACGACAAGAACGGCGGTCATCTGGTCTATGACGAGAAGTCCCTGCTGGGGGTTTCCAAGCTTCGCCGCGCGGGCCTGAAGAAGGACGACGTGCACATCGAGACCGAGGCCCTCGAGTACCTGCGCGAGCCCAATCTGCTGTCCTTCGCCAAGGCAGCCGAGCCAAGCCGTGTGCACCGTCCGGCCTACCCGGACTTCGTTTCCATCCGTGAGCTGGACGCCAAGGGCAAGGTGATCAAGGAGTGCCGCTTCATGGGCCTCTACACCTCCGCCGTGTATGCCGAAAGCGTCGAGCACATTCCCTACATCCGTCGCAAGGTGGCGGAAATCCAGCGCCGTTCCGGGTTCGATGCCAAGGCTCACCTGGGCAAGGAACTGGCCCAGGTTCTGGAAGTCCTGCCGCGTGACGACCTGTTCCAGACCCCGGTGGCTGATCTCTTCAGCACCGCCATGTCCATCGTGCAGATGCAGGAGCGCAACAAGATTCGCTTGTTCCTGCGCCGTGATCCGTACGGCCGTTTCGCCTATGCGCTGGCCTATGTGCCGCGCGACGTGTACTCCACCGAAACCCGCCTGAAGATCCAGCAGATCCTGATGGATCGCCTGCAGGCCACTGACTGCGAGTTCTGGACCTTCTTCTCCGAGTCCGTGCTGGCGCGCGTGCAGTTCATCCTGCGCCTGGACCCGAAGATCAAGCTGAACGTCGATATCGCGCTGCTGGAGAAAGAAGTCATCCAGGCTTGCCGCTCCTGGAAGGACGACTACGCCAGCCTGGTCAACGAAAGCTTCGGCGAAGGGCAGGGCACCCGTGTCTTGGCCGACTTCCCGAAAGGCTTCCCGGCTGGCTATCGCGAGCGCTTCGCCCCACACTCGGCGGTGGTGGACATGCAGCACCTGCACAGCCTGTCCGACGAGCGTCCGCTGGTGATGAGCTTCTACCAGCCGCTGGCCCAGGGTGAGCAGCAGCTGCACTGCAAGCTCTACCACGCCGACACCCCGCTGGCGCTGTCCGACGTCCTGCCGATCCTGGAGAACCTCGGCCTGCGTGTGCTGGGCGAGTTCCCCTACCGACTGGCTCGCCAGGATGGCCGCCAGTACTGGATTCACGACTTCGCCTTCACCAGCGCCCTGGGCGATGAGGTGGACCTGCAGGAGCTGAACGACACCCTGCAGGACGCCTTCGTCCATATCGTTGGCGGCCATGCCGAGAACGATGCGTTCAACCGCCTGGTGCTGACCGCCGCCATGCCGTGGCGCGACGTTGCCCTGCTGCGTGCCTATGCGCGCTACCTGAAACAGATTCGTCTGGGCTTCGACCTCTCCTACATCGCCAGCACCCTGCTGAACCACGCCAACATTGCCAAGGAACTGGTGCGCCTGTTCAAGACCCGCTTCTACCTGGCGCGCAAGCTGGCGACGGACGACCTGGAAGACAAGCAGCAGAAGCTGGAGCAGGCCATCCTCGGTGAGCTGGACAACGTTGCGGTGCTCAACGAAGACCGCATCCTGCGTCGCTATCTGGACCTGATCAAGGCGACCCTGCGCACCAACTTCTACCAGCCCGACGCATCCGGCCAGAACAAGTCGTACTTCAGCTTCAAGCTGAGTCCGCGCCTGATTCCGGAAATCCCGCGTCCGGTGCCCAAGTTCGAAATCTTCGTCTACTGCCCGCGCGTCGAGGGCGTGCACCTGCGCTTCGGCGACGTGGCCCGTGGCGGCCTGCGCTGGTCCGATCGCGAGGAAGACTTCCGTACCGAAGTGCTGGGCCTGGTGAAGGCGCAGCAGGTGAAGAACGCGGTCATCGTGCCCATGGGCGCCAAGGGCGGCTTCATTCCGCGTCGCCTGCCGGCTGGTGGCACCCGCGACGACATCCAGAACGAGGCCATCGCCTGCTACCGCATCTTCATCTCCGGCCTGCTGGACGTGACCGACAACTTGAAGGAAGGCAAGGTGGTGCCGCCGGCCAACGTGGTGCGCCACGACGCCGACGACCCCTACCTGGTGGTGGCGGCCGACAAGGGCACCGCGACCTTCTCCGACATCGCCAACGGCATTGCCGGTGAATACGGCTTCTGGCTGGGCGACGCCTTCGCCTCTGGTGGTTCGGCCGGCTATGACCACAAGGGCATGGGCATCACCGCCAAGGGCGGCTGGGTGTCGGTGCAGCGGCACTTCCGTGAGCGCGGCATCGACGTGCAGAAGGATCATGTCACCGTGATCGGCATCGGCGACATGGCCGGCGACGTCTTCGGCAACGGCCTGCTGCTGTCGGACAAGCTGCAGATGGTCGCGGCCTTCAACCACATGCACATCTTCATCGACCCGAACCCGGACGCGGCATCCAGCTTCACTGAGCGCAAACGTATGTTCGATCTGCCGCGCTCCTCCTGGGCCGATTACGACACCAAGCTGATCTCCGAGGGTGGCGGCATCTTCCTGCGCAGCGCCAAGAGCATCGCCATCAGCCCGCAGATGCAGCAGCGCTTCGAGATCGAGGCCGACAAGCTGACCCCGACCGAACTGCTCAACGCACTGCTGAAGGCGCCGGTCGACCTGCTCTGGAACGGCGGCATCGGCACCTACGTCAAGGCCAGCAGCGAAAGCCACGCCGACGTCGGCGACAAGGCCAACGACGCCCTGCGCGTGGATGGCCGCGAACTGCGTGCCAAGGTGGTGGGCGAGGGCGGCAACCTCGGCATGACCCAGCTGGGTCGCGTCGAGTACGGCCTCAATGGCGGTGCCAGCAACACCGACTTCATCGACAACGCCGGCGGCGTGGACTGCTCGGACCATGAGGTCAACATCAAGATCCTGCTCAACGAGATCGTGGCCAACGGCGACATGACCGGCAAACAGCGCAACAAGCTGCTGGCCGAAATGACCGACGACGTGGGCAACCTGGTGCTGGGCAACAACTACAAGCAGACCCAGGCGCTGTCCCTGGCGCAACGCCGCGCTCGCGAGAAGATCGGCGAGTACAAGCGCCTGATGAACGCTCTGGAAGCGGCCGGCAAGCTGGACCGTGGCCTGGAGTTCCTGCCCGCAGACGAGGAGCTGAACGAGCGCATCGCCAATGGCCAGGGCCTGACCCGCCCCGAGCTGTCGGTGCTGATCTCCTACAGCAAGATCGATCTCAAGGAGTCGCTGCTCAAATCCCTGGTGCCGGACGACGACTACCTGGCCCAGGAAATGGAAACCGCGTTCCCGTCACGTCTGGCCGAGACCTTCGGCGAGTCCATGCGTCGCCACCGCCTGAAGCGCGAAATCATCAGCACCCAGATCGCCAACGACCTGGTCAACCACATGGGCATCACCTTCGTGCAACGCCTGAAGGAGTCCACTGGCATGAGCGCGGCCAACGTGGCTGGCGCCTACGTGGTGGTGCGTGACGTGTTCCGCCTGCCGCACTGGTGGAAGCAGATCGAGGCGCTGGACTACAAGGTGCCGGCCGAACTGCAGCTGACCCTGATGGATGAGCTGATGCGCCTCGGCCGCCGTGCTACCCGCTGGTTCCTGCGCAGCCGTCGCGAAGACCAGAACGCAGCGCGCGACGTCAACCACTTTGCCCCGCGTGTGGAGGCCCTGGCCGGCCGTCTGGACGAACTGCTCGAAGGCCCGTCCCGCGAGCAGTGGCTTGCACGCTTCCAGTCCTACGTGGAAGCCGGCGCGCCGGAGGACCTGGCTCGTGTCGTGGCGGGTACCAGCCACCTCTACACGCTGCTGCCGATCATCGAGGCATCGGATGTCACCGGCAAGGACACTGCCGAAGTGGCCACTGCCTACTTCGCGGTGGGCGGCGCACTGGACCTGTCCTGGTACCTGCAGCAGATCACCAGCCTGCCGGTGGAGAACAACTGGCAAGCGCTGGCGCGGGAAGCTTTCCGTGACGACCTGGACTGGCAGCAGCGTGCGATCACCATCTCCGTCCTGCAGATGAACGAAGGTCCGGCGGACATCGAGGAGCGCGTGGCGCTGTGGCTGGACCAGCATCGCGCCCTGGTGGAGCGCTGGAAGGCCATGCTGATCGAACTGCGCGCCGCCACAGCGACTGATTACGCCATGTACGCGGTGGCCAACCGCGAACTCATGGACCTGGCCCAGAGCGGCCAGCACGGCATCTGCATTCCGTGATGCCTGTGGCTTCGTAAAGGTTTTGTGCTCTCAGCCCCGCTTCGGCGGGGCTTTTTTTGTCCGACGGGGAGTCACGAATACTTCCGGTAGGAGCGAGCTTGCTCGCGAACAGTCCGAGCACGATGCTTCGCGAGCAAGCTCGCTCCTACAGAAGATCCGACTTCAACCTGACAATCGGAGTCGGGATTCGGGTTCAGTCCCCTGAAATGGCCTCAGGCGTTTTCCGTCCATGGGCGCTTATGCAATGGACTCAGCCGGTGGGTTCGACTTTGCCTGAACTTTTCCTCTCCTGTCCTGGCCCTTAGGAAACAGAGGAGGAGAAATCATGACTGCACCCATAGAGCTGCATGCAACTGTCCTTTGCCACCAGGCCGACAGGATCCTGTTCGTGCGGAAGGAGGCACCGGAATGGTCCTTGCCCGGCGGCAAGATCGAAGTGAACGAGCTGCCGGTCGAGGCCGCTCGGCGCGAGCTGAGGGAGGAAACGACGTTGCCCTTCGAGAATGCCCAGTTCCTCGGGCGGCATGTGTTCGAGGCGGAAGACCACCATTTCTATCGGATGGCTGTGCCCGAATCCCTTGAGCCTCACCCCGACGGCGAAATCGTCGAATGCCGCTGGTTCACTCTGGACGAGCTGGGAAGCGTGTCGGTGAAACCGACCAACATGGCGCTGCTCAGGCTACATGGCGAGAAGATCCAGTAAGGCCTGGAACTGAGCGAGGGCGAACTGAGGGAAGAGTCGCTTTCGGTGGGGGAGTGTGTCCGGCCCTCAGGCCAGAGCTCGCAGGTACTTCACGACATCCGCCGCGCCGGCCAGCCGCAGGCCTTCGCCGAGGGCGGTGGCGTCGGCGTGTTTCTTGGGCAGCAGGATGAATTCCGGCGCGCCCGCATGGCGCAGGATGGTCAGGCGGGAATAGGGAATGCCGCCATCCAGCAGCAGGCCCATGAAGGAGGGGTCGCTCCAGGCCTGCACGGGCATGGCGAGGACATGGTAGCGGTCATCCAGCAGTTCGAGGCCGCCAGCGTCGATGCGGTAGTCGGTGATCTCGGCGGGGAGGGTAGCTTCCAGCTCTCGCAAGCGGGCGTAGGCGATGGACGCGGCAAACGCTTCCGAATGCTGGTCGCCGTTCCAGAACATGCGTTTGCCGCACCAATTGGCCCGGAACAGGCTGATGGGCGAACCGGCGAGGAAACGTGGCAACGGCAGGCTGATGGCCTTGATGAAGTCCTTGTAGCTGATGATCCGCACTTTGCGGCTGGGCAGGCCGGTCAGGTAGTCCTCGAAGCTGGCGATGGGCGCCGGCTCGTTTTCCTGGCCGCAGAAGCCATCGACCTGGCGCAGGTCGAAAGTGGAGAGGTGCTGCTCACTGCGTTTGATCACGCCCACCAGCACGGCATGGGCTTCGGCCTTGTCATCCTGGACGGGGCCGGACAACGCGCTGCGCGGTAGCTCCACCAAACGCTGCAGGGGCGGGCCTGCCTGCCACCAGATGGTTTCCTGGGGACAGGGCAGTTGCTGGAATGGCAGATGCAGTTGACTGGCGCGCTCGAACACGCGGCGCGGAGCCTTGCCAAGGCCAAAACGCTGGGCGATTGCAGCCAGGCGGGCGCTCAATGGGGGTGGTGGCTGCATCTGACTCATGGCCTGAAAACTCCTCGGTCACGGCAGGCAGTGTGGCAGAGGCTTGCCGGCCGCGCGAACCGGGTGTCGGACAATTCCGCTTGGCGGGGAATCAGGACGAACGGACGGTGTGGCAGAATCCTGCTCTTCATTGTCGAGGACGCCTCCATGCCCAGCGTGATGCTGGATATTTCCCTGACTGCGGACGAATTCCGCGCAGTCTATCAAGGTCGGGCCAACCGTGTGCTGCTACGCAGTCGCGATGGCCGGAAGGTCAGCCTGCCGGCCCATCATCTGCGCCCGCATCTGGGTCACTCCGGCGTTTGCGGCACCTTCGAGCTGGAATTCTCGGCCGATGGCAAGCTCCTGAGCCTGCATCGCCTCGCCTGAAGGGGGCGGCGCAGCTATAATCGCCGGCCCATATCGCCGATCGATGCCCGACCGACCATGTACAAACTGGCCCGCGAGCTGCTCTTTTCCCTGTCCCCGGAAACCTCCCATGAACTCTCCATCGACCTGATCGGAGCCGGTGGCCGTCTCGGCCTCAACCGTCTGCTGACCAAGGCACCGGCGAGCCTGCCGGTGAAGGTGATGGGGCTGGAGTTCCCCAACCCGGTAGGCCTCGCCGCTGGCCTGGACAAGAACGGTGACGCCATCGACGGCTTTGGCCAGCTCGGTTTCGGCTTCGTCGAGATCGGCACCGTGACGCCGCGTCCGCAGCCGGGCAATCCCAAGCCGCGCCTGTTCCGCCTGCCCCAGGCCGAAGCCATCATCAACCGCATGGGCTTCAACAACCTGGGCGTCGACCATCTGCTGGCCCGGGTACGTGCATCCCACTATGACGGCGTACTGGGCATCAACATCGGCAAGAATTTCGACACCCCGGTAGAGCGCGCGGTCGACGACTACCTGATTTGCCTGGACAAGGTCTACGACCACGCCAACTACGTGACGGTCAACGTCAGCTCGCCGAACACCCCCGGACTGCGGAGCCTGCAGTTCGGTGACTCGCTGAAGCAGTTGCTGGAGGCCCTGCGCACCCGCCAGGAGGCCCTGGCCGCCCGGTACGGCAAGCACGTGCCGCTGGCTATCAAGATCGCCCCGGACATGAGCGACGAGGAAACCGCGATGGTTGCCAAGGCGCTGCTGGAGTCCGGCATGGATGCGGTGATCGCCACCAACACCACCCTTGGCCGCGAAGGTGTCGAAGGGTTGCCATACGGCGACGAGGCGGGTGGGCTGTCCGGCGCGCCAGTGCGCGACAAGAGCACCCAGACGGTGAAAGTGCTGGCGGGTGAACTGGGTGGTCGCCTGCCGATCATTGCTGTGGGTGGTATCACCGAAGGGCGTCACGCGGCAGAGAAGATCGCCGCCGGTGCGAGCCTGGTGCAGATTTACTCGGGCTTCATCTACAAGGGACCGGCCCTGATTCGCGAGGCGGTGGATGCCATCGCCGGTCTGCCACGAAACTGAGCACAATAAAAAGGGCTCCCGCTTGGGAGCCCCTGGGCTTGCGCCCGCCGCCCGGATGGGGCGTGCTTGGTGAAGTCGGTGTGATCCTGTGTCAGCCGACGGCGTGGAGTTCGTTCAGTCGATGAATGCCGGCAGCGCCGGTGAGGCCATCCCAGTTATCGCCACGGCCTTCGCGCCAACCATTGATCCAGGCTTGCCGTGTGGTGGGATGGGTGAAAGGACAAAGATCGCGGGATTTGCCGTTGATGCCGTGCTGATAGCCGCGCAAAAATGCTCGTTCCATCGGATCACGCTTAAGTCTTCTCATAGGGTGTAGCCCTCATTTGTTGACTGTTATGTCCATTGGTTCCAATGGCGGAACCGCAGCAGAAAAAAGTTCTGCCTTCGAAGACGCGTTGCCGGCGTGACGCGCCTTCATCCCACTGCCATTGCGGCGGCGGGTTAAGCTGAGTTCTAACCAATGCCCTCTGGCCTGTGAATGATCGTTTTGTCATAAGGACGTAACTTGATGGTGGCAACCGCCATAAGCTGACGGAAACGTTTTTTGCCACTTTTCGGTCTAAGCCCCGTGGCTTCGGGGCTGGCCAGAGCGGTGATGTCGTAGTGCTATTTGGTTTGGCGCGCGAAACAAACGATTTTTCATTCCGACGAAGGGCCGTTCCGCGACCTTTGGTCACACATTTTCTTACCGCACAGATCAGGTTCTGTGCCGCTGATCGCCTGCATAGGCCCTGGATTCCACAATGTCGGATCGCTACGAACTTTTCCTCACCTGCCCGAAGAGCCTGGAAGGCCTGCTGGTCGAAGAGGCTACTCAACTCGGCCTGCAGGAAGTACGCGAGCAGGTTGCTGCAGTGCGCGGCCAGGCTGACCTGGAAACTGCCTATCGCCTGTGCCTCTGGTCGCGTCTGGCCAACCGGGTGCTGCTGGTACTCAAGCGCTTCCCGGTGCAGAACGCCGAAGACCTCTATCAGGGCGTACTGGCGGTGGACTGGCACGATCACCTGATGCCCAGCGGCAGCCTGGCGGTGGAGTTCAGCGGCCACGGTTCGGGCATCGACAACACCCACTTCGGCGCGCTCAAGGTCAAGGACGCGGTGGTGGACAAGCTGCGTGGCGCCGATGGCGTACGCCCATCCGTGGACAAGGTGAACCCGGACCTGCGCATCCACCTGCGCCTGGAGAAGGGCGAGGCCATCCTGTCGATCGACCTGGCCGGGCACAGCCTGCACCAGCGCGGCTATCGTCTGCAGCAGGGGGCCGCGCCGCTCAAGGAAAACCTGGCGGCAGCCATTCTGATTCGCTCCGGCTGGCCGCGGATTGCCGCTGAAGGCGGGGCCCTGGCCGACCCCATGTGCGGTGTCGGTACTTTCCTCGTTGAAGCGGCGATGATGGCGGCCGACATTGCCCCCAACCTCAAGCGCGAGCGCTGGGGATTCTCCAACTGGCTGGGCCATGTCCCGGCGCTGTGGAAGAAACTTCACGAAGAGGCCCGTGAGCGCGCCGACGCCGGCCTGGCCAAACCGCCGCTGTGGATTCGCGGTTATGAGGCGGACCCGCGCCTGATCCAGCCCGGCCGCAACAACATCGAGCGCGCCGGCCTCGGCAACTGGGTGAAGATCTACCAGGGCGAGCTCGCCACCTTCGAGCCGCGCCCGGACCAGAACCAGAAGGGCCTGGTCGTCAGCAACCCGCCTTACGGCGAGCGCCTCGGCGACGAAGCCAGCCTGCTTTATCTCTACCAGAACCTCGGTGAACGCCTGCGTCAGGCCTGCCTGGGCTGGGAAGCGGCGGTGTTCACCGGTGCGCCCGAGCTGGGCAAACGCATGGGTATCCGTAGCCACAAGCAATACGCTTTCTGGAACGGTGCCCTGGCGTGCAAGCTTCTGCTGCTCAAGGTGCTGCCGGAACAGTTCGTGACCGGTGAGCGTCGTTCAACCGGGGACGGCGACCATAGTGCCCCGCGCGCGGAGCCGGCGCGCCTCTCCGAAGGCGGCCAGATGTTCGCCAATCGCCTGCAGAAAAACGTCAAGCAACTGGGCAAGTGGGCGCGCAAGGAGGGCATCCAGTGTTATCGCCTGTATGACGCGGACATGCCTGAGTACGCCCTGGCGGTCGACCTCTATGGCGATTGGGTGCACGTGCAGGAGTATGCGCCGCCGCGTTCCATCGATCCGGAGAAGGCCCAGGCGCGTCTGCTCGATGCACTGGCGGCGATTCCCCAGGCGCTGGATGTGGACCCGTCCCGCGTGGTGGTCAAGCGGCGTGAGCGCCAGAGCGGTACTCGCCAGTACGAGCGCCAGGGCAGCGAAGGGCGCTTCATGGAAGTGAGCGAAGGCGGCGTGAAGCTGCTGGTGAACCTCACCGACTACCTGGATACCGGCCTGTTCCTCGACCATCGCCCGATGCGCCTGCGCATCCAGCGCGAAGCCGCCGGCAAGCGCTTCCTCAATCTCTTCTGCTACACCGCCACGGCGAGCGTCCATGCAGCCAAGGGCGGCGCGCGCAGCACTACCAGCGTGGACCTGTCGAAAACCTACCTGGACTGGGCGCGACGCAACCTGTCGTTGAACGGCTTCTCCGACAAGCACAAGTTGCAGCAGGGCGATGTGATGGCCTGGCTGGCGGAGGATCGCGGCGAGTACGACATGATCTTCATCGACCCGCCGACCTTCTCCAACTCCAAGCGCATGGAAGGGGTATTCGACGTTCAACGTGACCATGTCCAGTTGCTGGACCTGGCCATGGCGCGCCTGGCGCCGGGCGGCGCGCTGTACTTCTCCAACAACTTCCGCAAGTTCCAGCTGGATGAGGGCCTGGTATCGCGTTATGCGGTCAGCGAGATCAGCGCCGAAACCCTGGACCCGGACTTCGCCCGCAATGCGAAGATCCACCGCGCCTGGCGCCTGACCACTCGCTGATTCAGGCTGGGCCGCCAGGCGGAGTTCCGGACACGGACTTCCACCTTGAGCGGCCCTCGCCACCGCGTCGTTCCCGCCTGCAACACCTCACCAAAATCCCCGCAAAGCCCCTCTCATCGCTTCCAGCCAGCTCCGGCCGTCCGGCGTTTACCGTGGACGGTCGGCTGCCTGCGTTCGCGCCTAGGCAAAGTGCCACTACCTAGCTATGTTCATCCTCACAGGGACGGTATTTCCACACCCAGATTCGAGAAGTAAGCATGCAGTCGCTTGCGACGGAAAAACTGAACCTGTCGGCTTTGCTGTCCGGCCGCCCCCTGGTGTGGCTGGTTTGCCTGTTGGCCATCTTCGGCGGTGCGGCGCTCACCCTCCTGCTCAGCAAGGCAGTGCGCAGCGCCGAAGAGGCGCAATTGCGTGAGCGCTTCAGCCTCGCCGCCACCGAACGCATCAGTCGCATCCAGGAGCGCCTGGACGGGCAACTCAAGGAGTTGGATGCCGTCCAGCGGTTCTTCGGCAATTCCCATGAAGTCACCCTCAGCGAATTCCAGGGTTTCGTCGGCCCACTGCTGGGCGACACGCTCGTGTACTCCTGGGTCCCGCGCGTTACGGGGAGCGAGCGCGAGCGCTTCGAATCCCGGGGGCGCGAGGAAGGCATGGCCGGTTTTGCCATACGTGACCTGAAGGGGGACGGCCTGGTACCCAGCCCCCCACGCAACGAATACTTCCCCGTCTACTACAGCGTGACGTCGCGCATCGACCAGGTGCCGCTGGGGATGGACCTGAACTCCAGTCCCCAGCGGCGAGCCGCCATTGCCAAGGCGCGGAAGACTCACGGCGTGACCGTCACCGAGCGGGTAAGGGTGATGGGTGCCGTGGAGCGTGAAGCCAGCGGCGTGGTCATGTTGGCGCCGGTGTATGACGACAACCTGCCGAAGGATTCAGGGCTGCGCGGTTTCGTGGTGTCGGTGCTCAGCCTCAATCTGGAAATGGAAGCTGCCATCGCACCGGACAACCTGGCGAACCTGTCGATGCGGGTGAGTGACGTCAGCGAGGATGGCCATGAACAACTGATCTACCAGAGCGCCGAGGTACCGGAGAGCGACCTGCGCCTTCGCCGCGTGGTGCCGTTCGGCGACCGCCAGTACCTGTTGGAAGTGGTGCCGAGCGCGGCCTTCCTGGAGGGGCCGCCACTGTCCACCGCCAAGCTGGTCGCAATCAGCGGCCTGGCTTTCACTTTTCTGCTGGCGGGCTACCTGCTGCTGATGGTCAACCAACGGCAAAACGCTCTGGCGCTGGTGGCGCAACGCACGATGGAACTGCGCGAACGGGAGATCGAGCTGCAGTTGAGCGAAGAGCGCTGGAGCTTTGCCCTCGATGGCGCCGGGCACGGCGTCTGGGACTGGGAGCCGCAGAGTGGGCGAGTATTCCTCTCCCGCGGTTGGAAGAGCATGCTCGGTTACACCGAGGAGGACGTGGGCGACAGCCTGGAGGCGCGAGCTCGCCTGATCCATCCGCAAGACCAGCCGCAGGCGCGCGCCGAACTGGAGCGTCACCTGCGCGGTGCCAGCACGGTTTATCAGAGCCAGCATCGGATGCTGCACAAGGATGGCCGCTGGCTCTGGGTACTGGACCGCGGCAGGGTGGTCGATCGGGACGCCACGGGCATGCCCTTGCGGATGATCGGCACACAGACCGACATCAGTTCCAGCAAGGCGGTGGAACTGCAGCTGGCCATGGCTCACGGGCAGTTGCGCAGCCTGCTGAACGCCGCGACCCAGGTCGCCATCATCAGTACCGACCTGCGTGGCGCCATCCTGCAGTTCAATGTCGGCGCCGAGCGCATGTTCGGCTATCGCGCGCTGGAAATGATCGGCCGCCACCCGGTGGCGCTGCACGTCGAGAGCGAAGTGGAAGCGCGCTGCCGCGAGTTGGGGCAACAACTCGGCAAGCTGATTCCCGACTATCAGGCCTACGTGGAAGAGGTGACTGCCGGCGATCGTTACGACGAGCACGAATGGACTTTCCAGCGCCGCGATGGCAGCCAGTTGACCTGCAGCCTGATACTCACCGGCGTGCGCGACGAACGCGATGTGCTGGTGGGTTATCTGGGCGTGGCGATCGACGTCACCGAACGCAAGCATGTCCAGCAGGCGCTGGAGGCGCGCGACCGCCTGCTGGAGAAACTCAGCGCACGGGTGCCCGGTGTGCTCTATCAGTTCCGCATGGAGCCGGACGAGCACTTCAGCTTTCCCTACACCAGCGCGGGAATCCTCGAAGTCTTCGAAGTCGAATCGGAGAAGGTGCGTGACGATGCCACGTGGCTGCTGGAGCGCATCCATCCTGACGACGTCGATCGGGTCCAGACCTCCATCCGGCGGTCTGCGGAAGCGCTGGCGCCCTGGCGCGAGGACTTCCGTGTGCTGTTGCCGCGCCAGGGTTTGCGCTGGCTGCGGGGAGAGTCGGTCCCGGAGCGTGGCGAGGATGGGGCGTTCCTCTGGCACGGTTACATCACCGATATCACCGGTCTCAAGCTGGTGGAGCAGGAGTTGCGCGCACTCTCGGTCACCGATGCCCTGACCGGTGTCTACAACCGGCGCTACTTCCAGGAGCGACTGGACCTGGAAATCGCCCGCGCCGAACGTCGCGAAGGACCGCTGGCGCTGGTGATGCTCGACGTCGACCACTTCAAGCAGATCAATGATTGCCATGGGCACGAGGCCGGTGACCGGGTACTCAAGACGCTGTGCCAGCGGGTGGGCGAGCGCCTGCGGCGCATCGACGTGCTCTGCCGGCTGGGTGGCGAGGAGTTCGTCGTGCTCTGTCCGGATACCAACGTCGACCAGGCATTCCAGGTGGCCCAGGCGCTGTGGCAAGCGCTGTCGCGCGAGCACGTGGCGGGAGTAGGGTCGGTAACGGCCAGCTTCGGCTGCGCCGGCTGGCGCGAAGGGGAGAGTGCGGATGACCTGCTACGGCGAGTCGATGCTGCGGTCTACGCGGCCAAGCAGGCGGGGCGTAATCGAATCCAGATAGCCGACTGACGCGATGGCCGCCCGCGCGGGGCGGCCATGCGGGTTCAGTTGGCGCCAGCGACGCTCTTCGGCTGGCGATAGAGGTCCACCAGCACCTGATCGAGGATCGCCGAGGCACCCCAGGGACGCGAGTCGTTGAGAATCGCCACCACTGCCCAGGTGTTGCCATTGCTGTCGCGGCTGAAACCGGCGATGGCGCGCACGGTGTTCAGCGTACCCGTCTTGATGTGGGCCTCACCTTCCAGAGCGGTGCGGCGCAGGCGCTTGCGCATGGTGCCGTCCATCGCCACCAGTGGCAGCGAAGAGATGAATTCGGCGGCGTAGGGGCTCTGCCAGGCGGCCTGGAGGATGGTGGCCATTTCACGGGCGCTGACCCGCTCCTGGCGCGACAGGCCTGAGCCGTTCTCCATCACCAGGTGCGGCGCGGTGATGCCTTTCTTCGCCAGCCAGTTGCGGATCACCCGCTGCGCGGCCTTGGCATCGTCGCCATCGGCGTCGGTGCGATAGCGCGCGCCGATGCTGAGGAACACCTGCTGGGCCATGGTGTTGTTGCTGTACTTGTTGATGTCGCGAATGACTTCAACGAGGTCCGGCGAGAAGGAGCGTGCCAGCAGTTTGGCATTCTTGGGTACGTCGCCTTGGCGGTCCTTGCCATTGATGCTGCCGCCCAGTTCCTTCCAGAACGCGCGCACGGCGCCGGCGGCATAGCCCGGGTGGTCGAGCAGGGACATGTAGGTCTGGGCGCTGCAACCTTCCGGCAGCTTGCCGCTGGCGATCAATGTGGTGCCATCGAACTGGGTCACCGGGTTGTAGCGCACGTCTGGCCAGGAGGGGCACTTGGTGGCCTTGGTCACCTGCAGCTTGTTCTCGATGCGGATATTCTCGAGCGGCGGCTCCATGGCCAGGTTGGCCTTGCCACTCTCGGCACGGGCGATCAGGCGTACTGCCTTGAGGTTCACCAGCAGCGAGTCAGGGCCGACCAGGAAGGGCTTGTTGTCGTCGCCGCCGTCATCGTTGAAGGAGGGCAGTTGCGGGTGGTTGAAGTAACTGCGATCCAGCACCAGGTCGCCGGTGACCTGGCGCACGCCATTGGCGCGCAGGTCGCGCATCATCAGCCAGAGCTTCTCCATGTTCAGCTTGGGATCGCCGCCACCCTTGAGGTAGAGGTTGCCGTTGAGCACGCCGTCCTTCAGCGTTCCGTCGGTGAAGAATTCGGTCTTCCACTGGTAGGTCGGACCGAGCAGCTCCAGGGCGGCATAGGTGGTGATCAGCTTCATGGTGGATGCCGGGTTCACCGACACATCGGCATTTACCAGCGTCTGCGCACCCGGGCCGGTGAGCGGCAGGGTCACCAGGGACAGCGAGTTGGCGGAGATCTTGTTGGCGGTCAGCGCCTTCTGCACCTTGGCAGGCAGGTTGGTATTCACCTGTGCGGCGGAAGCGGGCAGGGCACAGGGCAGGATCAGGGCGGCAAAGGCGAGGGTACGAATGGATTTCAACATCAAAGATTGCCCTCCTGGCGAGGGCGGGTAACAAAAAAGAATGACATGGCAACTGTTCCCATGAGGGTTCGGGAAATCGGCGCATTATGCCGTAAGCCTGTCCCGACTGGGCGAGTTCGCCGCTCATTTCGTCTGCCCGTGCAACCTGGCACGCGCTGCGGGCGGGCAAGTTGCGACGGAAGCTGCTAGAGTGCCGCCCGTCATTTATGCCGAGGAACTGCCATATGGCCACCAATCGCTCCCGCCGCCTGCGCAAAAAGCTTTGCGTCGATGAATTCCAGGAACTGGGTTTCGAACTCACCTTCAACTACAAGGAGGGCCTGGATCTGGAAGCGGTTTCGGCGTTCTTCGAGCGTTTCATCGACGAAGCGATCGAAGGCAATGGCCTGGGCTTCATCGGTTCCGAAGACTACGGTTTCGTTTGCCTTGGCAAGCGTGGTTCGGTTACCGCCGAGCAGCGTGACCTGGTCGAAGCCTGGCTGAAGAAGGGCCACGCAGAACTGGCCGGTTCCACCGTCAGCCCGCTGATCGACGTGTGGTACCCGGAAAACTCCGTCAACGCCTGATTGGGTTGAAGGATTGAAAAAGGGGCGCCTGGTGGCGCCCTTTTTTGTTGTCTGCAAATTACTGTAGGGGCGAATTCATTCGCCAAGCAGGCCGAAGGTCTGCCCTGGCCATGTCCGGGGCAGCTTCGCTGCCCTTGGCGAATGAATTCGCCCCCACAAGATTTATGTCACCCAATCAGGCCAAACCCGCTTTCGCCAACACCGCCGTCTCATCCACCTGGTCCAGCTGCTCCGGTTTCAGGAAGCGTCGGGCGTAATCCATGTAGACCCCGGAGCGGATGAACAGGCCGAACAGGTCAGGGTCGATGTGGGCATTGCGGCACATGCCGGTCATGATTCCCAGCGCTTCGGAAAGGGTCTTGCCCTTCTTGTAGGGGCGGTCCACGGCGGTCAGCGCCTCGAAGATATCGGCGATGGCCATCATCCGTGCGGGCAGGCTCATCTCTTCGCGGGTCAGGCGCTTCGGATAGCCGGTGCCATCCATCTTCTCGTGGTGCCCGCCGGCGATCTCCGCGACGTTCGCCAGATGAGCCGGGAAGGGCAGGTGATTGAGCATCAGGATGGTCTGCACGATGTGGTGGTTGATGATGTAACGCTCTTCCTCGGTCAATGTTCCGCGACCGACGGAAAGATTGTGCAGCTCTCCGCGATTGAATTTGTGTGCAGGCACCTGCAGCTTGAAGCCCCAGGGATTGTCCGGAGGGAGCAGCTCACTGGCGGGGCGCTCGACCACGTGGTCGGGGCGATCGGCCAGTAGATTTTCCTCCACCGGGAGCGGCTGGGGCGGAGTGCGGGCCAAGCGCTGGGCCTCTTCCCAGGACACGCCCAGACGGTTGTCCAGGGTGCGAGTCCAGGTGCGTGCGGCAATGTCCTTCAAGCGCGCCTGGTCGGCATCCGCCATGGCTTCGCCGCCCAGGTTGCAGTGGGCGATGAACGCGAAGTCATCGTCCAGTCTGGCCAGCTCCTCGTCGCGCAGCCGCGCTTGCCCGGCCTCCTCGGCACCCTCGGCGATTGCCTGCCAATAGCGCACCCAGGCATCGCGCTTGAGCACCTCGAAGCGGGTGCGAATCTCATGGATGCGGTCGTTCAGGGTTTCCAGCTTGGTGGCCTTGTCCACGACGTATTCCGGGGTCGTGACCTTTCCGCAGTCATGCAGCCAGGCGGCAATATGCAGCGCTTCCCATTCCTCGTCCGTGGGGTTGAAGCCGCGGAATGCTGTCTCGTTGCTGGCGGCGGCAGCGCGGGCCAGCATCAGGGTGATTTCCGGCACTCGCTGGCAGTGACCTCCGGTGTAGGGGCTCTTGGCGTCGATGGCGCCGGCCATCAACTGGATGAAAGCGTCCAGCAGTTGCTTCTGCTTCTCCAGCAGCCGCTGGCTTTCAATGCACAGTGCCGCGACGCCGGAGATGGCTTCGACGAAGGCAATGCGCTCGGGCTTGAGGATGGAGGGGCGCGACTCCTTGCCGGTATCGCGGTGCAGCAGGACCAGTACGCCGATGGTGACGCCCTGGCGGTTATGCAGGCCGGTGCTGACCAGATGCACGCGAGGGCTTTCCAGGGTTTGCAGCAGGTCGCGGTAGGCCCCTGCCTGGTCATAGCCGAAGGAGCATACCTGGCTGGGGCCGCCGTGGGACGGGAGGTCCAGCCAGTGGGGCAGGGCGGGGCTCTCCAGGCCGAAGCCGCGAATACCGTGGGCGTCCAGGTCCTGCTCCTGATCGTTGAGGAACAGTCCGTGGGGTTCCAGGCGACCCTTCTGGTTGTCGATCAGGTAGAGCAGTCCCCCAGAGGCTTCGCTGATGTCGATGGTTTCATCGAGGACGCGGCGCAGCAGATTGTCGAAGCGGGTTTCCGCCGAAAGGCTGGAGGCGATTTCGAGGAAGCTGGAAATGGTTTCCCTCATTCGTGCGGTGGCCACCGCCAACTGGTCGACTTCCAGGATCGGCGAACGGCCCATGGCAGGCAGGCTGAAGTTGAAACTGCGGATGGCCTCTGCCTGGGTTACCAGGGCTCGTAGGGGTTTGACCACGACGCGCGAGAGCAGGACGCCGAGCGGGATGCACAGCAACAGGATGGCCAGGGTCAGCATCGCGCCTTGCCAGCGGATGCGGTAAGCATCATCCAGGAGCTCGTCCTCAGGAGAGAGGATCGCCAACTGCAGACCCTGCGGGCCGCCCTCCTTGAGGTGCTGGCGGGCGAGGATCCAGCGGCGGTCGTCGATCTCCAGGCTGGTGCGCAGGTCATCCTGTCCCGCGAGTCCGATCAGTGCCGCGAGCGGGGGACTGAACTCCTTCACCTCACCCAACTCGGGAGCGCCGTTGAGTCGCTTCACCAGTTTGCTGGTATCGGGATAGGCCACGGCGCGGCCGTCGGGCTGGTACAGCACCACCTCGGTGGATGGGGTGACGCGATGGCTGGCCAGGGTGGCGGACAGATCTTCCAGGGTCAGGTCGGCGCCTATCACCGCATCACCGCCACTCGGGCGGGCCAATGTCGTACCGACGGCGCCACTGGAGAAGAACACGTAGGGCGCCGTGGTGATCGCACCATCCTGCTCCAGGGCGCGGTAGTACCAGGGCCTGCCGCGCGGATCGTAGCGCTCGTTGGGCTCCTCGCGGCTGGCGATCTGGTTGAGCTGGTCGTCGACGAAGAAGGTCATCGATCGCGCCGAGGACTGGTTGTCTCGCTCGATGCTCCACACCTGGTAGGCCGCAGTCGCCGGTGCCTTGAATGCCTTCTTCAGCGCCTCGCTGCGCAGGTGTCGGACCATGAAGAAGTCGCCGTCGTCATAACCGAGATACAGCGATGCCAGCTTGGGATTGTCTCTCAGTGCCTGGGTCAGGGGTTTGAGCAAGGCGTCCAGGCGAGCGGCACTGTCCAGGTTCTGGTCGGTGTCGCTCAGGGCCAGCAGATTGAGCAGGTGGTGGATCGGCTGGTAGGTGTGCTGCAGGTCGGTTTCCACCTCTGCGCTGATGCGGCCGAAAAGCTCATCGCTGCTGGACAGAATGATCTGGCTGGTTTGCCGGTAATTGAACAGGCCGAGGACGACGCCGGTGATAAGCAGCAGCAGGGTGAAGAGTGCACTGATGTGGACGTGCAGCGGAAAGCGACGCTCAGCGAACTTTTGCGGCATTGCGGAAGCTCCTTGAGCCCTGTCCCTGATGGCCTACAGCAGCATAGATGAGGCTTGTTGCGCGCGTCGTGCAATCTGCCATGAAGGACAGCTATGTCAGTGTCGGCAGGAAATGATCCGGGAAAATGCGAAAGCCTGGCTCTCCCGAGTGCACACAGGACCATGGATTTGATACTCGCCGTGCGGGAAGCGGGCCGCCCTGGCTATTGAAATCAGCCCCTGCCTGTAGGACAGGACGCAAGCTACGGTAGGTCCCGTCCTGATTCGCTCGACTGGTGCCGTCCGGGGGTCGACAGTGCAACGCGCTTCTCTATCGTGGCAGCCACTAAACCGTGCCAAGGGGGCGATGCTGTGAGCAAACTGGTCAATCTGGACGATTTCCTCGAGCCTGGAAGCGAGTCCGCCTACAAGGTCATCATCGTCGACGATCACCCGGTGATTCGCCTCGCCGTCAGACTGTTGCTGGACCGCGAAGGCTATGCAGTGGTCGCGGAAACCGACAACGGCGTCGATGCGATAGCACTTGCGCGAGAGCACCAGCCGGACATGGTGATCCTCGATATCGGCATTCCCAAGCTTGGCGGCCTGGACGTCATCGTCCGGCTCAATGCCCTGGACCTGCCCCTGCGGGTGCTGGTGCTCACCGGACAGAACCCCAACCACTACGCCACGCGCTGCATGCAGGCAGGTGCGGCAGGCTTCGTCTGCAAGGAAGGCGACCTCGCCGAAGTCACCGCTGCGGTTCGGGCGGTCCTCTCCGGTTACAGCTATTTCCCCAGCGACGTGATCAAGTCGGGCAAACGGCAGATCGGCTTGCCCGATGAAGTCGAGATGATTGGCCGCCTTTCCGATCGGGAACTCGTGGTGCTCAAGTACCTCGCCAATGGCTTGAGCAACAAGGAAATCGCCGAAGAGATGTTCATCAGCAACAAGACCGTCAGCACCTACAAGACTCGCCTGTTGCTCAAGCTCAACGCCCGGACGTTGATCGAACTGGTGGAGTTCGCCACCCGCAACTCCCTGATCTGACACCTTCATGCGCACTCTTTACCTGCTGGCAGGCCTCTTGCTCGGGAGCTCACTCCTGCCCTCGAACAGCGTTGGCGACGACAGGAATCTTTCCCTGAAGCTGTTGGGTCGGTCCGAATCCACCACCCTGGTAGTGCCCATGGAGGAAGAGGACCGGCTCTGGTTGAAAGGAAAACGCGTGCTGCGGGTCGGTACCAACGAGCCGGACTTTCCGCCCTTCGACATCACGGCGAGTGGTCAGGACTACGAAGGAGTCACTGCGGATTTCCTGCGGCTGATCGTCCAGGGCCTCGGGGTCAAGGCCGAGGTGTTGCGTTTTCCGGATCGTGAAACGGCGCGAGAGGCGCTGCGCAACGGGACAATCGACCTGCTGGGCAACAGCATGGAAGGCGACGCTGCCAGCCCCGGCCTGATCCAGAGCATCCCCTACATGCATCATCAGCCGGTGATGGTGACGCGCATAGACGACCGTCGTGCCGCGAGCGGTAATCTTCGCGGACTGCGCCTCGCCTATTCAGCGGACGGTCCGAGCCTGGAGTTACTCCGGCGGCTCTACCCCGATGCACAGCCGGTCAAGCACAGCTCAGTGCGAAGGGCCTTGCAGTCGGTCGCGTTCGATCAGAGCGATGTTTTCATCGGCGACGCCGTGGCTGCCGACTACCTGATCAAACAGGGCTACCTCATCAACCTGCGCATGACGAACTTCGCCGGCTTCGATGGCGTTGGCATCTGCTTCGCCCTTGCCAAGGGCAACGAACGACTACAGCGGATCGTCGACAGTGCGATCGCGGCCATCCCGGATACCGCACGGATGGGCGTCGCGAAGCGCTGGGGCGGCGGCGCGGGCATGTTCCTGGACAATCTCCGCCCCCAACTCACCGAACGCGAACAGCGCTGGATGGAACAGCACGGTCCCGCCCGGCTGGTGGTCGACGAGACGTTCGAGCCGCTGACCTTCTTCAACAGGCAGGGTCGTTTCCGTGGAATCGTGTCGGACCTCCTGGAGCTGATCCAGCAGAGGACTGGCCTCGAGTTCGAGGTCAGCGCCAGGTCCACCGCCAGGGACATGCTCGCGGATTTGCGGGACGGGCGCGTCGACATGGCTGCCACGCTGTTCTTCACCCCCGAACGTAGCCAGTACCTCGGCTTCACCCGACCCTACTACAGCACCAGCAGCGTGCTGGTGGTACGGGCTTCGGATAGTGCTCCGCAATCGCTTGGGGAACTCGATGGGCACGTCCTGGCGGTTCCTGCCGGGCATTCGCTGATCCCGTACATTCGCGAGAATTACCCCAAGCTGGAGCTGCGAGAGGTCGAAACCGCTATCCAGGGGCTTTCGAACGTCGCGGAGGGCAAGGCCGACGCAGCGGTGCATGCGATGGCGTCATCCACCTTCCTGATCAATCGCTACTATCCCGGGCGCCTCCGCATCGCCGACACGATCGGCCGCGATCCGGGTCGCTTCGCCTTCTCCGTATCCCGCAGCGCGCCCGAACTGCAAAGCATCCTCGAGAAAGCGTTGTTGTCCGTTTCGCCCGACGAGCTGGGTAGCATCATCAACCGCTGGTACACCAAGGCCGAAGAGCCGAGCAACTGGATCGAGTATCGGTCGCGGCTTTACCAGATTGGCTTCGCTTTTCTGCTGGTGGCGATAGTGTTCGCGTCCTGGGCGCTGTACCTGCGTCGGCAGGTGCGGCGGCGTGAACGGGAGGAGCGCCGCCTGAACGACCAGTTGGCATTCAAGCGTTCACTGATCGATGGGATTCCCTTTCCCCTGTCCGTACGCGGGCTCGACGGTCGCACCATCACATGCAACCGCAGCTTCATCGAGGCCCTTGGTGTACCGCGCGCTGCGCTGATCGGTCTGCGGTTGACCGAAGTGCCCGGTCTCAAGACGAACACCGTGGCAGAGCTGGAAGAGTTGGAGGGATTGAGCCGGCTCGCGCTGGATGAGGGCGAGGCGCTGTTCAGCGACCATCAGTTGCATCTGCGCGGCACCACCCTGGAGGTTTCCTACTGGGCCATTCCCTATCGCGATGCCCAGAAAAGGATTCGCGGCCTGATTTGTGGCTGGGTGGATATCACCGAGCGTAATCGACTGATGGATGAACTCCGTCAGGCCAAAGAGCAGGCTGAATCCGCGAGCGTCGCGAAGAGCCGCTTCCTCGCCACCATGAGCCACGAAATTCGCACGCCGCTGAACGCCATCATCGGCATGCTCGAGCTTGCCCTGAAGCGTGAGCATCTGGATCGCGAAGCCATTCTCGTCGCGCGGGAGTCAGCGGATTCGCTGCTGGCGCTGATTGGCGACATTCTCGACATCGCCAAGATCGAGTCCGGGCGCATGACTCTGGAGCCACGGCGCGAGTCACCGCGCGCGCTGATCGAATCTGTGGTCCGTGTGTTCGAGGGGCTGGCTCGGCAGAAAGGCTTGCGCTTGGTGTTAGAGCTGGACCTCCAGTCCCGGGACGATGTGATGGTGGACGGCTCCTGCTTCAAGCAGATCCTGTCGAACCTCATCAGCAACGCCATCAAGTTCACCGATGAGGGCACGGTTCGCGTTCGTCTGCAGGCTTCCTGCAAAGGACATGAACAACTGCAGCTGACCGTGGTAGTCGAGGACAGCGGAATCGGCATTTCCCAGGAGGGCCAGCAGCGCCTGTTCCAGCCATTTACCCAACTGGCTGGCGGCGTGGGGGCGGGGCAAGGCGGTACGGGCCTGGGCCTGAGCATTTGCCGCCGGCTGGTGAAACTCATGGGGGGAAGCATCGAGCTGTATAGCCGGCCGGGTGAAGGTACACGTGTTTCCGTAAGCCTCGGTCTGCCAGCGCTGGCACCATTGCCGCCGGTTGCGGAGCTGCATGAGGCTCGGGAACTGCCGCCGGGGGCTTTTCGTGTGCTGGTGGTGGACGATCACCCGGTCAACCGAATGATGCTGGTCCAGCAACTGGAGCTGCTGGGGCAGTTGGCCGAGCAGGCGGAGAATGGTGAAAAGGCGCTGGCTATCTGGAGTGCCTCGGATTTCGACCTCGTGATCACCGACTGCAACATGCCGGTAATGGATGGCTATGAGTTGACGCGGTGCATTCGCGAACTGGAGTGCGCGCGAGGCATGCATCCAGCGCTGGTCATCGGCCTCACTGCCAATGCCCAACCGGAGGAACTGGCGCGCTGCCGCGAAGCCGGCATGGACGATTGCCTGTTCAAACCCATCGGCCTGGAAGGCCTGCAGCGCTATCTCCAGCGTCTGCTGCCCGACGGCGCTGAACCTTGCAGCGATGATCAGCCTATCCGCCTGGACCTGAGCTTGCTGGATCGCACTGCGGGGGGCTCGCCGGAAGTGATCCGCATGCTGCTGCAGGAGCTGTACCGCGCCAACGAGTCCGATGCCGAGGAGATGGAAGTCCTTCTGGAGGCTGAGCGCTGGGATGATCTGGAGCGCCTGGTGCACAGGATCAAGGGCGCTGTGGAGTTGATCGGCGCCGAGCCACTATTGGACCGTTGCATGGCCTTTGGTCGAGCTCATGACAACGGTGCCGAGAGCCTCGAGCTGATGCGACGGGCGCGTGCAGTCTGGAAAAGCCTGGGCAGCGTGCAGGCCGAATTGGCGCATCACCTGCAAGACTGATGACCGGGATTACTCGACCTGACGTGCCATTTCCATTGTGGGCGTCGGGCCGGTGCCCCAGCGCAGTCGCGCACGGTAAGCGAGGAAGGCTACAAGCATCGCCAGCCCGGCGCCCAGCAGCGAGTTGTACAGGCGCAGCTCCGGAAGATGCCAGTCACGGGACAAGCTCTCGGCCAGCAGCACGAAGCATACGGTGGTCTGCACCACGAACAGCCCGTAATGCTGGGCAATGAAGGCCCGGCTGAGAACGATCAGTGGCAGTAGGCAGGCCACCAGCAGGGCAGGGCTCTGCAACCAGCTCCCCATCCCGATCAGGATCAAGGCGCCTACGAGGCTTCCCACACACCGTTGGATGCCACGTTGCAGGCTGCTGTTGAGGTCCATCTGGATCGTGGTCAGTACCGTCAACGTCAGCCAGTAGCCACGCGGCATACCCGTCAGGTTGACCGCAAGCCCGGCGAGCGCCCCAGCAAGGCTGCAGGCCAGGGCGTGTATGAGCCAGAGGCGATGGGAAACGCGTTGCGCAAGACGACGCATCACTTTCGCCAGGTTGCCTGGGCCGGGAAGTGCGGGCCAGAACCGCAGCCCGTGATAGGCCCGCAGGGCGAAGGCCAGCAGCATCACCCACAGCCCGCCGATTGCGAACAGCGCCCCCACTGCCATGCCATTGTGCAGGTTGCCGAGCCCCGCCTGACCCTGGCCGAGACAGAGGCACACCGCGAGACCCGCACCGAGCTTGCCCAGTTCATTGCCGAATCGTTGCAGAGCGGCGAGCAGGAGCCCCATCAGGGCGAAGCTGAACAGGCTCAGCAAAGGATGACTCGCCACCCAGAAGCCCGTCCCCGCAGCGAGCGCTCCCAAGCCGGTGAGCAGCGTCATGCGCAGCATGCCCAGGCGGTGCAGGGGATTGGCCAGTGATGCCTGGAAGGCGCCGGTGGCGGCCCAGAGAAAGCCGGTGTGGCTGGTGAACAGGCCAAGCACCAGCGGCAACCCACAGCCCAGGCCGGCAACCAGGGCAGGTCCCCAGGCGGGTGCGCCCGCGTGCCAGTGCAGGCTTTGTCTGAGCAACGTACGCATCAAGCGTCTCCTGAGGGCGCTGGATCAGGTCGGGCTGGATCGGCCGGTCATTTCGCGGGCCATTTCGGTTGCGTAGCTGTCGGTCATCCCGGCAATGAAATCGATCATCCGAATGAAGGACTGATACAGCGGCCAGGCAGGATCAGGCGCATTGTTGCCGAGCAGGTCGAGGATGCGCTGATTCTTGAACGACGGCGTGCGCCCGCCATGTTGCTCCAATGCGGCGCCGCAGAATGCGTTCAGGAGGATTTCCAGGGTGGTATAGGCGCCGATTTCGTGAAGCGTCTTGCGCTTGTCCTGGAAGATTTTCTCGCGAGCGATGGCCTTGGCGCGGAGCACGCATCGCTTGGCCGCGCCGTGCATGTGTTCCACGAGGTCGCCTTGCAAAGTACCGGCGAGCAGGGCGTCCTGCTGCTCGACGAAGGCGCGGGCGGCGGCATTGGTCAGGTGCTCGATGGCCTTGCCGCGCAGGATGGCAAGTTTGCGTCGGCGGGAATCCTTCGGGCCCAGCTGGCGATAGGTCTCCGGCAGATCGTCGCCCACCAGCCCCAGCAGCAGGGACTCGACTTCCGCGTAGTCCAGCAGGTCCATCTCCAGGCCGTCTTCCAGATCGATCAGGCCATAGCAGATGTCGTCCGCAGCCTCCATCAGGTAGACCAGTGGATGGCGCGCCCAGCGATGTTGACCGAGACGCGGCAACTCCAGTTTGGCCGCGATCTGTTCCAGCAATGGCAGCTCGCTCTGGTAACAGCCGAACTTGTGCTTCTTGTAGCCCAGTGCCTCGGCATGGCGCGAGGTCCAGGGGTACTTCAGGTAGGTGCCAAGCGTGGCGTAGGTCAGGCGCATGCCGCCGTCGAACTGGTGATACTCCAGTTGGGTCAGCACTCGCAGGCCCTGGGCGTTGCCTTCGAAACTGAGGAAGTCCGCTCGCTCGGCCTCACTCATGGCGTCCAGCCAGCCCCGCGCTGCAGCCTGCTCGAACCAGTGGCGAATGGCGTCTTCCCCGGAATGACCAAAAGGAGGGTTGCCGATGTCATGGGCCAGGCAGGCCGACTGGACGATGACCCCGAGGTCCGATGGATCGCACCAATCCGGCAGTGCGTCACGCAGGGTTTCGCCAACGCGCATGCCCAGGGATCGTCCCACGCAGCTCACTTCCAGCGAGTGGGTCAGGCGTGTATGGATGTGGTCGTTGCTGGAGACTGGATGCACCTGGGTCTTGCGTCCAAGGCGGCGAAAGGCGCCGGAAAAGACGATGCGATCATGATCTTTGTGGAAAGGGCTGCGGCCTAGCTCATCGGTGCTGTGCACCGGTTTGCCAAGGCGTTCGCGGGTGAGCAGGGTCTGCCAGTCCAAGGCCTGTCCTCGCCGTTCAGTGGCCGAAGAGCCTACTCTAACCCAAGCGGTTGCCGGCGACTCAGTCCATTGCCAGGCAGGCGGCGTCCACGTCCACCAACAGGAGCCGGCGACCATTGTCGATGAATTGTCCGGCCGTCAGGCAGTACTGGTTGGTGGTGGCATCGCGGTAAGTCGTGGACAGGGTCAGACGGCGCTCTTCCCAGCCTTCGGCCAGCAGTTGATAGAAGTAGGGACGCCAGGACCAGTTGTGCCCCCGATAGCTTGCATCCTCCTGCCAGCCGCCTGGCTGCCAATGCAGGTTGGGCGTGATTTGCGTACCGTTGCGGTCGCACTGGTAGATGCGCAGCAGCCAGGGGTAATCCACCGGGCTGGCCAGGCTCGATGCCGGTGCACCGCTTTCGGCCCATTCACGTAGCCGCGCCATCAACTGGTTGAGACTGCGGCGCAGTGTCATCAGACGTGCACGTTCGGCCAGTTTGCTTTGCACGTAGCGATCGCGGAGCAGGGCGAAACGCTGGACGAATGCCTGGGGCTCGAAGAACTCCAGGCGCGGTGCGGCAAACAGGTAGCCCTGCACGTAGCGCGAGCCGCATTCCAGGGCGAAGTCCAGTTCGGCTTCGGTTTCGACCCCTTCGGCGATGATCCAGCAGCCGGTCTTCTCGGCCATCTGCGCCAGTGCTTTCACCACTTCGCCGCTGGGGCCGCCACGGGCAGCGGCCTGGAACAGGCGCATGTCGAGCTTGAGGATGTCCGGTTGCAAGGCCAGCACCCGGTCGAGCTGGGAGTAGCCGGCACCGAAATCGTCGATAGCGATTCGCGCACCGGCCTCCCGGTAACGTGCCACGACGTCTGCCAACCGCTGGCTGGCGCCGCCAAGCTCGGTGATTTCGAAGACGATGCGTTCGGCCGGAATCCCGTACCGCCGCAGTTGCTTGAGGCTGGGCAAGGGTTGACCGGGGCGCAGGCGGCTTATCCAGCGCGGGGAGATGTTCAGGCTGAGGAACCAGTCCGGCGGTGCGTCATGCAGGCGCCGCAAGGCGTCTTCCCGCAGTTGTCGGTCGAGGCGGCGCAGGGCTGCCGGGGAGATTCTGTTATCGACGAAGAGTGGGCCGACCGATTGCAGGCTACCGTCCGGCTGGCGCAGCCGCCCCAGGGCTTCGACGCCGGCGATCAGCCCCGTAGCGGTATCGATGAAGGGCTGGAAGCAGGCGAGCGGTTGCCCATCGATCACGTTGACTCCTTAGTGGACGGCCAGGGGACTGCGCATGGCGCAGGGCGTTGCCCATCCCGAGTGCGACGGGCCGCTCACCCGTAGCAAGAATGTGGCCAGTTGCCTTCCTGTTCCTGGCGAATCACCCCGGTCCGCTTCGTGGAGGGTGCTTCAACAGGGCTTGCAGCAAGGGGTAAAGCGCGCCGCCCAGGCGCAGACCGCGCCGCAGACTGCCCTTGCGCGCAACGAGGAATCCCAGGACAGCCACCGCCGCCATGCCCCAAAGCGGGGCGTGAGGGATGTCCAGTTGACGGGTGAAGTCCCGCGCCTGGCGTATCGGTTGCGTCAGCAACAGGGTTTCGTGGCGTAGTTCCTGGCGCTGCATTTCCAGGCGCAGGCGTATCAACGCCTTGCGCATGTCACGGCGGGTCGCCTTGCGAGGTAGTTCCGGCAGGCTCATGGCAAGAGGCGCTCCCGGTCTCGGGCCAGTTCTTCGAGCGTAGCGCTGAACGGCGATTCGTCATCGTCCACCGCGGCGCGCAGCCGCAAGCCGCAATAGATGGTCGCCAACAGGTAGAACACACAGAGACCACCGACCGCTTCGAAACGCCAGGTGTCCCAGAACATGACCAGGACCAGGGCGGACAGACAGATCAGCAGGAGCAGGGCAAAGACCAGCGTGAGTCCGCCGAATAGCAACAGATAGAGACTGTTGGCCTTCTGCTCCTGCAATTCGATACCGAACAGCTCCACGTGACCGTGCAGCAAGCCGAGCAGCGACGCGCTCAGACGCTTGGGCGACGGACCGCGTCCCGCCTCCTGGGCGGAAGGGTTTTCCTCGCTCATGGTCAACGCCGCGCGGCCAGAAGGCCAAGCAGGAAGCCGAGGCCTGCGGCGAGGCCGACGCTCTGCCAGGGATGTTCCTGGACGTAGTCCTCAGTGGCCTGAAAAGCCGCCTCGCCGCGTTCACGCAGGTTCTTCTCGGTATCGCGAAGGGTGTCACGGGCGCGCTTGAGGCTGTCGTGGATTTGCAGGCGAAGCTCATCGGCTTGTTCGCCTGCCAGGCTGGCGGTGTCTTGGAGGAGTTTCTCGGTATCGCTGACCAGAGTCTGGAAGTCGGCCAGCAGTTCGTCCTGGGCACTTGCTGCGGTCTTACGGGGCATGTCGATTCTCCTTGTAGGACTCAATGCCTAAGAGTAGGTGCCATCTGCCAAGGTTCACGGGGAATTTCCACTTGCCTCTCTGGTATAGCGCTTGCATCGGGCTGGTGCGCGGTTGCGGCGGAATGCGCTGGTACGGGGCGCCCTGGAGGGCTTTCCGGCACGTCAACCCGAAGGTCAACCCTATGAAAATCAAAAAGAAATGCCGTTCGAGGGACTTCTTGCGCCAGCTGGCCTGCACCAAATCGGGGGATCGCTGCGATCCGTTGCGGTGCGGGGCGGCTTCAGGATGGTGCGCGCGGAACCTGACTTGAACTGCTTTGGTGCTTTTTTCCTCGCTGCCGGAGTTGCCTTCGCCAATGGAAAACCTCAACAGCGCCGTGGAGACCCTCATCCACGGCTCCAATACCCTGTTCATCCTCATGGGCGCCGTGATGGTGCTGGCCATGCACGCGGGCTTCGCCTTCCTCGAGGTCGGCACCGTGCGGCAGAAAAACCAAGTCAACGCCCTGTCGAAAATCCTGTCCGATTTCGCCGTTTCGACCCTGGCCTACTTCTTCATCGGCTACTGGATCGCCTATGGCGTGACGTTCCTGGAGCCGGCCAGCGTGCTCGCTGCCGACCACGGCTATGCCCTGGTGAAGTTCTTCTTCCTGCTGACCTTCGCCGCCGCGATTCCGGCCATCATCTCCGGCGGCATCGCCGAGCGTGCGCGCTTCTGCCCGCAACTCTGTGCCACGTTGCTGATCGTTGCCTTCATTTATCCCTTCTTCGAGGGTTTGATCTGGAATGGCAACTTCGGCCTGCAGGACTGGCTGAAGAGCAGCTTCGGTGCCAGCTTCCATGACTTCGCCGGTTCGGTGGTGGTGCATGCCGTGGGCGGCTGGCTGGCCTTCGGTGCCGTGGTGCTGCTGGGGCACCGCAACGGGCGCTATCGCGAGGGCCGTCTGGTGGCATTCGCACCTTCGAATATCCCCTTCCTGGCGCTTGGTTCGTGGATCCTTATCGTGGGTTGGTTCGGCTTCAACGTGATGAGCGCGCAAACCCTGCAGGGTGTCAGCGGCCTGGTTGCGGTGAACTCCCTGATGGCCATGGTCGGCGGTACCGTCGCGGCGCTGCTGGTAGGACGCAATGACCCCGGCTTCCTGCACAACGGACCGCTCGCCGGTCTGGTGGCAGTCTGTGCCGGTTCCGACCTGATGCACCCGGTTGGCGCGCTGGTGACCGGCGCCATCGCCGGGGGCCTGTTCGTCTGGGCGTTCACCGCTACCCAGGTCAAATGGAAGATCGATGACGTCCTCGGCGTCTGGCCGTTGCATGGGCTTTGCGGCGTTTGGGGCGGTATCGCCTGCGGCATCTTCGGCCAGGAGGCCTTGGGCGGGCTGGGCGGCGTCAGCCTCGTGAGCCAACTGATCGGTACCGGCCTCGGCGTGCTGGTGGCGCTGGTAGGCGGCTTCGTGGTCTATGGCCTGCTCAAGGCGACCTGGGGCATTCGTCTGAGCCAGGAGGAGGAGTACTACGGCGCGGACCTGTCGATCCACAAGATCGGGGCGACTTCGCAGGATTGAGGTCCGCGGTTCTATTCCTGAAGCGTTGGGCTTCGCTGCGCTCTGCCCAACCTACAGTGAGCACATGAAAAAGCCCGCCGATTGGCGGGCTTTTTCGTTGGGAGCGGCGTTACCAGAGCGGTAGCACGTAGCTGAGGATCAGGCGGTTCTCGTCGATGTCGCTGCCGAAGTTGGTGGAGCGCACGGTCGCGTTGCGCCACTTCACGCCGAAGTTCTTCAGCGCGCCTTCCTGGAACACATAGGCGATGTCCATGTTGCGTTCCCACTCCTTGCCGTCTTCGCGGCCCACGCCCAGGTCGATGTTGTCGCCGGAGAGGTAGCGGGTCATGAAGGTCAGCCCGGGGATGCCGATGCTGGCGAAGTTATAGTCGTAGCGGGCCTGCCAGGACTTCTCGTCCTTGTTGGCGAAGTCGCCGATCTGCACGTAGTTCACCAGGAAGGGGTCGGTACCGTTGATGTAGGCGAAACCGGTATCGCCACTCATGCTCTGGTAGCCGAGGCCGAAGGCGTGACCGCCGAGGGCATAGGTGAACATGGCGCCGAAGGCCTTGTTGTCGACGTTGCTGGTGCCTTCATCGGTGGAGCGGGCGAAGCGGAGGTCGCTCTTCAGCGATTGCTTGTCGCCCAGCGGCAGTACATGCAGGACAGTGAAGTAGTGCTGCTTGTAGAACTCGTCGAGTTCGCCGTAGTGGTAGCCGGTGGAGAGGCTGTCGGTCCACTTGTAGGTGGCGCCGCCAAAGTTGAACTCGTCGCTGGTGGTGCCGGTGCGGAAGGTGATGGCGCGGGCAGCGCCACTGGCGATGGTCATGTCCTCGTAGTCGGACGAGTCACGCTGGTTGACCTGCTTGAGCTGGCCGCCGTCGAAGGTGAGGCCGTCGAGCTCCAGCGAGTTCAGATGGCCGCCCTTGAAGGTCTGTGGCAGCAGGCGTGAATCGTTGTACTGGACCACCGGCAGCTTGGGCAGCAGGGTACCGACCTTCAGCACGCTCTTGGAGGCGCGCAGCTTGGCAGTCAGGCCGAGTTCGCCGTAATCGTCCTGGGCGCGGCCGGTTTCGCGGTCGCGCTTGAGCAGGCCGGTATTGCTGCGATCCGGGCTGGAGTCGAGCTTGACGCCGAGCAGGCCGAGGGCATCGACGCCAACGCCGACAGTGCCTTCGGTAAAGCCGGACTCATAGCGCAGGAGAAAGCCCTGGGCCCATTCTTCGGCCTTGGACTGGGGAGCGTTGTCCTGGCGGAAGTCGCGGTTGAAGTAGAAGTTGCGTAGCTCCAGGCTGGCCTTGCTGTCCTTGATGAACTCGGCCTGGGCGATGCCCGGCAGAGTAAAACTGGCGCCGAGCGCGGCCAGGGCCACGGCTCGTGCAAGCGAGGTATTGCTCATTGTTATTGTCTCCTCGTTGGATTGCAGGTCGGTCGGGTCGTCCTGTTACAACAATTTGACTAAAGCATTTCGTTACATTTCCTGTCTGTTAGACGATGGTCGGCCGTCTACTGCACCCATTGCGGGTAGTAGCCGAGCTTGTCCTGCACACCGGCATCGTGGGCAGGAACCACGGTGAGCCCGGGTTCCTGCTGGAGCAGGTCGTGGACCTTCTGCAGTTGAGCGCGGGTGGCTTCGCGATCGTTGTCGACCATTCTGCGGCTGACCCAGAACTTCTCCTTCGGCCCGGTAAAACCTTCCAGACGCCAGCTGGTATCACCGGTGAAGAAGAAGCGCCGTCCGTCGTCCAGGGTCACGAACAGGCCCACCGAACCCGGTGTATGGCCACTCAGCGGCACCAGGACCAGGCTGCGATCCCCAAAGAGGTCGAGGCTTTCCTCGAAGCCCATGAAGGGAACCGGCAGGAAGGTGAAGGGGTGCCATTTCACCTTGTGGGCGAACTGGCTGGGCAGGACCGCAGGCGGCGTCGCGATTTCAGTGAATTCGATTTCGTCGTAAGGCGCCCAGACCGGTACTTCGGGAAAGTCCACCAGGGCCGAGGCGTGGTCCCAGTGGGCATGGCTGAGGATGATGCGGTCCACCTGAACGCCATCACGGTCCAGTTGATCGCGGGCCGGACTCACGGCGCCGTACTGCATCAGCGGCTTGTCCCACCAGGGCATCTCGCGGGTGAACTGGCTATCCACCTGACGGCCGAGTCCAGTGTCGAACAGCAGGGTAGCGGCGTGATGCTGGATCAGCACCGCCACGTGGTTCGCCTTCACCTTTTCCGTCCATTTGCCGTCTGCCACGGTAAAGGCGTCCAGGGTTTCGGTTTCCGAGGTCTTCACCAGGGCGAAGCGCAGGCCATCGGCCTGGGAGATGGCGCTGAAGGTGCCGAGCAGGAAGAGCAGGCAGTACGAACGCAGGCGCATTTGATCAGTGTCCTCGAGGCAGGAAGCGAGAGGGGCGTGCAGCTTCTGAAATCACTGCCGGCGGCTCCCGGGGTGGAATGGAAAGGTCACGTTGGCGTCCGGCCCTTAGAACCGGGGCAGGTCGACGTAGCCGGGCAGGGCGCGGATCCGTGCGATCCAGCTGTTCAGGTGCGGATAGGGCGCAAGCTCCAGGCCACCTTCTTCGGCCATCGCCAGATAGGGGTAAACCGCCACGTCGGCGATGGTGGGCTGCTCGCCGACCAGCCAGGAGCGATTGGCCAGGTGGGCATTCACCAGTTCCAGAACCTGCCGGCCACGGGCCTGGGCGTCCTCCAGGTCCACCGGCCGGCCGAACTTCAGGCCGACTCGCGCACGTGCCACACCGTTATGGATTTCGTTGGCGGTGAGGCTTAGCCAACCCGCGATCTGCCCCTGGGAAAAGGCGTCCTGCGGATGCCAGTGTGTATCCGCATAGCGTCGCGCGAGGTAGACGAGTATCGCCTGGGAGTCGACCAGCGGCTGGCCATCGTCCACCAGCACCGGGACCTGGCCTCGCGGATTCAGCGCCAGGAACTCCGGACGCTTCTGCGCGCCGCGGGGCAGGTCGACGTTCACCAGTTCGGCCGGTTGAGCTATCAGGCCGAGAAACAGCCGGACCTTGTAGCAGTTGCCGGAGAGATAGAAGTCGTGGAGTTGCATGGCGAGTCCCTCGCGTTGGTTGGAATGCGCTGGATAGTAGACAGACCTGTCTGTATATTTCAAGCGCAAAGCTCGCGACATCCCGGACTCGCGTCCCGCGCGGTTTGAGTCGACCAGGCCGGGTGCGCATAATGCGGCGGTTCAGGAGACAGCAATGGCATCGAGCAAACGCGATCAACTGGTCAACACCGCCATCGCGCTTTTCTATCGCGAAGGTTTCCACGCCACGGGTATCGACCGCATCCTGGCCGAGTCCGGCGTGGCCAAGATGACCCTCTACAAGCATTTCAAATCCAAGGACGAGCTGATCATCGCCGCCCTGGAATCACGCTTCGCACCGGCAGCCGAGCGCATGGCTGCGGCGTTCGAGCATTTGCCGCCGCGGGAAGCCATCCTGCGGGTTTTCGATGGCCTGGCCGAGTGGCTGAGGCAGGAGCCGTTCTGCGGCTGCGCCTTCATCAATGCGGCGGGCGAATTCCATGATCGCGACCATCCGGTGCATCGCCTCGCGGCGTCCTACAAGCTGGCAACCCAGCGCTACTTCCGTGAGGCGCTGGCACGACTGGAGGTTGCCCAGCCCGAGCGCCTGGCCCGCCAGCTCCAGTATCTGATGGAGGGGGCGATCAGCATGGCCCACATCGAGGGACCGAGCGACCAGGCACTGGAGGCCAAGGAGGCGGCTGATCAACTGATGCGCGCCGCCGGTATCTGACGCAATCCGCTCGTCGACAGCTGCTCAAGTTCTTCGGCCGTCGGCCGCCAAAGAGGGGACGCCGCCGACTCCGGATTCCCCGCTATGAATGCCCTGGCCCCGTTCGCTTCCTCCACCCAGCGTTCCGCTGTTTCCGGTTTGCCCGCTGCCCTGGCGCGAAAGCAGGTGGATGCGCAGGAAACCCTGGCTGGTCGACTCGGCAAGCAGTTGGGGCTGGAACCGGACGCTCTGAGCGACATGGCCTCCAAATACACTCCCGAGAAAGTCGCGGAAAAAGTGCTCGGCTTCATCGACCAGCGCCTGCGCAGCGAGTCGGCCAATGGCGGCGACCCAGCCAAGTTGCAGGGGCTGCTCGATCAGGCCCGCGTCGGAATTCAGAAAGGCTTCGATGACGCGCGCAAGATTCTCGATGGACTGGGCGTGCTCGGCGGCAAGGTGGCCGAGGATATCGACGACACCTTCGACCGTATCCAGGACGGCCTGGGCCAGTTGCAGAAGTCCTATCTGCAGCCTGCGGTCACCACCGAACCCGGTGGCACCGTGGCTGTTGCCGGCTACAGCGAGCGATTCCAGGCCCAGGCGGAAACCTTCGACCTGGAAGTGAAGACCCGCGACGGCGACAAACTGCGCATCTCGATCGCCCAGGCATCGGCCAGCTACTCTCGGAGCAGCCTGGCGGCGGCCAGCGATGGCAAGACGTCACTGCTGATGGGCAGCAGCCAGTCTTCCAGCCTGCAGATCGGCGCCTGGCAGATCGAGGTGCAAGGCGAGCTGGACGACGAGGAAAAGGCCGCACTGAGCGACCTGCTCGGCCAGGTCCAGGACATCTCCAGCAAGTTCTACTCCGGTGACCTCGCCGGCGCTTTCGACCGTGCCATGACGCTGGACATGGATGGCGAGCAACTGGCATCCATGTCCTTGCACCTCACCCAGGCCAAGGTCATGCAGGCCACCGATGCGTATGGCGCAGTCGCCCAGCAGGGCGGCCAGGCGGCCAGTGCGGTCAATGGCAACCTCAAGGACTATGCCGATAGCCTGCTGGAAGCCCTGCGCAGTGCCGGGGAGCTGGCCGATAACGGCCGTGACACGCTGAAGCAGCTGCTCAAGGGTGGATTCGACCTGGATGAGCGCTTCAATCCGGCTCAACTGGCCAAGGCCGAGGCGTTGAACAATCGACTGCTGGATGGCCTGCAACCCTTGCTGGACAAGGGTCAGGGCAAGTCCACCGACGCCTGATCGCGTGCTAGACTTCGCGCCTCGCTGATCTTCGAGGCGCGTCCCCATGCTTCCTGAATGCCAACTCTTCGGCACCCTCGGCTGCCACCTCTGCGAGGTCGCCGAGGGCGTGCTCATGCCCTTCGTCGAACGCGGCCTGTTGGTGGAGGTGGTGGACATAGCCGAGCGCGAAGAGTGGGTCGAAGTCTATGGCCTGCGCATTCCGGTGCTGCGTCGTTGCGATACCGGCGGTGAACTGGGCTGGCCCTTCGATGCAGCCGCCGTGGCTTCCTTCCTGTCCTGACCGCCATTTCCTGACGTAGCGCTTCCGGCCGCTTGGCGTCAGGCAGTAATGCCCGCCACGCGGACCGACGCTGATCGTTCCGCTTCCACACCCTGGAATCCTCGTCGCGTATGCCGCTGACAAAAATCGCAGGCAATAAAAAACCCGCCATTTAGGCGGGTTTTTCGGGATTTGGTCGGAGCGACTGGATTCGAACCAGCGACCTTCTCGTCCCGAACGAGACGCGCTACCAAGCTGCGCTACGCTCCGTTGTGTGGCGCGCATTCTACAGAAAAACTTTTGGCCTACAAGGGGTTAGCGAGAAATTTTTTAATTTCGCTGCATTGCGGGGTGAGGAGGCGAAGAATGACGCGGGATTGCTGGGGAGGGTGAAGGCCCGCCTCGCTGGAAGAGTGCGAGCGGGCCGCGAGAATCAAAGTTCTTTGATGGTGCGGACCTGATCCTTGTTCACCTTGGCACGCTTGCCGTCCAGTTGTTCGAACTCGTAGAAGCCCGTGTCATCGTCGAAATCGGGTTTGTCCACGGCCTGGATTTCACGCCCGTCGTTGAGGGTGATCACGGTCGGCGAAGAGCAGCCGGCCAGAGTGAAAAGACCCATTGCGAGCAGGAAAGCGGGGACTATCCGCTGGTTCATCGTCATCTCCTTGATGAGTACGCTGGTTAACGGAGCTTCTGACGAAGAACTTCCGGGCAAAGTTCCAGAAATCTGACTCAGTTCCCAGGATGCGAGCGGCCCAGCAGATCGGGCGTATTCAGGTTGGCGAGCCGCGGATCGCCTTCCGCGCAGACCACCGCGACCGGGTCCAGTTTCCGGAGGATGCGCTGCGGGCTGCGCTCTCCGGCCTGCCAACCGGCTTCCAGTATCGGCAGCACGGCACGGGGCAGGACGCAGAACAGCGGCTCCCAGAATTCACCCTGACGGACCATGACCGGGCGCTCGCAGGCGGCGGCGAGGAGGCTGGCGATCAGCGTGTCGTCCACTTGCGGGGCGTCGCAGGGCAGGATCAGTAGGTGCTCGTGGCGGGCCACTGCCAGACCTGCGCGGATGCCGGCCAGCGGTCCCGGGTAGTCCGGGCTGTCGTCCTGCACGAGTTGGTCGGCCCAGGTGGCGTAGCGCTCGCCGTTGCGATTGCAGGAGATGATCAGGTCGTCGGTGAGCGGGCGGACCCGCTCGTGCAGCCAGGCGATCAGGGGGCGACCGCGCCATTCGACCAGGCCTTTGTCGCGGCCGCCCATGCGCTGGCCGCGACCGCCGGAAAGCAGCAGTACGGAACAGGGCGGCAGGGGCTGGTCGGTCATGGAAAGGTCTCCGGGACGGCGCTGTGATATAACACCGGGCATTCACACCTACAACTGGAAGCCTGCCATGAGTCACAAGGCCGAGGCGGTGTTCGTGCCGCTCAATATCGCCGTTCTAACCGTCAGTGATACCCGCAGCCTGGAGACCGACACCTCCGGCCAGCTCTTCGTCGATCGCCTGACCGCCGCCGGACACAATCTGGCCGCGCGCGTGCTGCTGAAGGACGACCTGTACAAGATCCGCGCCCAGGTCGCCACCTGGATCGCCGACGATCACGTGCAGGTGGTACTCATTACCGGCGGCACCGGCTTCACCGGCCGCGACAGCACACCCGAAGCGGTGGCCTGTCTGCTGGATAAGCAGGTGGATGGCTTCGGTGAGTACTTCCGGCAGATTTCCGTGGCGGATATCGGCACCTCCACCATGCAGTCCCGGGCCCTGGCCGGACTGGCCAACGGCACCCTCGTGTGCTGCCTGCCGGGCTCCACCAATGCCTGCCGCACCGCCTGGGACGGCATCCTCGCCGAGCAACTGGACAATCGTCATCGTCCCTGCAATTTCGTGCCGCATCTGACCCAGGCCAATGCCTGCGAGAGCCGCGGATGAGTGGTTGCGACCATCCCGGCCTGATGCCGGTGGAGGACGCACTGGCGCGTCTGCTGGCGCTGGCGGCGGCTGCCCCGATCGACGCATGCGAGACCGTGAGGCTGGCTGACGCCGACGGCCGTGTACTGGCCGAACCGCTGGTGGCTGGCCTCGACCTGCCTCCGTGGGACAACAGTGCGATGGATGGTTACGCGCTGCGGTTGGCCGACTGGCAGGGCGAGCCGCTGGTGGTGAGCCAGCGCATTCTCGCCGGCAGCGCACCGGAGCCGCTGAAGCCTGGCACCTGCGCGCGTATTTTCACCGGTGCACCGCTGCCCGAAGGCGCGGACCTGGTGGAGATGCAGGAGAACGCCGAAGTCCTGTCCGATGGCAGGGTGCGCTTTCTCGAACCACTCAAGGCTGGTCAGAACGTCCGCCCGCGCGGGCAGGAAACCCGTACCGGCGATAGCGTGCTGCCGGCCGGCACGCGGTTGGGCCCCATCGAGATGGGGCTGTGTGCCTCCCTCGGCGCCGCCGAATTGCTGGTGCGCCGTCGCCCCGTCGTGGCGGTGATCTCCACCGGCGACGAACTGGTACCGCCCGGCCAGCCGCTGGGGCCGGGGCAGATCTACAACAGCAACCGCAGCCTGCTGATCGCCTGGCTCAAGCGCCTGGGGTGCTCGGTGGTGGACGCCGGCATCCTCGCTGACGATCTGGAGCTGACCCGCAAGGCACTGACCGAACTGGGCCAGGTGGACCTGATTCTTTCCACCGGCGGGGTTTCCGTAGGCGAGGCGGACTTCCTGGGCGAAGCGCTGCGCGAAGCGGGCGAGCTGGCGCTGTGGAAGCTGGCGATCAAGCCGGGCAAGCCCCTGACCTTCGGGCATTTCCGTGGGGTGCCGGTGATCGGCCTGCCGGGCAATCCGGCGTCGACCCTGGTGACTTTCGGCCTTCTGGCGCGGCCCTATCTGCTGCGTCGCCTCGGCGTCGAAGAGGTGGAACCGCTGGGGTTCGTGGTGCCTGCCGGCTTCACCTGGAAGAAACCGGGTAACCGTCGCGAGTACCTGCGTGCGCGACTGGAGAATGGCCGCGCGGTGATCTACCCGAACCAGAGCTCCGGTGTGCTGCGCAGTGCCGCCTGGGCCGAGGGGCTGGTGGAAGTACTGGAAGGCACCACCCTGGCCGAGGGCGATACCTTGCGCTTCATTCCGTTGAGTGAGTTGCAGGCCTAGCGGTTGTGCGGATTCTGCCTCTCTTTGTGGGGGCGAATTTATTCGCTAAGGGCAGCACAGCTGCCCCATGCAAGCCCATATGGCAGGACTGCGTCCTGCTTAGCGATTGAAATCGCCCCCACAGGTTTGCTCCTGCCTCACCCTTGCCTCTTCGCCTCCCGATACTCCCCCGGCGTCTGCCCGGTCCAGGCCTTGAAGCTGCGGTGGAAGGAGCGCGATTCGGTGAAGCCCAGGTAACAGGCGATGTCCTGGATCGGCAGGTCGCTGCGCAGCAGGTAGTGCTCCGCCAGTTCGCGGCGTAGTTCGTCGAGAATCTGCTGGTAGCTCGTACCCGCCTGTTGCAGGTGGCGCTGCAGGGTGCGAACGGTCATATGGAATTTCTCTGCCACCCGTTCCTTGCGCGGCAGGCCGTCCTTGAGCAGCAGACGCAGCGCATTCTTGACCCGCTGCGGAAGCGGCTCGTCGTCATCCAGCCCCGCCATCAGTGCCAGGGCATGTTCCTCCAGTGTGCGCAGCAGGTTGGCGTCGGCCTGACGCAGTGGCACGGCGAGGTACTCAAGGGGGACCAGCAGGGCGTTGCAGGGCTGTTCGAAATGGACCGGGCAGCCGAACACTGCTTCGTAGTCTTCGATGCGGGTTCCCTCGGGCTGGGCGTGTTCGAACCACACTTCCCTTGGTGAGCGTTGCATGTCGGCGATCCAGCGGGCATAGAGCAGCCAGGAGGCCAGTACGTTTTCCACCATGTGGCGGCGGATGGCCGGGTCCTGGTGGCGGCAACTCCAGATCATTCGCACCAGGTCGCCCTCGGCCTCGATGCGACTCACGCCCATGTCACCCACCAGCTTCTCGTAAGGCGCGATGCGACTCATGGCTTCGCCGAGGGTGGCGCAGTTCATGGTGATGTAGCCCAGCACGCTCCAGGAGCCGGGCTGTACATAGCGCGCTGAATGCAGGCCGAAGAGCGGATCGCCGGACTCGCGAATCAGATGGCCCAGCAGGCGCTCGTGGACTTCACTGGGAAGGCGTCGCCCGTTGTCCGCAAGGTCTTCGGGGCTGAGCCCGGCCGCGGCGAGAACGGTGGCCTGTTCCAGACCAAGCTGTTCCGCATGGCGCAGGTACTTGAGAAGGGCGGGAACGGAGGTATAGCCGAGGGCGTGCATGCGTTTTCTTGTTATGTCCTGATTGGCGATGGCCACTGTCCCGATTCGACAGTGACGCCTTTGGGCGGCTGGCTAGTATAGGCAGCCATCCAAGACCTTCGAAACAACCCGAACAAGGAGAACGGCATGCGACGCTGGAACGGCTGGGGCGATGAGGCGACGGTGGTGGAACTGCCGGCCAATGGAGCGGCCTTCCTGGCCGAACGCATCAGCATGGGCCAGCCGCTGGCTGATGCGACTCTTGAGCAGGTACTGGCGCGCGTGCCGGCCTCGCGCCTGGCGGCGCACCCGCTGATCAGCCTGGATGCCGAGACCCGCGTGCGCCACGCTCGTGGCCAGAGCCTGCCGGACTGGCTGGCCATGCGCGAGGGCGATTTCGGCCTGTTCCCTGACGGCGTGGCCTTCCCGGAAACCCCGGAGCAGATCCGCGAGCTGCTGACCCTGGCGGCTGAACGCGATCTGGTGCTGATTCCCTATGGCGGCGGCACGTCGGTGGCGGGGCATATCAACCCCCAGGCCGGCGAGCGGCCGGTGCTGACGCTTTCCCTGGCGCGCATGAATCGCTTGCTGGAGCTGGACGAGGAAAGCCAGATCGCAACCTTCGGCCCTGGCGCCAACGGCCCTCAGGTGGAAAGCCAGCTTCGTGCCCGTGGCTATACGCTTGGTCATTTCCCGCAGTCCTGGGAGCTCTCCACCCTGGGCGGCTGGGTGGCCAGTCGCTCCAGTGGCCAGCAATCCTTGCGTTATGGACGCATCGAACAGCTGTTCGCCGGCGGTACGCTGGAGACCTTTGCCGGTCCCATGGAACTGCCGACCTTCCCGGCGTCGGCGGCGGGGCCGGACCTGCGTGAAATTGTGCTCGGCTCCGAAGGGCGCTTCGGGGTGATTTCCGAAGTGCGGGTGCGTGTCACTCCGCTGGCCGACCAGGAATCCTTCTACGCGGTTTTCCTGCCCAACTGGACGCAGGCACTCGAGGGTATCCGCTGCCTTGCCCAGGCGCGGGTGCCGCTGTCCATGTTGCGCCTGTCGAACGCTATTGAAACGGAAACCCAGCTGGCCCTAGCTGGCCATCCGGGACAGATCGCGCTGCTGGAAAAGTACCTGGCCCTGCGTGGCGCCGGCGCCGGCAAATGCATGCTGACCTTCGGCGTGACCGGCAACCGCGCGCAGAACGCCGCGTCGCTGAAGCAGGCCCGGCGCCTGTTGAAGGGATTCGGCGGGGTCTTCACCGGTACTCTGCTGGGCAAGAAGTGGGAGCACAACCGCTTCCGTTTCCCCTATCTGCGCCACGCGCTGTGGAGCGCGGGCTATGTGGTGGACACGTTGGAGACCGCTACCGACTGGGTCAATGTCGACAGCCTGCTCGGCAAGATCGAGGCCAGCCTGCGCACCGGGCTGGCGGATGAAGGCGAGCGCGTCCACGTGTTCACGCACCTGTCCCATGTCTATGGCGAGGGATCGAGCATCTACACCACCTACGTCTATCGTCCCGGTGCGAGTTACGCCGAGGCCCTGGCGCGCTGGAGCAAACTCAAACGCGTTGCCAGCGAAGTGATCGCGCAGAATCGCGGCACCATCAGCCATCAACATGGCGTTGGCCGCGACCACGCCCCCTGGTTGCCGGTGGAGAAAGGGCCTCTGGGCATGTCTGTGCTGCGTAGTCTGGCGCAGCACTTCGACCCCGAGGGGCGTCTCGCTCCCGGCGTTCTGCTCGAGGATTGAACATGGGTGCCTGGAACGCCGGTTGGCGCGCCGCTGCCTTGCCCGAACTGGCCAGCCGCGAGTGGGATCTGATCGTGGTCGGCGGCGGCATTTGTGGTGCCGGCATCCTGCGGGAAGCGGCCAGGCGTGGCTGGAAATGCCTGCTGCTGGAGCAGCGGGACTTCGCCTGGGGAACGTCGAGCCGGTCCTCGAAGATGGTCCACGGCGGTTTGCGCTACATCGCCAAGGGCCAGTTCGGCCTTACCCGCGCCTCGGTGCGTGAACGCCAGCGTCTGCTGGCCGAAGCGCCAGGACTGGTGGAACCGTTGAGTTTCGTCATGCCGCACCGCGGCGGTTTTCCAGGGCCGCGGATCTTCGGCGGCCTGCTGGCGGTGTACGACGCGCTCGCCGGGCACCGCAATCACTTTTACTACCCGCTGCAGCAACTGCGCTATCTGGTGCCTGGCCTGGCCGAAGGTGGCTTACAGGGTGGCACCCGTTTCTTCGATGCCGTCACCGACGATGCCCGTCTGGTGATGCGAGTGCTGGGCGAGGCTCGCGCCGAAGGTGGCGAGGCCCTGAACGGCGTGCGTGTGGTGAGTTTGCGGCGGGACCAGGGCAGGGTGACCGGCCTGGAAGCCGAGGACCTGGAGACTGGCGAGCGCTTCACGTTCCGCAGCCGTGCGGTGGCCCAGGCCACGGGTGCCTGGGCCGATCGTCTGCGCGCTGCACAGGGCACGGAACACATTCGCCCGCTGCGCGGCAGTCATCTCCTGCTTCCGGCCTGGCGTCTGCCGCTGGCTCACGCGATTAGTTTCATGCATCCCACCGACGGTCGGCCGGTCTTCGTCTTCCCCTGGGAAGGGGCGACCGTGATTGGCACCACCGACCTTGACCACCGAGAGGACCTGGATCGGGACGCGCGCATCACCGAGGCGGAAGTCAGCTACCTGCTGGATGCCTGCGCCCTGCAATTCCCCGCAGCCCAGATTGGCCGTTGCGATGTGCTGTCCACCTGGGCGGGGGTCCGGCCGGTGGTGAGCGATGGCGAGGCGCGGTTGAAACCCTCGGATGAGAAGCGCGAGCACGTCCTCTGGACGGAGCCCGGCTGCGTCACCCTGGCCGGCGGCAAGCTGACCACTTTCCGTCTGCTGGCCCTGGAGGTGCTGCATGCCTGCGCAGGCTTCGTCGACCGGACTGTGGAGGAGGGCGATGACCTGGTGTTTCGGCCCTGCGCAGCTCCGGACGCTACGAACCTTTCGCCCGCCCAGCGTCTGCGTCTGGTGGGGCGGCATGGGCGAAGTGCTGCCGAAGTGGCGCGCTGGGCCGTGAAGCTTGGCAACGGGCGCGTCGGAAGCAGCAATACGCTTTGGGCCGAACTGGCCTGGGCGGCGGAGGGCGAATTGGTCCTGCATCTGGATGATCTGTTGCTGCGTCGGACGCGCCTCGGTCTGTTGCTGCCGGAAGGGGCCCGCGCGGAGCTGCCGCGCATTCGCTCGCTGTGCCAGCCGCTGCTGGGGTGGGGCGATTCCCGCTGGGCAGAGGAAGAGGCGGCCTACCTGGCGCTCTGGCGACACTGCTACAGCTTGCCGGAATAACAAGAACAAGGACGCATCGTGAGCGAAAAGAGTTATCTGCTGGCCATCGACAACGGCACCCAGAGCGTTCGCGCCCTGCTGTTCGACCTGCAAGGCAACCTGGTGGGCAAGGGCAAGGTGCCGCTGGAAGCCTATTACTCCAGCCAGCCTGGCTGGGCCGAACAGGACCCTGACTACTACTGGAACAGCCTGGGTGAAGCTTGCCGGCTATTGTGGGCGTCAGTGGACATCGACCGCAGTCTGATTCGCGGTGTGTCCCTGACCACCCAGCGCGGCACCGTCATTAATGTCGACGAACAGGGCAAGCCATTGCGCCCGGCCATTCTCTGGCTCGACCAGCGTCAGGCCGAGGTGGAGGGGCGGATCAAGGGGCCCTGGGGATGGCTGTTCAAGGCGATCGGTCTGGAGGGCACAGTGGACTATTTCCGTGCCCAGGCGGAGGCCAACTGGGTGGCGCAGAACCAGCCGGAACTCTGGTCGAGAACGCACAAGGTGCTGCTGCTGTCAGGCTTCCTCAGTCACCGGCTGTGTGGCCGCTTCGTCGATTCGGTGGCGTGCCAGGTCGCCTATCTGCCATTCGATTACAAGCGCCTGCAGTGGGCCGCGCCGCGTGACTGGAAATGGCAGTCCATGCCGGTGCGCCGCGAGCAGTTGCCGGAACTCTTCAAGCCCGGCGAGCGCTTGGGAAGCATCACCGCCGAGGCCAGCCGCCATACTGGAATCCCGGAAGGTCTGCCGCTGATTGCCGCGGGTGCCGACAAGGCCTGTGAAGTGATTGGTGCCGGCGGGGTGGAGCCAAGCATGGCCTGTCTGTCCTATGGCACGACCGCGACGATCAACACCACGCGACGCAAGTACCTGGAAACCATCCCGCTGATTCCGCCCTATCCGGCGGCGATTCCCGATCACTTCAACACCGAAGTGATGATCTACCGGGGCTTCTGGATGGTCAGTTGGTTCAAGCAGGAGTTCGGCCTGCGTGAAATGCAGCGGGCAAAGGAGCTGGGGGTTGAGCCGGAGGCGCTTTTCGACGAGCTGGTCAACAGCGTGCCGCCCGGTTCTATGGGGTTGATGCTACAGCCCTACTGGTCGCCGGGCATCCGCGAGCCGGGTCTGGAGGCGAAGGGATCGATCATTGGCTTCGGCGATGTTCATACCCGCGCGCATATCTATCGCGCCATTCTCGAAGGTCTTGCGTATGCCCTCCGCCAGGGCAAGGAGCAGATCGAGAAACGTTCCGGCACTCACATTACGCGATTGCGGGTTTCCGGCGGCGGTTCCCAGAGCGATGCCGCCATGCAACTGACCGCCGACATCTTCGGTCTGCCGGCTGAGCGGCCGCACGTCTACGAAACTTCGGGGCTCGGTGCGGCGATCGACTGCGCGGTGGGCCTGGGCTTGCACCCGGACTTTCCGACGGCCATTGGCGCCATGACGCGGGTAGGTCAGGTGTTCCAGCCGGACCCGCAGGCACAGCGGACCTATGACCGGCTATACCGCGAGGTTTACCAAGGGATGTACAAGCAGTTGCGGCCGTTGTACCGCAAGATTCGGGACATCACCGGCTACCCGGCGTAGCAAATCTGTAGGAGCGAACTCATTCGCGAAAGGGCTGCATCGCAGCCCCCGGCGAGTTCCATCGCGAATGAATTCGCTCCCACAACGTGCTGTGTACCCATCGATGGCAGATCAGGCCACATCCACCAGGACGATTTCGCTGTCCTCGCTGGCGGTGAAGCTGAGCACTTCCACATCGTGCACCGCCACGCCGTCGCGGGCTTCGGCAGCAACGCCGTTCACCTCGTATTTGCCCTTGGCTGCCACCAGGTAGGCCTTGCGGCCTTTCTCCAGGCGGTACTCGGCGCTTTGTCCTGCCTTCAGGGTCGCGGCGACGAGTCGTGCGTTGGCGCGGATGTGCAGGGCGTCGGTGCCTTCATCGATCCCGCTCGCCAGGGTGACGAAGCTGCCTGCACGCTCTCCCTTGGGGAAGGGACGGGCGCCCCAGGACGGCGCAGCACCGTACTCGGTAGGCATGATCCAGATCTGGAAGATCTTGGTGGTTTCATCTTCCAGGTTGTACTCGCTGTGGGCGATGCCCGTGCCGGCGCTCATCACTTGCACGTCACCGGCTTCGGTGCGGCCCTGGTTGCCGAGGTTGTCCTTATGGGTGATGGCACCCTCGCGGACGTAGGTGATGATTTCCATGTCCTGGTGCGGATGCGGCGGGAAGCCACTGTGGGGAGCGATCTCGTCGTCGTTCCATACCCGCAGTTGGCCCCAGTTCATCCGCTGGCTGTCGTAATAGCTGGCGAAGGAAAAGTGATGACGGGCATTGAGCCAGCCGTGGTGGGCTCCACCCAGTTCAGCGAAGGGGCGTACTTCGATCATGTTCAGTTCTCCAGTCTGCTCGCGGAGGGAGTTCTCCGGAGGAATGGGTGGCATGATCAATCATCATATAACTGTGCAAAAGCGCAATTTTTCCGCAATTGATATCTAAATACTCGATTGGTTTGACGTTGGAACAATCGGCGCGGGCGTCATTGTCGAAGTCTTGCGGTCCTATACTCCGGCCATTCCTGATCGATGGAGGTGATATGGGCGAGCGCAAAGCCTTGCTGATCCTGCACGGCAAACAGGCAACCAACGACGACGTTAGAACGGCGGTGGAAGCACGCCGGGAGGACGGGTGGGAGTTGGCCGTGCGCGTCACCTGGGAAGCGGGTGATGCTCGCCGACTGGTGGGGGAGGCGTTGGCAGCGGGCTATCGGACGCTGATCGCCGGTGGCGGTGACGGCACTTTGCGCGAGGTGGCGGAAGCCATGGTCCAGGCGGATAGCGATGCCAGCCTGGCGCTGTTGCCCTTGGGCACGGCCAACGATTTCGCGCGTGCCGCTGGAGTACCCCTTGAACCCCGCGAAGCACTGGCTCTGCTGGATGTGGCGCCGCGTGCGATCGACCTGGGCGATGCCGGCGGACACCTGTTCCTCAACATGGTGACGGGGGGATTCGGCTCGAAGATCACGGCCAACACCTCCGAAGACCTGAAGAAGGTGCTCGGTGGGGCTGCCTATTTCCTTACCGGCCTTACCCATTTCGCCGAAGTGCATTCGGCCATGGGTAGTTTTCGCGGGCCGGATTTCTTCTGGGAGGGCGAATTCCTGGCGCTCGGTATCGGCAATGGGCGGCAGGCCGGCGGCGGCCATCCGCTGTGTCCGCAGGCGGTGCTGAACGATGGGTTGCTGGACCTCTGCATCATCCCGGCTCCCCAGGATGTGGTGGGCACCCTGACGACACTGCTGTCCGGCGGCATCCTCGGTCTGGAGGCGGTTTCCGTGAGCGCGCGCCTGCCGTGGGTAGAAGTGGAAGCTGCGGAAGGGCTGGACCTTAACCTCGATGGCGAACCGCTGGAAAGCTCGCGCTTGCGCGTCTCCGCACGGGTGGGGGCGCTGCGATTGCATCTTCCCGAAGACTCTCCACTGCTGCTGCCAGGCTGAGCCCTGGGCGTGCTGGCGTCATAGGGTTGGCTGCGGCATGATGGCGCAGTGCCATGTCTTCAGTTTTTCGGCGCTTTGCCGAAACGCTGCCATGGCAGTCCTGCCCACACCGCATTCGCAGCAGAGGAAGTTCCATGGCCGGCATTCTCGACACCGTCGATCAACGCACCCAACTGGTGGGTGAAAACCGCCTGGAAATCCTGATGTTCCGCCTCAGTGGTCGTCAGCTGTTCGCCATCAACGTGTTCAAGGTGCAGGAAGTTCTTCAACTGCCCAAGATGACGCTGATCCCGCAGCGCCATCCCTTCGTGTGCGGCGTGGTCAATCTGCGGGGTCAGACGCTGCCGGTAATCGACCTGTCCCAGGCCATCGGCATGCGTCCGCTGGTGCCGGACGAGCGCAGCACCATCATCGTCACCGAGTACAACCGCTCGGTGCAGGCATTCCTGGTCGGCGGCGTGGATCGCATTCTCAATCTCAACTGGGAGTCCATCATGCCGCCGCCCGGTGGCGCGGGCCGCCAGCATTACCTGACGGCCATCACCAAGGTGGACGAGCAGATCGTCGAAGTCATAGACGTGGAAAAAGTACTGGCGGAGATCGTGCCGATGAGCACCCGGGTATCCGCTGATCGCCTGGGCAATCCGTTGCTGCAGATGGCCGTGGGGCGCGAGGTGCTGCTGGTGGACGATTCCAGTGTGGCCCTGACGCAGTTGCGGGAGACCCTTTCGCAGCTCGGCATGCGCATGCACATGGCCAGCGATGGCCTGAAGGCATTGAAGATGCTCAAGGCCTGGGCGGATAGCGGTGAAGACATGACCGAGAAGCTGCTGATGATCTTCACCGATGCGGAAATGCCGGAAATGGACGGCTATCGACTGACCACCGAAATTCGCAACGACCCGCGTCTGCGCGACCTCTACGTGGTGATGCACACGTCGCTGTCCGGCAGCTTCAACGACGCCATGGTGAAGAAAGTCGGCTGCGACAACTTCCTCTCCAAATTCCAGCCCGACAGGCTGGTGGACGTGGTGATGGACCGCCTCAAGCGAGATCAATGAGCTTGAGGTGAGCGGGGCCGGCTGCGTATAACGGGCACTTCGCTCGAACGCCGATCAGGAAGCTGGCCATGTTGCGTCTCTCGTCCCTCTATCGTTTCCCCATGAAATCCGCCATTGGCGAACCCCTGCAACAAGCCCGGCTGGATGGCCTGGGCCTGGCAGGTGACCGGCGCTGGATGCTGGTGGATGCGGAAAACGGCCGATTCCTGACCCAGCGCGCCTTTTCCCAGATGTCCCAACTCTCGGCGCGCTGGAACGACGCCGGTGGTCTGACCTTGAGTGCCGCAGGCCTGCCCACCCTGGAGGTGTCGCTGCCGGAGCCCGACGCCAACCTGCGCGGCACCTTCGTCTGGGGCGCACCGATGCATGTGCCGGACGCCGGCGACGTGGCGGCGGAATGGCTCAGCGGTTTCCTCGGCAAGGCCTGCCGCCTGGTCCATGTGCCGGATCATCGTGCGCGGGACATTCCCGGCAGCTTGCTGCCGGAAGAGAAGGTGGGCTTTGCCGACGGTTATCCGCTGCTGCTGATCGGCCAGGCTTCGCTGGATGACCTCAGTAAGCGGGTAGGGCGGCCTCTGGAAATGCTGCGCTTCCGTCCGAACCTGGTGGTGGAGGGCAGTGAGGCTTATGCCGAGGACGGCTGGAAGCGCATCCGCATCGGCGGCATCGAGTTCAGCGTGGCCAAGGGCTGCAGCCGCTGCATCCTGACCACCATCGATCCGGCTACCGGCGAACGCAGCTCCGACCGCGAGCCGTTGACCACTCTCAAGACCTACCGCGAGCGGGAAGGCGAGGTTTACTTCGGACAGAACCTGATCAACCGCAGCGCAGGCGTGCTGGAAGTGGGGATGGAAGTCGAAGTGCTGGAGTAGCGGATCGGTGCAGGGTGTGTTGGTGGGCTGAAGCCCACCCTACGAGCTGACTTCAGACACCCTCCGCGACCATTATGAAAAAGGGCGCCAACGGGCGCCCTTTTCTGTTTCTTACTGATCGTCGAAATACCGCTCGTGCCAGTCCACAAGGGGCTGCGGGGCGTTCAGCTTGTGCCCGTAGATCACCGAGTAGGACAACACGTTCTGCACGTACTGGCGGGTTTCGTCGAAGGGAATGGATTCCACCCAGACATCGTAGGACAGGTGGTCAGCACCCTTCAGCCACTGGCGCACGCGACCCGGGCCCGCGTTGTAAGCGGCCGAAGCGAGCACGCGGTTGCCGTTGAACTGGCCGTGAACCTGGCTCAGGTAGGCGGCGCCGAGCTGGATGTTGACGTCGGGGTTGAACGCCTGCTTCGGAGAGCCCAGAGGAATGCCGAACTTGCGTGCGGTTTCCTTGGCCGTACCGGGCATCAACTGCATCAGGCCCATGGCGCCGACACCGGAGCGTGCGTCGGCCATGAAGGCGCTTTCCTGGCGAGTGATGGCGAACACCCAGCTGGAATGCAGGCCACGAATCTTCGCCTGCTGAGTGAGAGCCGAGCGGTGGGCCATCGGGAAACGGATATCCAGGTCATCCCAGTACTGCGCCTGGCTGATGGTGCGGATAGCCGGGAAGTACCATTGCAGGTCGTAGGCGATCTTGGCCTGGGCCACCATCTCATCGCGGTCGAACAGGCGGCTGACGTGGTACCACTCGCGGCGACCGTTGACGATCTCGCCGCGATCATGGAACTCCAGCGCACGGCGGATGCCGGCGGTGTTGCGCACCTTCTGCATGACCTTCGGATCAATGGCCAGAGGTTTGTTGTTCAACTGATAGGGCGCCTGGATACGGTCGGCGGCCATGAAGCCGTAGAAGTCGCGTTCGCGGGCCACCGGCTGGTACAGCGGAACCGGTTGCTGGCTCTGGGGCTGCGCCAGTTGCAGAGTGCGGGCCTGCCAATAGCGCCAGCGGTTGGTCTTGGCCAGGTCTTCGGGCATCTGCCGGGTCAGTTGGTAGGCGTCATCCCAGCGACCCAGGCGCAGTAGCAGGCGCGCGCGCCATTCGCTGACGGTGTTGTCACGCAGCTCGGGGTCGTACTGGGCCATGACCTTCAGGGCGCGTGAATCGAAACGCTTGGCCAGGGTCAGGCCGATTTCGCGGGCGATGGCGACCTTCTCGTCCTTGGAGAAAGGCAGGCGGGCCGTATAGACCTCCAGCAGGCTCAGCGCTTTCTCCGGGTCCTGGCGTGCCAGGCGGCGCAAGCCGAGGCCGGCCGCATCGGCGGTGTGGCGATCGGCGGGGACGAAGCGCCCGGTCTGGCTCAATATCTGCGGCTTCTGCGCCACTTCCACCATCAGTTTGCCCTGGGTGCCCAGGCGCGGCATGGTTTTCACCAGGTGGTTGGCCAGGCCGTAATTGCGCGCTTCAGCCGCCAGCTTGGCGCGCTTCCAGCGCAACTCCTCGGTCAGTTGTCCTTCGGCGCTCCACATGCCGAACAGCACATCACACGCCTCGGGTTGGGATTTGCCTACCAGCCAGAGCTTCTTGGCGGTGGCGTAGCCTTCCTTCTTCATGCCGTGCTTGAGCTGGTACTGGCCGAACAGGCAGTCCAATTCGGTGAAGTTGAGCTTGGGATCGTAGTAGTTGACGAAGGTCTGCCATTCGCCGCGCTCGGCCAGCCAGCGCAACCAGCGCAACTTCATCCAGCCAGCCTGGGGAAGGTCGCCGTGTTCGGCGAGGAATTTCTCGATTTCGTCGTTGCTTGCCCATTTCAGACGGGCGGTCAGCTCGTCATAGGCCAGGTACGGCTCCAGCGGGTAATCGCGCAGCGCATTGGCATAACGCTGGTAGGGGCCGGAATCGCCCTTGGCCAGGGCGCGCTTGGCCTCGTCGTACATCAGTCGTTGTTGTGTGAGGGAAGCCGAGGCGGCCTGAGCGCTTTGCAGGCCGACCGTAGACAGGAGCAAACAGGAAAACAGGCTGAGCAGACGACCGCGCATGACACTTCCGAGGCAGATATATCGTTATGAATGCCCCGTTTCGGGACATCGAATAGCGCCTAGCTTAGCTTCTGCGACGAGCCGGTTAAAGCATTGCGCCAGCAGGGGAAACCAGCGGTAAAAAATGCCCGAGAGACGGTGTGGCAAGTCGGGTAGAATGCGCGCCCTTATCCCGGAGGCCCCACATGACGCTGCTCAAGTTCACCGACGTATCTCTTGCCTACGGCGCCATGCCGCTGCTGGATCAGGTGTCCTGGCAGATCGCCCGTGGCGAGCGCGTGTGCATCATCGGCCGCAACGGCACCGGCAAGTCCAGCCTGCTGCGTCTGGTCAAGGGCGACCAGTTCGCCGATGACGGCGAAATCTGGCGTGCACCCGCATTGAAGATCGGCGAATTGCCCCAGGAACTGCCGCTTGCCGACGACCGCACCGTGTTCGACGTGGTCGCCGAAGGTCTGGCTGGCGTTGGTGCGCTGCTGGCTGAATATCATCACCTCAGCTTGCACATCCAGTCCGAGGCCGACCTGACCAAGCTGGCCCACGTCCAGCAGGAACTCGAGGCCCGCGACGGCTGGCGTTTGCAGCAGTTGGTGGACAGTACCCTGAGTCGCTTGCAGTTGCCGGCGGACAAGACCCTGGCCGAGCTTTCCGGTGGCTGGCGTCGCCGCGTATTGCTGGCCCAGGCGCTGGTGGCCGAGCCCGATCTGCTGCTGCTCGACGAGCCCACCAACCATCTTGATATCGGCGCGATTGCCTGGCTGGAAGAGGCTCTGCTGGGCTTCAACGGCGCGGTGCTGTTCATCACCCACGACCGTTCCTTCCTGCAGAACCTGGCCACGCGCATCCTCGAACTGGATCGCGGTCACCTGATTGACTGGAACGGTGATTACGCAAGCTTCCTGGTTCACAAGGAGCAGCAGCTGGCTGCGGAAGAAACCGCCAACGCGCTATTCGACAAGCGCCTGGCGCAGGAAGAGGTTTGGATTCGCCAGGGCATCAAGGCCCGTCGTACCCGTAACGAAGGCCGTGTCCGTGCGCTCAAGGCAATGCGTGTCGAGCGCGCCGAACGTCGCGAGCGCCAGGGCAAGGCCAGTTTCCAGCTGGAATCGGCTGAAAAATCCGGCAAGCAGGTGATCGTGGCCGAGAACGTTGGTTTCGCCCATCCGGGTGGCGACGCGCTGATCCACGATTTCAACCTGGTGCTGCAGCGCTCCGACCGGATCGGCCTGTTGGGTGCCAACGGGACCGGCAAGACCACCCTGCTCAAACTGCTGCTCGGCGACTTGCAACCCACCAGTGGCAGCATCGAGGCCGGCACTCGCCTCGAAGTGGCGTATTTCGACCAGCTGCGTCACCAGCTCGATCTGGAAAAGACTGTTATCGACAACCTCGCCGAAGGTCGCGATTTCATCACCATCGACGGCCAGAACCGTCACGTGCTGAGCTATCTCGGTGACTTCCTGTTCAGTCCGCAGCGTGCTCGCACTCCAGTGAAGGCGCTATCCGGAGGAGAACGGGCACGCCTGTTGCTGGCGAAGCTGTTCAGCAAGCCGGCCAACCTGTTGGTGCTGGACGAACCGACCAACGACCTGGACGTGGAAACCCTGGAGCTGCTTGAAGAGGTGCTGCTGAGCTTCCCTGGCACCGTGCTGATGGTCAGTCACGATCGGGCATTCCTCGACAACGTGGTCACCAGCACCCTGGTGTTCGAAGGTAATGGCCGCGTGCGCGAGTACGTCGGCGGTTATCAGGACTGGCTGCGCCAGGGTGGTTCGCCGCGCCTGCTGGGCGTTGGCGAAGGTCGCGAGGCCAAGGCCGAGACACCCAAGGCTGCCGAGCCTGCGCCGGTGGCCAAGGCGGCGGTAGCCGAAGCTCCGAAACAGAAGCTGAGCTATAAGCTTCAGCGCGAACTGGAAGCGATTCCGGGGCAGATCGAAGCCCTGGAGGCCGAGCAGGCGAAGTTGCAGGAAGAGATTTCCGACCCGGCCTTCTATCAGCGCCCGCCGGAGCAGACTCGCGTGGTGCTGGAACGGCTGGATGGCTTGCAGAAGGAACTGGACCGCCTGATCGAACGCTGGGCGGAACTGGAAGACAGTTGAGGAAGTGAGCCGGAGAGCCCATGGCCATCGAATACCGCATCAGCCTGGATGACGTGCATGAGTTCAGCTATCGCATCGAGCTGGATCGTGAGTACGACCAGGAGCTCGCTACTGGCGCGCCGAAGTGGACGCGTCTGGAACACCAACAGTGCAGCAACTGCCCGCTACGCCGGGAGACCCACAGTCATTGCCCGGCTGCGGTGGACCTGCACCGGGTGATCGAGGACTTCCAGGGATTGCCGGCCTTCAAGAAGGTGCAGGTCTGGGTGCGTACGCCGGATCGTGAATACGCCAAGGTTGTCGGGTTGGAGGAGGGGCTGCGCGCCCTGCTGGGGGTCATCATGGCTACCAGCGCCTGCCCGGTCCTGGGCAAGCTCAAGCCGATGGCGCAGCAGCACCTGCCATTCGCCAGCAATCAGGAGTTCATCCTGCGGGCGGTTTCGCTTTACCTCGCGCGGCAGTATTTCAACCTTCGGGAAGGGCGTCATGCGGACTGGGAACTGAAGGGGCTGGTGCGGCTGTTCCAGCAATTGCAGTTGGTGAACCAGGCCTTCTGGCAGCGTATCCACGATACCTGCGAAGGGGACTCCAACCTCAAGGCTTTCCTGACCTTCTTCTCCATGGCATCCAGCATGACCTATTCGCTGGAAACCCAGTTGCAGAAGATTCGACCGCTGGTGATGAGCGCGGGCGAAGGCTTCGACTGAAGCCTCCGCCCGCGGAGTCGCGTCGGTTTATTCAGGTTTCTTCAGGCGGACCGCGAGCACGTCACAGGGCGCGCCGTGGAGCACGTCGTTGGCGGTGGAGCCGAGCAGCAGGGCAAGGCCGTGACGGCCGTGGCTGCCGACAACGATCAGGTCGCAGCCCTGTTCCTCTGCAAGGCGGTGAATTTCCTGACGAGGCTGGCCGTACGCCAGGTGGCGCTGGTCAGCGCTCAGTTCGGAGTAGATGCCGGCGAAGCCCTGCAGGCGCTCCCGGGCCTGTTCGAACTGCTGCTGCTGGAGCATGGACAGGTCCATGGGTACGTCACCGCCGAAGGCCATGGCCATCGGTTCGACGATATGCACCAGCGACAGCTTGGCATTGCTGGCCTGGGCCAGCGCCTGGGCACGACGCACCACAGGATGGCATTCATCGGTCAGGTCTACGGCGACCAGAATGTGCTGGTAGGTCATGGGTGACTCCTCCTTAAGGTTGCGCATGATCACAAGTATGGCTTTCCGAAACGTTTAACACAGGCTTTTGCGCGGAGATAACCGTTATGACCCTCTGGATCGTCCTGTTGCTGCTTCTGGCGATGCTCAGTCCATTGGTCTGGCTGGTGCCGTCCAAGGGGCAGCGAGGTCGAATGGAGCTGCGACTGCAAGCGCGGCGAATGGGATTGGCCATGCAGCTGTCGCGCCAGGACTGGCCGCACTGGCTGGTCCAGGAGCCTCCCCATTCCTGCGCGCAGTACCATCGGCCGCGCGTGCGCGGGCGCGAGGCCTGGTGCTATTGGCAGAACGAGCCAGGCAGCTGGCTGAACCAGTGGCGCGAGCCCTGCGAGGATGCAGCGGTGCTGGCGCATCTGGCTGGCTTGCCGAAGGATGTCTACAAGGTCGAAGCGAGCTCGCAGATGATTGCCCTCTACTGGGGGGAGCGGGGGACCGCGGAGGACCTGCAGCGCATTGCCGACACGCTGAAGGCGCTGGCCTGAGGGGAGGGCGCGACGGTGATTGCCATCGCGCCGGTTGCTGTCTAGCTCTGGGCGGCGGAGTAGCGTGCGGAGACGTCTTCGAGACCGTCGATGATGCGGTCCGAGTACTTGTTGATGAGGAACGGCACGCTGTTTTCGTTGTAGTTCTTCAGCGATTTTTCGATGTAACGCCATTTGGTGCTGATGCCATCCAGCGCCTGGCGAATCTCCGGCGTGTTTTGCGGGGCCTGTTCCAGGTTGGTCAACTGGTTGGCGAACTGGCCGGCCAGCTCATCAATGCCCTTGCCGCCGTTGCTGCCAATGAAACTGCCACCAATGGATGCGCTGCGAGAGGCGTAGTCCACCGCGATGGTTTGCATCAGCAGGCTCTGGTCGCGGCTGCGTTGGGTCAGGGACGGAACCTGGGTCGAACCTTCCTGCTGGATCCTGGCGTAGAGCTCGTTGGAGAGGTCCATCAGGCGCTTGTTGCGCGCGGTCAGGTCAGCCACCGGTTGCAGGTCGGTATAGCCTTGTTGCTTGAGTGAGGTGACCAGACCGGTCAGCTCGCTGTTGTAGTGCTGCCATTCCTGGGTCAACTGGGCGTGCAGGGCTTTCGACGCTTCCCCGGGCATTTCGCCCAATTCCTTCAGGCGCGCATCCGCCTTCTGCACCGACTCGTCGATCAGGCGCGCGTAGCGCTGATCGCCTTCCATGCCGTTGTACATATAGAAGTCGCCAAGGCTGCGCTGGGCGGCGAGGCGCATCTGATGGAGCTTGAGCAGGCTGTCAGCCGAGGAAGCCTGAGCAGAGGCGAAAGCGGGAAGGGTGAGCAGGGTACCCAGAAGAATGGCAAGCAGGCGGCTCGTCATTGGTACGACTCCGTGGGCCATTGGCCTTGATTGTTGTTGTTTTGTTCGAATCCTGGCGGATCGAGTGGCACGAATGTACCCGTGGAACAGGCAATTTGCCAGCGGCCTACCGGCGGCTCTTCCGCCAATGCGCGGTGAGCGTGATGAGATGCAATCAAATTTGTGAATTTGTCTCGACCGTGGAGCCCGAGTTGCGGCGAGGCTGGTGGCAGAGCCGTTTTATCGTGGCCGACCGGTCACGCTGCGCGATTGACAAGCGCTGACTTTTCCCTGAATCTGCGCTCACCCAAATCAAACGGGCGTATGAATCAAGCGTTTGTCTTGTATGACGTTTCTAGCCATACAGCCCGAATATCGCATCGGTGGGTGTGCCGGATCGATCGGGACTATGCTCCGGCAGCGCCGGGAAGCGAGTCCGCCGGTTGGCTCCGATGCGTACAGTCCAGTTTCCCAAACCGTGGAGATCAGTTGATGATTTACGAAGGTAAAGCCATCACGGTTAAGGCTCTTGAGGGCGGTATCGTCGAACTGAAATTCGACCTCAAGGGTGAGTCCGTCAACAAGTTCAACCGCCTCACCCTGAATGAACTGCGGGATGCAGTTGCAGCCATCAAGGCCGACGCTTCGGTCAAAGGCGTTATCGTCAGCAGCGGCAAGGACGTGTTCATCGTCGGCGCCGATATCACCGAATTCGTCGAAAACTTCCAGCTGCCTGATGAAGAGCTGGTGGCCGGCAACCTCGAAGCCAACAAGATCTTCAGCGCCTTCGAAGACCTCGAAGTTCCCACCGTTGCCGCAATCAACGGCATCGCCCTGGGTGGCGGCCTGGAAATGTGCCTGGCGGCCGACTATCGCGTGATGAGCGCCACCGCCAAGATCGGCCTGCCGGAAGTCAAGCTGGGTATCTACCCGGGCTTCGGCGGCACCGTGCGCCTGCCGCGCCTCATCGGTACCGACAACGCCATCGAGTGGATCGCCTCCGGTAAGGAGAACCGTGCCGAGGACGCCCTGAAAGTCGGCGCCGTCGATGCCGTTGTCGCTCCCGCCCTGCTGCAGGCCGGCGCCCTGGACCTGGTCAAGCGTGCCATTTCCGGCGAGCTGGACTTCAAGGCCAAGCGTCAGCCCAAGCTGGAGAAGCTGAAGCTCAATGCCATCGAGCAGATGATGGCCTTCGAAACCGCCAAGGGCTTCGTTGCTGGCCAGGCCGGCCCGAACTACCCGGCTCCGGTCGAAGCCATCAAGACCATCCAGAAGGCCGCGAACTTCGGTCGTGACAAGGCTCTGGAAGTGGAAGCTGCCGGTTTCGTGAAGCTGGCCAAGACTTCGGTCGCCACCAGCCTGATCGGCCTGTTCCTGAACGATCAGGAGCTGAAGAAAAAGGGCAAGCTGTACGACGAAGCTGCCAAGGACGTGAAACTGGCTGCCGTTCTGGGCGCCGGTATCATGGGTGGCGGCATCGCCTACCAGTCCGCCTCCAAAGGCACTCCGATCCTGATGAAGGATATCCGCGAAGAGGGTATCCAGATGGGTCTGAACGAAGCTTCCAAGCTGCTCGGCAAGCGCGTCGAGAAAGGCCGTATGAAGCCCGAGAAGATGGCTGAAGCGCTGAACGCGATTCGCCCGACCATGTCCTATGGCGATTTCGGCAACGTCGACATCGTTGTTGAAGCCGTGGTTGAGAACCCGAAGGTCAAGCACGCCGTGCTGGCGGAGGTGGAAGGCCATGTTCGCGAAGACGCCATCATCGCTTCCAACACCTCCACCATCTCCATCAGCTACCTGGCCCAAGCCCTGAAGCGTCCGGAGAACTTTGTCGGCATGCACTTCTTCAACCCCGTGCACATGATGCCGCTGGTTGAAGTGATCCGTGGCGAGAAGTCCAGCGAAGTGGCAGTCGCCACCACCGTTGCCTACGCCAAGAAAATGGGCAAGAACCCGATCGTGGTCAACGACTGCCCCGGCTTCCTGGTCAACCGCGTGCTGTTCCCGTACTTCGGCGGTTTCGCCAAGCTGCTGGAATTCGGCGTCGACTTCGTTCGCATCGACAAGATCATGGAGAAGTTCGGCTGGCCCATGGGCCCGGCGTACCTGTCCGACGTAGTCGGCATCGACACTGGCCACCACGGCCGCGATGTAATGGCCGAAGGCTTCCCGGATCGCATGGCTGTGGAAGGCAAGACCGCCGTTGACGTCATGTACGACGCCAACCGCCTGGGTCAGAAGAACGGCAAAGGCTTCTACGCCTACGAAACCGATAAGCGCGGCAAGCCGAAGAAGGTCACTGACCCGGTTGCCTACGAAGTGCTGAAGTCGATCGTCAAGGAGCAGCGTGAGCTGACCGACGAGGACATCATCAACTTCATGATGATCCCGCTGTGCCTGGAAACCGTGCGCTGCCTGGAAGACGGCATCGTATCGACCGCTGCCGAGGCTGATATGGGCCTGATCTACGGCATCGGCTTCCCGCCCTTCCGTGGTGGTGCGCTGCGCTACATCGACAGCATCGGTGTGGCCGAGTTCGTGGCCCTGGCCGACAAGTACGCCGACCTGGGCGCGCTGTACCACCCGACCGCCAAGCTTCGCGAAATGGCCAAGAACGGCCAGAAGTTTTTCGGCTAATTGAGCGAGAGTGAAGAATATGAGCCTGAATCCTAGAGATGCAGTCATTGTCGACTTCGGCCGCACCCCGATGGGTCGCTCCAAGGGTGGCATGCACCGCAATACCCGCGCCGAGGACATGTCGGCGCACCTGATCAGCAAGCTGCTGGAGCGCAACACCAAGGTCGATCCGGCGGAAGTCGAGGATGTGATCTGGGGCTGCGTGAACCAGACCCTGGAGCAGGGCTGGAACATCGCACGCATGGCGTCGCTGATGACCCAGATCCCTCACACCAGCGCTGGCCAGACCGTCAGCCGCCTGTGCGGTTCCTCCATGAGCGCCCTGCACACCGCCGTGCAGGCCATCCAGACCGGTAACGGCGACGTGTTCGTGGTCGGTGGCGTGGAGCACATGGGCCACGTCGGCATGATGCACGGCGTCGATCCGAACCCGCACATGTCCCTGTACGCTGCCAAGGCCTCGGGCATGATGGGCCTGACCGCTGAAATGCTCGGCAAGATGCACGGTATCAGCCGCGAAGCCCAGGATCAGTTCGGTGTGCGTTCGCACCAGCTGGCCCACAAGGCCACCGTCGAAGGCAAGTTCAAGGATGAAATCATCCCGATGCAGGGCTACGACGAGAACGGCTTCCTGAAGGTGTTCGACTACGACGAAACCATTCGTCCGGAGACCACCCTGGAAAGCCTGGCCAGCCTGAAGCCGGCGTTCAACCCGAAAGGCGGCACCGTGACTGCGGGTACTTCCTCGCAGATCACCGACGGCGCTTCCTGCATGATCGTGATGAGCGCCCAGCGTGCCCAGGACCTGGGTATCCAGCCGATGGCCGTCGTTCGCGCCATGGCGGTTGCCGGCGTTGACCCGGCGATCATGGGTTACGGCCCTGTGCCGTCCACCCAGAAAGCGCTGAAACGCGCAGGCCTGACCATGGACGACATCGACTTCGTCGAGCTCAACGAAGCCTTCGCCGCCCAGGCCCTGCCGGTGCTGAAGGACCTCAAGCTCCTCGACAAGATGGAGCAGAAGGTCAACCTGCACGGCGGCGCCATCGCCCTGGGTCACCCGTTCGGCTGCTCCGGTGCCCGTATCTCCGGCACCCTGCTGAACGTGATGAAACAGAACGGCGGTAATCTGGGCGTGTCCACCATGTGCGTGGGTCTCGGCCAGGGCATCACCACCATCTTCGAGCGCGTCTGAGCGCACGCAAGATGAGAAAACCGGGGCCTAGTGCCCCGGTTTTTGCTTTTATGTGGAGATACTTCTCAGGAATTTTCATGCAAGGGCTGGTTTCGAGTCGCATCACGCGGCACCATGCGCAACCTTTGCGGGATAGCCTGCATTTATCACTGTGAGGCAATCATGAGCCTGCAACCGGGTCTCTATCGTCACTACAAGGGTCAGCAGTACCGTGTCGTCGGTGTTGCGCGACATTCCGAGACGGAGGAGGAACTGGTGGTGTACCAGGCCCTCTACGGCGAATTCGGCCTTTGGGTGCGGCCGCTCAGCATGTTCACCGAAACGGTCCAGGTGGATGGCGAGCAGATTGCGCGCTTCGCCTTGGTGAGTGCAGAGCCGAATCCCTATCCTCAGCCCTGACGGGCATCGAGGCAGCCGGGGCGCGCTTGACCGCGTCGCGCTGGCCACTATATATAGCGGTGCCGCGACGGGCGGCACCCGCCTTTTACATTCTTCAATCAGGAACACACCGATCCATGGGCAAATCGCTGGTCATCGTGGAATCCCCGGCCAAGGCCAAGACCATCAACAAGTACCTGGGCAACCAGTACGTGGTGAAGTCGAGCATCGGCCACATCCGTGACCTCCCCACCAGCGGTTCGGCCAGTACCGCCAAGGAGCCGGCCAAGCGTGGCAAGACTGCTGGTGAAGCGCCGGCTCTGTCCCCCAAGGAGAAGGCCAAGCGTCAGTTGGTTGCACGCATGGGTGTGGACCCTGAGCACGGCTGGAAGGCCAAGTACGAGATCCTGCCCGGCAAGGAAAAGGTGATCGACGAGCTGCGCCGCCTGGCCAAGGATGCCGACACCATCTATCTCGCAACCGACTTGGACCGCGAAGGGGAGGCCATTGCCTGGCACCTGCGGGAATCCATCGGCGGCGATGACAGCCGCTACAAGCGCGTGGTGTTCAACGAAATCACCAAGAAGGCCATTCAGGAGGCCTTCTCCCAGCCCGGCGACCTCGACATCAACCGTGTCAATGCTCAGCAGGCGCGCCGCTTCCTCGACCGCGTCGTGGGCTACATGGTTTCGCCGCTGCTCTGGCAGAAGATCGCCCGCGGCCTGTCGGCCGGTCGTGTGCAGTCGGTAGCGGTGAAGCTGGTTGTGGAGCGCGAGCGCGAAATTCGCGCATTCGTTCCGGAAGAATACTGGGAAGTTCATGCCGACCTCGGCACCGCCAAGGGCGCCAAGGTGCGTTTCGAAGTGGCGCGCGAGAACGGCGAGGCCTTCAAGCCGCTGAACGAAGCCCAGGCCATGGCGGCGCTGGAGAAGCTCAAGGCTTCCAGCTACACCGTGGCCAAGCGCGAGGACAAGCCGACCTCCAGTCGCCCGTCCGCGCCCTTCATTACCTCCACCCTGCAGCAGGCTGCGAGCAATCGCCTGGGCTTCGGGGTGAAGAAGACCATGATGATGGCCCAGCGTCTCTACGAGGCCGGCTACATCACTTATATGCGTACCGACTCGACCAACCTCTCGGCCGACGCCATCACCATGGTGCGTGGCTTCATCGAGGGTGAGTTCGGCGAGAAGTACCTGCCGTCCAAGCCGAACGTCTATTCCAGCAAGGAAGGCGCCCAGGAGGCGCACGAGGCCATTCGCCCGTCCGACGTCAATCTGCGTCCCACCCAGCTGTCTGGCATGGAGCGTGATGCCGAGCGCCTGTACGACCTGATCTGGCGCCAGTTTGTGGCTTGCCAGATGCCGCCGGCTGAGTACCTGTCCACCAGCGTCAGCGTCGCTGCCAGCAAGTTCGAGCTGCGCGCCAAGGGCCGTATTCTCAAGTTCGATGGTTACACTCGCGTTCTGCCGCAGCAGAGCAAGCCCGGTGAGGACGACGTGCTGCCGGAAATGAACGAGGGCGAACTGCTCAAGTTGCTCAATCTCGAGCCCAGCCAGCACTTCACCAAGCCGCCGGCGCGTTACTCCGAGGCCAGCCTGGTCAAGGAGCTGGAAAAGCGTGGCATTGGCCGCCCGTCCACTTACGCGGCGATCATCTCCACCATTCAGGAACGTGGCTACGTCACGGTGCACAACCGTCGTTTCTACGCGGAGAAGATGGGCGACATCGTTACCGAGCGCCTGAATGAAAGCTTCGCCAACCTGATGGACTATGGCTTCACTGCCGGCATGGAGGAGCACCTGGACGACGTCGCCCAGGGCGAGCGCGACTGGAAGCACCTGCTGGACGAATTCTACGGTGACTTCAGGAAGAAGCTGGAACTGGCCGAAGGCGCCGACAAGGGTATGCGTGCCAATCAGCCAACGCTGACTGACATTCCCTGCCGCGAGTGCAGTCGCCCGATGATGATCCGTACCGCCTCGACCGGCGTGTTCCTCGGTTGCTCGGGCTACAGCCTGCCGCCGAAAGAGCGCTGCAAGGCCACCATCAATCTGGTCCCGGGCGACGAAATCGCCGCGGACGACGAAGGTGAGTCGGAATCCCGTGTATTGCGCGGCAAGCATCGCTGCCCGATCTGCGCGACTGCGATGGATGCCTACCTGCTGGATGAAACCCGCAAACTGCACATCTGCGGCAACAACCCGGATTGCTCCGGTTACGAGATCGAGCAGGGCCAGTACCGCATCAAGGGCTACGAAGGTCCGAGCCTGGAGTGCGATAAGTGCGGTAGTGAGATGCAGCTCAAGACGGGCCGGTTCGGCAAGTTCTTCGGTTGCACCAACGCCAGCTGCAAGAACACCCGCAAGTTGCTGAAAAGCGGCGAAGCCGCTCCGCCGAAGATCGATCCGATCCGCATGCCCGAGCTGAAGTGCGAGAAGGTCGACGACATCTATGTGCTGCGTGATGGCGCTTCCGGGCTGTTCCTGGCGGCCAGCCAGTTCCCGAAGAATCGCGAAACCCGTGCACCCTTGGTGCAGGAGCTGATTCCGCACAAGGACGAGCTGGATGCCAAGTACCACTACCTGCTGGATGCGCCGAAGAAAGACCCGGAAGGACGCCCGGCGGTGATCCGCTTCAGTCGCAAGACCAAGGAGCAATATGTGCAGACCGAGGTCGAAGGTAAGCCCACCGGCTGGCGCGCTTTCTTCGATGGCGGCAAGTGGAAGGTCGAGGACAAGCGCTGACCGACCGTAGCGTGCCCGGTTCCGGGCGCGCTTATACTGCCCGGGTCACCTGTGGAGGGCGCCGTCATGGCCCATGAGCTTTACACCCGCACCAACCAGAAGATCTTCTTCGCTGGCCTGTCCCTGGAGTCATGGGGCAAGGTGGAAGAAAGCAGGGCGATGAATGCCCAGGCATTGGTGCAGTCCCAGCGCGAGGCGGTGTTGTTCCATCTCTATGGCGCGCTGCTCGGCCTGTGTCATGAAATCGCCGGCTACTACCGTCTTCCCGAGGCCGGCGCGCCGCGCGTCGAGTTGCTGCTGACGCCGGAAGTACTGGCTGCCGCACCCAGCCCCGAGTTGGCTGAGTTGGTGGAGTTGGCCCAGCAACGTGAAACATGGCTGGCTGAACTGCTTGCGGCCTATCGCGCATTGTTCCAGCCGCCGCAGGCGCCGAAGCAGGCCAAGATCGACCCGACTCTACCGTTGATCACCGCAGTCAGCGTAGATGAGGAAGAGATGCCACTGTCGCGCGAAGTGTTGGAATCGTGGCGGCAGAATCTGAAATCGCTGGCATTGCGCTTCCGAGAAACACTGAGCGAGTGCTGATTTGATCGACGGGCTAGGGCGTGCTGGCGGCTGGCTGCTACAATGGCCGCCTTTCGTGGAGATTTAAAATTATGCCTACGTCCTTTCTGGAAATAGTCGAACTGCCTGATGGTCGCATCATTCTGCGCCGGGCTGAGGACGAGGAGGCGTTGGTGACGCTGGACTTCTCCGCCGATGCCAAGGCTTTCCTTCAGGGGCATCACCTGGAAGTCGCCAAGGCCATGCTGAATGTGGGTGTTCAGATGGCGGGTCGACTGGCTGAAGGTGAGATGGACCATCAGGATGGTCCGCGCGTCCTGCACTGATCTCTGGAGCCAGATCTTCCACTGATCCGGTTACCGTCTTGTGTCAGATGGGCGCAGCAATCGCCAGGCGCCCGTAACTTTTTAGCCAAGAAGAATGTTCAGGCTTTGCGCGTCGCCCTGGCGTGCTGCCTGGGCCAGTTGGCGTTTGGCTCGTTGCCCCAATTGAAGCCAGCTCACAACGGTATGGCTGCGGCCCAGACGCAGGGCTTCGCAAGCCAGTTCGAGAGCGCTTTGTTCTCCCCGTGGTTGAAGAATCAGAATGCGTTCGCGGTTGAGGCCGGACTCGCGCAGCCAGTCGCGGGACAGGCCCGCGGGTGCGCCGATCAATGTCAGCCAGCGCGCGTCTTTCTCTTCGCTCAGTTCCCGCAATATCGAGGCGAGCAGGCTGCGGCAATGCCCGGCTGCACCGCGTAGCGACAGTTCGCTGAACGCTTCGGGTTCTTCCTTGCTGGGTTCTTCGACCACATCGGTCAGCAACGGCGCCACGGGATTTGCCAGGATGGCGTCGTGGAACAGGGGGAGTTGCGACCGACCAAGCGACTGCGGGAACTGCATAACGCCTCCTTTAGCGGCGGATCACGCCGACACTCAAACCTTCGATCACCAGATCCTGTTCATCCAGGTTGACTTCGATTGGGGCGAACTCCGGGTTCTCGGCAATTAGCCAGACCCTGTCGCCTTCACGCTTGAAACGTTTGACCGTGACTTCTTCGCCCAACCTGGCCACGACCACCTGACCGTTGCGGACCTCACGAGTGCTATGGACGGCGAGCAGGTCTCCGTCATAGATGCCGATGTCTTTCATCGACATGCCGCGAACACGCAGCAGGTAGTCGGCGCGGGGATGGAAGAAATCGGGATTGATGCGGCAAGATTCCTCGATGTTCTGCTGTGCGAGGATCGGCGCGCCTGCAGCGACCCGGCCAATTACCGGCAGGCCGTCTTCTTCGCTGTTGCCGGGTTCGAAGCCGGGGATGCGAATGCCTCGGGAAGCGCCCGGCGTCATCTCAATCGCACCTTTGCGTGCCAGTGCCTTGAGGTGCTCTTCAGCGGCGTTGGGTGACTTGAAGCCAAGTTCCTGGGCGATCTCGGCGCGGGTAGGCGGGAAGCCATTGTCTTCAAGGCAGCGCTTGATGAATGCGAGAATCTCGGCTTGGCGGGGCGTCAGTTTCAGCATGGAGGCGCTCTGTTTTTTTATACAGTTGCTGGGATTATATACAGTGATTCGCCCTTGGCAACGCTTCTTTTTTGGGAGAGGGCAGAAGGAGGGCGCGGAAAGAGCGAGAAAGCTTCATCGCGTGACTGCGCGGCGAGAATGACCGTTGCGTCAGATAGTGGTGAAGGCGGCTTGACAAGCTGACCGGCTGAAACGTATGTTTCAAACAAGTGTTTGTCAGGCGGAGGAGCCATGGCCCAGTCGGAAACCGTAGAACGCATTCTGGATGCTGCGGAACAGCTGTTCGCGGAGAAGGGCTTCGCCGAGACTTCGTTGCGCCTTATCACCAGCAAAGCTGGGGTCAATCTGGCAGCGGTGAACTATCACTTCGGCTCGAAGAAAGCGCTGATCCAGGCGGTCTTCTCGCGCTTTCTTGGTCCATTCTGCCAGAGTCTGGAGCGTGAACTGGATCGCCGCCAGGCCAAGGCCGAAAGCAAGGCAAGCCTCGAAGAGCTATTGGAAATGCTCGTTGAGCAGGCTCTTGCGGTAAAACCTCGCAGCGGCAACGACCTTTCTATCTTCATGCGTCTACTCGGGCTCGCATTCAGTCAGAGCCAGGGGCACTTGCGCAAGTATCTGGAAGAGGTTTATGGAAAGGTCTTCCGTCGATACATGCTGCTGGTGAACGAATCCGCACCAAGGGTGCCACCGCTGGAACTGTTCTGGCGGGTGCACTTCATGCTCGGCGCCGCAGCGTTCAGCATGTCCGGGATCAAGGCGTTGCGTGCGATGGCGGAGAACGACTTCGGCGTGAACACCTCGATCGAGCAGGTCATGCGCCTGATGGTGCCATTCCTGGCAGCCGGCATGCGTGCCGAGACTGGCGTGACCGATGAGGTACTGGCGAGCGCCATGCTGAAGCCGCGCAACAAGGCCGCGGCGTCTCCCGCCAAGGCTTAATCCCCTATGGGCGCGAGCGGGCTGATCAGCTAAGCTTGCGGCCCATGCAAAACCTCGATCTTCTGCATATCTCCATCGCTGACCAACAGCTCTACGGCTTTGCCGAGGGGCAGTTGGTGCTGCGCATGTCTGTCTCCACCGCGCTCAACGGTGCAGGTGAAACCAACGGCTCCAATTGCACGCCCCGTGGCTTGCACCAGGTTCGCGCGAAGATTGGCGCCGCCTTGCCCCAGGGGGCGGTGCTGCGTGGTCGACGCTGGACGGGTGAGGTCTGGAACGCCGAGCTGCACGAGCGCTTTCCGGGACGGGACTGGATCCTGAGCCGCATCCTCTGGCTCAGCGGACGAGAGCCCGGCCGCAATCGCCTCGGCAGCGTGGACAGCTTCCGCCGCTATATCTACCTGCACGGTACGCCCGACACCGAGCCCATGGGCGTTCCCCGTTCTCACGGGTGCATTCGTCTGCGCAATACGGATGTGCTGGAACTCTTCGATCGAGTACCCGTCCACTGTGCGGTACGCATTGACGAAGCGCCCTGCCCGGATTGGGCGGCGACGCAACTCTCTTAAGGATTTTTAATGCAAGGTTCCCTGATGCTGGATATCGGCGGCACCTGGCTGACCGCTGAGGATCGGCAGATCCTTCGTCAGCCGGAAGTTGCCGGCCTGATCATCTTTGCCCGCAACATCGAAAGCCCGCGCCAGGTGCGTGAGCTTTGTGCGTCCATTCGTGCCGTTCGTCCGGACCTGATCCTGGCTGTCGATCAGGAAGGCGGCCGCGTACAACGCCTGCGACAGGGTTTCCTGCGCCTTCCCGCGATGCGGGCATTGGCCGACAACGATAACGCCGAGCAGTTGGCCGAGCAGTGCGGCTGGTTGATGGCGACCGAAGTGCTGGCAGTAGGGCTGGATATCAGCTTTGCCCCCGTCCTCGATCTCGACCACCAGCGCAGTGCCGTGGTGGGCAGTCGCGCGTTCGAAGGTGATCCCCAGCGCGCCGCTCGATTGGCGGGGGCGTTCATTCGTGGACTGCGCCAGGCCGGCATGGCTGCTACTGGCAAGCATTTTCCGGGGCATGGCTGGGCCGAGGCCGACTCCCATGTTGCGATTCCTACCGACGAGCGCAGTCTGGAGCAGATTCGCACGAGCGATCTGATTCCCTTCGCAAGCCTGGCAGCCGAACTGGACGGCGTGATGCCGGCCCATGTCATCTACCCGCAGGTGGATAGCCAGCCGGCCGGTTTCTCTCGGCGCTGGTTGCAGGACATTCTGCGTGGCGAACTGAAATTCTCCGGCGTCATCTTCAGCGATGACCTGTCCATGGCCGGTGCTCATGTGGTGGGCGATGCCGCCGAGCGTATCGAAGCTGCGCTGACGGCTGGTTGCGACATGGGGTTGGTGTGCAATGACCGCGCCGCTGCCGAGCTGGCCCTGGAGCGCTTGCAGCGCCTGGGCGCAACTCCGCCCGCCAGCCTCGCGCGCATGCGCCGCCGCGCGTTCCCCGGTACCGAATACCGCCAGGACCCCCGCTGGTTGCAGGCGACTGCAGCCTTGCGTGAAGCCCAATTGATCGATTGAGGAACCGACATGACCGTCTACGCCATCATCGGTGGTACAGGCCTGACCCAGCTCGAGGGCCTGAGCATGAAAGCGCTGCTTCACCCTGATACGCCTTACGGCTCGCCTTCGGCCGGTATCGTTCATGGTGAGTACGCTGGGCACGATGTGTTGTTCCTGGCGCGCCATGGCCATCCGCATCGCATTCCTCCGCATCAGGTGAACTACCGGGCCAACCTCTGGGCCCTCAAACATTCCGGCGCCGAGGCGGTGATCGCGGTGAACGCGGTGGGTGGCATTCACCCTGCCATGGGCAGCGGACATCTGGTGGTGCCGCATCAGGTGATCGATTACACCCAGGGCCGCATTGGCACTTTCTTCGAGGGCGACCTGGACCACGTCACCCACATCGATTTCAGCCACCCGTACGACGAAGCGCTGCGTGGCCAGCTGCTTGCCGCCCTGAATGCCTGCGACTACCCGCACAGCGACTTCGGTGTATACGGCTGCACCCAGGGGCCACGCCTGGAAACCGTTGCCGAAATCAACCGTCTCGAACGCGATGGCTGCGACATCGTCGGCATGACCGGCATGCCTGAAGCGGCGCTCGCTCGCGAGTTGAACCTGCCTTATGCGTGCCTGTCGCTGGTGGTCAATCCAGCCGCCGGAAAATCCGACGGCATCATTACCATGGCCGAGATCGAAGCGGCGCTGGCCGAAGGTATCGGCAAGGTCCGCAGTGTCCTGGCCCACGTGCTGAAAGCCTGACGCGTCGCTTTCCGCAGGCAGGCATCTCGATGTGATGCCTGCCTGCGGTGCCCCGGTTCAGGCGAAGCGGGGCAAAGGGGCGAAGAGGGCGTCGATGTCCTCTTCCGCCAACCGCCAGCCTTCCTTTTCACGGCCGTCGAGAATCCCGCGTGCGAGCGCGGCTTTCTGCGCTTGCAGCAGCTGGATCTTCTCTTCCACCGTTCCGCGCGAAATCATCCGATAGACGAACACGGGCTTGTCCTGGCCGATGCGATAGGCGCGGTCGGTCGCCTGGCGCTCCACCGCTGGATTCCACCAGGGATCGTAGTGGATCACCGTGTCGGCGGCGGTGAGGTTCAGGCCGGTGCCGCCCGCTTTCAGGCTGATCAGGAACAGCGGAACTTCGCCATTCTGGAAGCGCTGGACCGGTGTCCTGCGGTCGCGCGTGTCGCCGGTGATCTGCACGTATTCGATCGAGCGCTTGTGCAGCTCGTCCTCGATCAGCGACAGCATGCTGGTGAACTGCGAGAACAGCAGCACCTTGCGGCCTTCAGCAATCAACTCCTCAAGCATTTCCATCAGGCTGTCGAGCTTGCCCGAGCTGCTGCCGCGCGAGCGTGAACCGCTTTCCTCGATCAGGCGCGCGTCGCAGCACACCTGGCGCAGCTTCAGCAGGGCTTCGAGTATGACGATCTGGCTGCGGGCCAGGCCTTTGCGATCGATCTCGTCCCGGACCTTGTGGTCCATGGCCAGGCGCACGGTTTCGTAGAGGTCGCGTTGGCGGTCGCTGAGCTCGACCCACTGGGTGATCTCGCTTTTGGCGGGTAGCTCGGTGGCCACCGCTTCCTTGCTGCGGCGCAACAGGAACGGCTTGAGGCGGGCGTTGAGGTGTGCCAGGCGGGTGGCGTCGCCATGCTTCTCGATGGGCGTCCGGTAATTGCGCAGGAAGCCCTGGCTGTCGCCCAGCCAGCCGGGCATGAGGAAGTGGAACAGCGACCAGAGCTCGCCCAGGTGATTTTCCAGTGGCGTGCCGGTAAGGCACAGGCGCTGCCGTGCTTCCAGTTGGCGTGCGGCTTGGGCGGCCTTGCTGGCGTGGTTCTTGATGTACTGCGCTTCGTCGAGGATCAGGGCGTGCAGCGGCAACTGGGCGAACTGTTCCAGGTCGCGTGGTAGCAGGGCGTAGGTGGTCAGCAACAGATCATGCTCGGCCATCCGTGCGAAGGCCTTTTTCCGACCCGGACCATGCAAGGCGAGGACGCGCAGGTCCGGCGCGAAGCGTGCCGCTTCGTCCAGCCAGTTGGGGATCAGGCTCGTGGGCATGACCACCAGGGCCGGTCGGTCGAGTCGTCCAGCTTCCTTTTCCAGCAGCAGATGGGCGAGAGTCTGCAGGGTCTTGCCCAGGCCCATGTCGTCGCCGAGGATGCCGCCAGCTCCCACTTCGCGGAGGGTTTGCAACCAGGCCAGGCCTTCCAGCTGGTAATGGCGCAGCTCGGCATTGAGGCCCTTCGGCGGGCTGCTGGGAGCCGTGCTGCTGTCGCGCAGCTTGCGTGCAAGGTCGCGCAGTTCTTCACCACCTTGCCAATGCAGGTCCAGCCCTTCGAGCTGACTCAGGCGGGCTGCATCGGGGCGTGCCAGGCGCAGGCTCTGGGCCGGGTCCTGGTCCCGCTGGTAGAGCTCGCCCAGGGTCGTCAGCACCGGCTTGAGGCGGGCGAAGGGCAGCATCACTTGCAGGGGGCGACCATCCGCCGCGCGGGTGGCATCCAGTTGCAGGCGTAGTTGTTCGTCGTCTTTGCGGCGCTGCAGGTTTTGCGGATCGAGCAGTTCGGGGTTGCGCTGGATCAGGCGTAGCAGCACTGGAAGCAGGCTGATGCGGCGGCCTTCGACGACGATGCCCAGTTCCAGGTCGAACCATTCACGGCCGGGCGCTTCTTCCACTTCGGCATACCAGCCTTCGACCTGGGATAGATCGAACTGGAAGCCCGGACGAATATCGATTTGCCAGCCCTGCTCGCGTAGCGCCGGCAATTGCTCCCGCATGAAGTGCAGCCATTGCTCGTCGCCGGGCAGCTCGAACATCTCCGCGCTGTTGGCGGGCAGCGCCAGGCTCTGCCGCAAGGCTTCCTTGAAACCGTGCTGGCGCAGGGTGTCACGCAGGGTCTGTTCTGCTTTCGGGTGGCGCGCAATGGCCAGTCGTTCGCCATTGCTGCGGTGATGCAATCGCTCCGGTTTCGCCATCTTGCCGTGGGTATGGGCGCCGCCGTAGTCGAACACCAGTCCGGCGCGATGCTGCTGGCTACCGACCATGCGCCCGCTGCGCAGGTCGTACTGGCTCTGCGCGTGACTGCCGAGAATCAGGTGTGGAATGGGTTGCAGGTCGTCCACCAGGCGCTCGGCTGGCGGAGGCGGTGGCTGCCAACCGTCGGCGGGCTGCGCCAGCAGAACGATGATGGCGGCGACGCAGTGCTTGCAGTTGTAGTTCACCGGGCAGCTGCAATTGCCGACCACCCCCAGGCCTTTGGGGGCGAGGCGGATTCGCTGGGTGTAGAAGTGGCCTTCGGAGCCTTCGCAACTGGTTTCGATGGCCTTGTCGCTAAGGCTGAGCAGCCGGATGCGGTCTTCCGTGGAGTATTTGAGGCCACGGGAAAGCGCGCCTGGATCGAAATCCAGGCGCCAATCCAGTTGCCTCAGTTGGTCGAGCAGGGCACTCATGGCGCCTTAGAGCGGGCTGATGCGGATCAGGATGCCCAGGTTGCCGTGGTCGAGGTAGGTGAGCTCGCCATTCTTCAGGCGGGTGCCCTGGCGCAGGCGCTCGCTGCTGCTGATGAGGCCGCTGCCGTCGAACTGGTTGATCCAGAAGTCGGCCTGGGCGTCGACGCTGCGATCGAGGGTGAGGGCCAGGGTGCCTTCGACCGGGAAATGCCCCAGCTGCTGCTCGCCGGAAGTGACCGAAACCTTGTTTTCCATGGCGGACAGGTTCTGCGACCAGGCCTTGTGCAGCAGCACCTCGTAGCCCGCATTGGGGTTGAGCTTGGCTGCTTCGCCATCCAGTGCGGTGCCGCGCTCGCTGCCGGCGATGGACGGGCTGCCTGCCGCCCAGTCGTCCGGAGCCGGCTGGCTGGTGGGGATGGGGTCGCCGGCCTGGCGGAAGATGATCATCTCCACCGAGTAGAGGCCGTCGGCGAAGGCAGCCGGAGCCAGCAGGGCGAGCAACAGGGCGAAGTTACGGATGGCACGCATGGGTTGTTCCTTATAGGGGCAATCATTCCGCAGACTACTGCGGGGTCAGGCGTTCGAACAGGGCTTCAAGGGTGTTGAAACGTTCTTCCGGGCGCTCCATGGGCACCTGGAACTTGAACAGGGTGGCACCTTCGAACTTGTAGCGCTTGGGCTGGCCCTGGATCAGTTTGATCAGCACGAGCGGATCGACACTGGTGGTGGCATCGAACTCGATGCGGCCGCCTTGCGGACCGGCATCGACTTTCTTGATGCCGAGCTTTTCCGCCTGCAGCTTGAGCAGGGTCTGGCGCACCAGATGTTTGGTGGGGTCGGGCAGCAGGCCGAAGCGGTCGATCATCTCCACCTGCAGTTCCTTCAGTCCGTCTTCGTCGGCTGCCGAGGCAATGCGCTTGTAGAGAATCAGGCGTGCATGCACGTCCGGCAGGTAGTCCTCGGGGATCAGCGCCGGCACGCGCAGGTTGATTTCAGGTCCGCCACCCAGTGGCTGCTCCAGGTTGGGCTGCTCACCCTTGCGGATCGCCTTCACGGCACGTTCGAGCATTTCCATGTAGAGGGTGAAGCCGACGGCCTGAATTTGCCCGCTCTGGCCGTCGCCAAGCAGTTCGCCGGCGCCACGGATTTCCAGGTCGTGGGTCGCGAGGACGAAGCCGGCGCCCAGGTCCTGGGCGTTGGAGATGGCTTCCAGGCGTTTCTCGGCGTCTGGCGTCATCTGCTTGCGGGGTGGTGTCAGCAGGTAGGCATACGCCTGGTGGTGGCTACGGCCAACACGGCCGCGCAACTGGTGTAGCTGGGCCAGGCCGAACTTGTCGGCGCGCTCGATGACGATCGTGTTGGCGCTGGGCACGTCGATACCGGTTTCGATGATGGTGGACGCCACCAGCACGTTGAAACGCTTGTGGTAGAAGTCGCTCATCACCTGTTCGAGTTCGCGCTCGCGCATCTGTCCGTGGCCGACGGCGATGCGTGCCTCCGGTACCAGCTCAGCCAGTTCCGCGGCGCATTTCTCGATGGTCGCCACCTCGTTGTGCAGGTAGTAGACCTGGCCACCGCGCAGCAGCTCGCGGAGCAGGGCTTCCTTGATCGCAGTCTTCTGCCGCTCCATGACGAAGGTGCGCACCGACAGGCGACGCGCCGGCGGCGTGGCGATGATCGACAGGTCACGCATGCCCGCCACCGCCATGTTCAGGGTGCGCGGGATGGGCGTGGCGGTAAGCGTGAGGATGTCGACTTCGCTGCGCAGGGACTTCAGCTGCTCCTTCTGGCGCACGCCGAAGCGGTGTTCCTCATCAATGATCGCCAGGCCCAGATTCTTGAAGCGCACATCGCCCTGCAGCAGCTTATGGGTGCCGATGATGATGTCGATCTTGCCTTCGGAGAGCTGCTGCGCCGCGCCTTCCACTTCCTTGGCGGACTTGAAGCGACTCATCACTTCCACGGTCACCGGCCAGTCGGCGAATCGGTCGCGGAAGCTGTTGTAGTGCTGCTGGGCGAGCAGGGTGGTGGGCACGAGCACCGCGACCTGTTTGCCGCTGTGTACGGCAACGAAAGCCGCGCGCATGGCCACTTCGGTCTTGCCGAAGCCGACGTCGCCGCAAACCAGGCGGTCCATCGGCTTGGGGGCCAGCATGTCGGCCAGTACGGCCTCGATGGCGGACTGCTGGTCCGGGGTTTCCTCGAAGGGGAAGCCGGCTGAGAAGGTCGCGTAATCGACCGTCGGGTCCTTGAACGCATAACCCTCGCGGGCCGCGCGCCGGGCATAGATGTCCAGCAGCTCGGCGGCAACGTCGCGGACCTGCTCGGCGGCCTTGCGCTTGGCTTTCTGCCAAGCTTCGGAGCCGAGGCGGTGCAGCGGTGCCAGGGCATCGTCGCTGCCGGTGTAGCGCGCGATCAGGTGCAGGCTGGCCACCGGGACGTACAGCTTGGCTTCCTCGGCGTATTGCAGGGCGAGGAACTCGGCGGCCTGACCTTCGATTTCCAAGGTGATCAGTCCCAGATAGCGCCCCACGCCGTGATCGATATGCACGACGGGTGCGCCTTCGCGGAGTTCCGCCAGGTTCTTGATCATGTTGTCGCCGGCATCGCCGCGGCGTTCGCGACGGCGGCGTTGCATCACGCGCTGGCCGAACAGCGGACTTTCGGCGATCAGTGCAAGGCCGGGGTCGTCCAGCAGCAGGCCTTCATCCAGTGGTGCGATGGTGATGGCCAGGCGCTCGGAACTGGTGACGAAATCCGGCCAACCCTCGACTTCCTGCGGGCGCAGTTTCAGGCGTGCGAGCATTTCCAGCAGCACTTCACGGCGACCGGCCGACTCGGCGCTGAACAGCACCCGTCCGGGGAATTCTTCGATGAAGCGCCGTAGGGCTGCCAGCGGTTCGCTGGCCTTGGCCTGGATCGCGAGGTCAGGCAGGGCGCGGGCAGAGAAGCGCTCGCGGCCGACGCCGGGCTCGACGTCTTCCTGGCTGAGGATCAGGCGGGGCGAACCTTTCAGCCGGGCGAAGCAGTCTTCCACCGGCAGGAACACTTCGGCAGGCGGCACCAGCGGGCGTTCCGGGTCGACGCGGCGTTCCTCGTAACGGTTGCGTACGTCGGTCCAGAACTGCTCGGCTGCTTGCTCGATGCCCGGCAGGGAGAACACCTGGGTATCGGTCGGCAGGTAGTCGAAGAGGGTTGCGGTCTCCTCGAAGAACAGCGGCAGGTAGTACTCGATGCCCGCTGGCGTGATGCCGCTGGCCAGGTCCTGGTAGATCGGGCAGCGGCGGAAGTCGACGTCGAAACGCTCGCGGAAGCGGCCGCGGAAGTCGGTGACCGCTTTCTTGTCCAGCGGGAACTCACGCGCCGGCAGCAGGCGGATGGACTCCACCTTGTCCACCGAGCGCTGGGTTTCCGGATCGAAGGTTCGCAGGGTTTCGATCTCGTCATCGAACAGGTCGATGCGGTACGGCAGGTCGCTGCCCATGGGGAACAGGTCGATCAGCGCGCCACGCACGGCGAACTCGCCATGCTCGTAGACGGTGTCCACGCAGCGATAACCGGCCGCTTCCAGGCGCAGGCGCATCTGCTCCACGTCCAGTTTCTGGCCGACATCCAGCACCAGGCTGGAGCCCAGCAGGAAACGCGTCGGCGCCAGGCGGTGCAGGGCCGTGGTGATGGGGACTACCAATACGCCGCGCTTGACCCCCGGCAGCCGATAAAGGGTGTCGACGCGCTGGGAAATGATGTCCTGGTGCGGCGAAAAGAGGTCGTAGGGCAGGGTTTCCCAATCGGGGAAATGCAGGACGTCGAGGTCCGGGGCGAAGAAACCCAGTTCCTGCTCCAGTCGCTCGGCTGTCTGGCTGTCAGCGGTCAGCAGCAGGGTGAATCGCTTGCCGGCGCTGGCCGCTTCGGCAATGGCCAGGCTCAGTGCGGCACCGGGCAGGTTGCCCCAATGCTGCTTGCCGGCGGCGGAGGGGAGGGGCGGGAGGCGCAATACGGACACGGGCAAGAGGCTCCGGTCGGAAAAAGATCGGCGGATTGTAACTATCCCGACTAGCGGATGTCAGTGTTGGGGCCGCTGCTGATTGCCGGCGCCTGCGTGCGCCGTCATAATGTAGCCCCTTTTTTCATCCCCTACATGTGGAAGGTACTGCCCGTGACTCAGAAGCCCGACCAGTGTCTCGGTGAATGGATCGATCGTGAAGCCCTCGCGGAAGCCATGATTCCGATGATTGGCCAGCTGTATCGCAACAACAATGTTGTGACTTCGATCTATGGCCGTGGCCTGATCAACCGCTCCGTGATCGCCATCCTCAAGGCTCACCGTTTTGCTCGCCACCGCCTGGCGGATGAAGCCGAGCTTTCGGTTCACGAAACCTTCCCGATCCTCAAGGCGATGAGCGAGCTCAAGCTCGGCAGCGCTTCCGTGGACCTGGGCAAGATGGTTGCCAAGTTCAAGGCTGAAGGTAACGGCCGCAGCATCGAGCAGTTCACCAAGGACGAACTGGCCGACGTGGTTGGCAAGCAGAACGGCGGCGCCCGTGAAGGCACCGACGTGGTCCTGTACGGCTTCGGTCGTATCGGCCGCCTGCTGGCTCGCATCCTGATCGAGAAGACCGGTGGCGGCGACGGCCTGCGCCTGCGCGCCATCGTTGTCCGCAAGGGTGCCGACAACGACCTGGTCAAGCGTGCCAGCCTGCTGCGCCGCGACTCCGTGCATGGCCCGTTCGACGGCACCATCACCATCGATGAAGCCAACAACACCATCACCGCCAACGGCAACCTGATCCAGGTGATCTACTCCAACGACCCGGCATCGATCGACTACACCCAGTACGGCATCAAGAACGCCCTGCTGGTCGACAACACCGGCAAGTGGCGTGATGCCGATGGCCTGGGCCAGCACCTGAAGTGCGCCGGCATCGACCGCGTGATCCTGACCGCTCCTGGCAAGGGTGCCCTGAAGAACATCGTTCACGGCATCAACCATGGCGAGATCACCGCTGACGACCGGATCGTTTCGGCCGCTTCCTGCACCACCAACGCCATCGTGCCGGTGCTGAAGGCTGTCAACGACCAGTACGGCATCGTCAACGGCCACGTCGAAACCGTTCACTCGTTCACCAACGACCAGAACCTGATCGACAACTTCCACAAGGGCAGCCGTCGTGGTCGCGCCGCGCCGTTGAACATGGTGATCACCGAGACTGGCGCCGCTACCGCCGCCGCCAAGGCTCTGCCGGTTCTGAAGGGCAAGCTGACCGGCAACGCGATCCGCGTTCCGACGCCGAACGTCTCCATGGCCATCCTGAACCTGAACCTGGAAAAGGCCACCAACCGCGAAGAAATCAACGAGTACCTGCGCCAGATGGCCATGCACTCTGACCTGCAGAAGCAGATCGACTTCGTCTCTTCCCAGGAAGTGGTCTCCACCGACTTCGTCGGCTCCCGCCATGCCGGCGTGGTAGACGCCGAGGCCACCATCTGCAATGACAACCGCGTTGTCCTGTACGTCTGGTACGACAACGAATTCGGTTACAGCTGCCAGGTGGTTCGCGTGATGGAAGACATGGCAGGGGTCAACCCGCCGTCTTTCCCGCGCTAAGCGTATGAAATTGAAAAACGGGAGCTCTCGGGCTCCCGTTTTTCATTTATTGGGTCTGTAATCGGATAACAAGAATCGCTTGGGGATTACCCAGATGGAAGGACACCACCTTCACCAAGGGCCGCTCAAAAGGGGCCTGAAAAACCGCCACATCCAGCTTATCGCGCTGGGCGGCGCCATCGGCACCGGCCTGTTCCTGGGCTCGGCCGGGGTGCTCAAGTCGGCGGGGCCATCGATGATTCTCGGCTACGCCATTGCCGGGTTCTTTGCTTTCCTGATCATGCGCCAGCTGGGCGAGATGATCGTCGAGGAGCCGGTCGCCGGTTCCTTCAGCCACTTCGCCCACAAGTACTGGGGCGGCTACGCGGGCTTCCTCGCCGGCTGGAACTACTGGGTGCTCTACGTCCTGGTGGGCATGGCAGAGCTGACCGCAGTGGGCAAGTACATCCAGTTCTGGTGGCCGGAAGTGCCGACCTGGGTGTCGGCCGCAGTGTTCTTCGTGTTGATCAACCTGATCAACCTGGCCAACGTGAAAGTATTCGGTGAAGCAGAGTTCTGGTTCGCGCTGATCAAGGTCGTCGCCATCATCGGCATGATCATCCTGGGTATCTACCTGCTGGTCAGCGGTGAGGGCGGGCCCCAGGCGGCGGTGGACAACCTCTGGAGCCACGGCGGCTTCTTCCCCAACGGCATCGAAGGTCTGGTGATGGTGCTGGCCATCATCATGTTCTCGTTCGGCGGCCTGGAGCTGATAGGTATTACCGCCGCCGAGGCCAGCGAGCCGAAGAAGGTGATTCCCAAGGCCATCAACCAGGTGATCTACCGCATCCTGATCTTCTACATCGGCGCCCTCAGCGTGCTGCTGATGCTCTATCCGTGGGACAAGCTGCTGGAAACCCTGGGCGCCGCTGGCGATCCCTACAGTGGTAGCCCCTTCGTGCAGATCTTCTCGCTGATCGGTAGCGACACTGCAGCGCACATCCTCAATTTCGTGGTGCTGACGGCAGCGCTCTCCGTCTACAACAGCGGCGTGTACTGCAACAGCCGGATGCTCTACGGCCTGGCCGAGCAAGGCGATGCGCCCAAAGCGCTGATGAAGGTCGACGACCGCGGCGTGCCGGTTCTGGCTATCGGGGTCTCGGCCCTGATCACGCTCCTCTGCGTGGTGGTCAACTATCTGGCCCCGCAGAAAGCGCTGGAGCTGCTGATGGCCCTGGTGGTGGCGGCGCTGGTGATCAACTGGGCGATGATCAGCCTGTCGCACCTGAAGTTCCGCAAGTCCATGCAATCCCAGGGTATCCAGCCGTTCTTCAAGGCCCTTTGGTACCCGGTAGGCAACTACCTGTGCCTGGCCTTTGTGGCGCTGATCCTCGGCGTGATGCTGATGATTCCGGGCATCAATGTTTCGGTGTACGCCATTCCGTTCTGGCTGGCACTGATCGGTGTCTGCTACTACTTCAAGCGCTCTGCCTCGCGGGTCACCGCCCTCTGACGCTTGATTTCGATGACTAGGCTCATCGTGCTGCTCTCGGCCAGCGTCCTGCTGGCCGGGTGTGGCGATCGCCTGGAGCAATTCGGCGGCCCTACCATGGGCAGCAGCTACTCCGTCAGGTACGTGCGCAGCGCGTCCGGCCCCTCGGTGGAGCAGGTCCGCCGCGAGGTGGAAGGCATCCTGGCGGAAGTCGACAGCCAGATGTCCACCTACCGCGCCGATTCCGAAGTGGTGCGCTTCAATGCCTTGCCAGCCGGCAGTTGTACGGCGCTGCCGGGTCCGATGCTGGAACTGGTGTCATTTGCGAGCGACCTGTCGAAGGACAGCGGTGGTGCCTTCGACATGACGGTGGAACCGCTGCTCGATCTCTGGGGCTTCGGCCCGCAGTCCCGCGGCGATCAGGTACCCAGCGCCGAAGCCATCGCCGCTGCGAAAGCCGAGATTGGCCACCAGCACCTGTCGATTCGTGGCCAGGAGCTGTGCAAGGACGCGCCAGTGCAACTGGACTTCAACAGCATCGCTGCCGGCTATGCGGTTGATCGCGTGGTGACGCGCCTCGGTGAACTGGGAGTTGGCAGTGCACTGGTGGAAATAACCGGTGAGTTGAAGGCTGTGGGGCGCAAGCCCGATGGTTCGCCCTGGCGCATCGCTATCGAAGCGCCGCGAGATGATCGTCAGGTGGCGCAAAGGATCATCCAGCTCGATGGGCTCGGCGTTTCCACATCGGGCGACTATCGCAACTATTTTGAGAAGGACGGCAGGCGCTACTCGCACACCCTCGATCCGGCCACGGGAGCGCCGATCAGCCACAACCTCGCGGCGGTAACCGTGGTGGATGAGTCGGTGCTGAGGGCGGACGGTTTGTCCACCTTGCTGCTGGTGCTGGGGCCGGAGGCGGGCCGGGTCTACGCTGAACGCCATGGCATCGCGGCGTTTTTCGTGATTCGCGAAGACCAGGGTTTTCGCAGTCATGGCAGTAGCCGCTTCCGCGAGCTGTTCGACCAAGAGGGCGACTGAGTCCCGGAAGTGTGCCGCGCGTGTGATGTAGTGGATTCAACTCTCGCCTACGACGCGACCAAGCGCTAATGTGCAGCGCCAGGCGGCTGGACTAAGCTGCACGCCAGTTCAAGGTCCCGTCCAGGACCGCCGAAACAGGTTCCGATTTCCGCGGTGTCGACTGCCGCGGACCTTGCCGGGGGCGCCAGAGGGCGCCCCGGCCCGTTATGAGGAGTAAGCATGGCTGTCTACAACTACGACGTAGTGGTGCTGGGTTCGGGCCCGGCGGGGGAGGGCGCGGCAATGAACGCCGCCAAGGCAGGACGCAAGGTGGCGGTGGTAGACAACCGTCCCCTGGTCGGCGGCAACTGCACCCACCTGGGGACGATCCCGTCCAAGGCACTGCGTCATTCCGTTCGGCAGATCATGCAGTACAACACCAACCCGCTGTTCCGCCAGATCGGCGAGCCGCGCTGGTTCTCCTTCCCCGACGTGCTGAAGAGCGCCGAGCGGGTAATTTCCAAGCAGGTCGCGTCACGCACCGGCTTCTATGCCCGTAACCGTGTCGACGTGTTCTTCGGTACCGCCAGCTTCCATGACGAGCAGACCGTGGAAGTGGTGTGCGCCAGCGGCGTGGTGGAGAAACTGGTGGCCAAGCAGGTCATCGTCGCCACCGGCTCGCGCCCCTATCGTCCCGCGGACGTCGACTTCAACCATCCGCGAATCTACGACAGCGACACCATCCTCAGCCTGACCCACACGCCGCGCCGCATCATCATCTACGGAGCTGGCGTGATCGGTTCCGAGTACGCCTCGATCTTCAGCGGCCTGGGCGTGCTGGTCGACCTGATCGATAACCGCGACCAGCTGCTCAGCTTCCTCGACGACGAAATCTCCGACGCCCTCAGCTACCACCTGCGCAACAACAACGTGCTGATTCGCCATAACGAAGAGTACGAGCGCATCGAGGGTCTGGAGAACGGCGTGATCCTGCACCTCAAGTCCGGCAAGAAGATCAAGGCCGACTGCCTGCTGTGGTGCAACGGCCGTACCGGCAATACCGACAAGCTGGGGCTGGAGAACATCGGCATCAAGGTCAACAGCCGTGGCCAGATCAACGTCGACCAGTACTACCGCACCGAAGTCAGCAACATCTTCGCGGCCGGTGATGTGATCGGCTGGCCAAGCCTGGCCAGTGCCGCCGCCGACCAGGGCCGCTCGGCCGCCGGAAGTGCGGTGGAGAACGACAGCTGGCGCTTCGTCGATGACGTGCCGACCGGCATCTACACCATTCCGGAGATCAGCTCCATCGGCAAGAACGAGCGCGAGCTGACCCAGGCGAAGATCCCCTACGAAGTGGGCAAGGCCTTCTTCAAGGGCATGGCGCGCGCGCAGATTTCCCATGAGCCGGTGGGCATGCTGAAGATTCTGTTCCACCGCGAGACCCTGGAAATTCTCGGCGTCCACTGCTTCGGCTATCAGGCCTCGGAGATCGTCCACATCGGTCAGGCGATCATGAACCAGAAGGGTGAGGCGAACTCGATCAAGTACTTTATCAACACCACCTTCAACTACCCGACCATGGCAGAAGCCTATCGCGTGGCGGCGTTCGACGGTCTCAACCGGCTTTTTTGAGCGGCACCGGCCGGGCGCCTGAACCGGCCGGGGAGGACCCTCTCGGCGACACGCGCCTATGGCGCTGGCCGAACCGGGAGAGCTTCTGATCAGGCGACGCCTAAAAGAAAAAACCGGCCCTTGTGGCCGGTTTTTTTCATGGTGGCGAATGAGGCCGTGGCGGGAATCACCGCCTCCCAATGGAGGTGCTGGCCAGGCCAGGGAAGTCGGTGATGATGCTGTCTACGCCAAAGTCGGCAAGACGCCGCATCAGGGCTGGCTCATTGACTGTCCAGACCGACACGTGCAGGCCTTCCTTCTGTGCTTTCAGCAGGCGCTCCGGGGTACAGAGCGTCCAGTTCAGGGCCAGCAGATTGCAGCCGTGGTGCTTGGCTACTTTCAGCGGGTCGAGCCAGGCGTATTCCGCCACCAGCCCGCGCGACAGATTCGGTGTCAGCCGGTTGAGGGCACGCAGGACCTCACGGGAGCTGGAGGTGACGGTCACCTTGTCCAGCAGGCCGTGGCGTTCAGCCAGCTCCTGGATCGCCAGCACGGTCCGCGCTGCGCGAACCCGCGAAGCGCTCTTCACTTCGAGTTGCCAGTGATCGAAGTCGCAGTGTTCGAACAGGCTCGCCAGGCGTGGGATGGGGCAGGGCTGGTGCCAGCCGGGTCCGCCCAGGCGGGCGTCATATCCCTCCAGCTCCCCGGCGTCGTGTTCCGCCACCTTGCCCCGGCGGCCGGTTGTGCGCTTCAGGCTGGGGTCGTGGATTACCATCAGCTCGCCGTCACGGGAGAGATGCAGGTCCAGCTCGCAACGCTTCACGCCATGTGAAAGACAGTGCTTGAAGCTGGCCAAGGTATTTTCCGGGCATTCGCCCTTGGCGCCTCGATGGCCGTAGATCAGGGTCACGTTTATTCCCTTGGTGCTCTGGGTTGATGGTGGCGAACGCTGTCGATGACCTGTCCGCTTTCGAAATAGACCGAGAATTCCCGGTAGTCCCAGCGACTGATCGGTGGCTTGCCTACTGCGGGATGTTCCTTATCGGGAAGGCCGAAGCGTTCCAGTACCGCGCGTTGGCTTTCCCCGCGCACGGGCAGCCGAAGACCCAGGTCGCCTTGCTCGCCAACAGGAATCTCTATGGTTTCCGCGCCTACGGGCAGTGCAAGGAGGAGGCAGGTCAGCAGCAGTCCGGGACGCTTCATGCGGGTTTCTCAGGTGGAAGGAGAGGCGCGTTCACGGGCCTGGCGTCGCTGCTGGGCCTGCTTCTGCAGTATGTGGCGCGCCAGCAACTGGCGCTGGGCGTCGGTCAAGGCGTCGAATTCCGTGCCGATATCGAACCGGCCGTCATCGCGGACCTGGCTGTGGATGACGATGGCGCTCAGCAAAAGGCCAAGCGCCTGCGGCATCAACACCATCTTGATCGCCAGGTGGGTGCCGATTTCGATGGGCTGGTCGCTGGTGAAGCCGAGGCCGCCCTCGGACAGGGTGATCTGGCGTGCCGGGCCGATGTCGCGCAGCAAGCTCTGCGCAAGCGCCTGGCCAAGCAGGTCGATGCGCTTGTTGATGACCTTGAGGTAGTTCGCCAGGGTTCGATCGCGCTCATGGATATGCCGCAGCAGGTGCTGCGATTCGAAGTCCATCAGATGCAATTCGCTAAGCAGTCCGAACAGTTGGGAGCCACTGTCCGCGCCGCTTTCATCAGCTGTTTCGCCCTGTTTCAGCGGGCGAAATTCCAGTGCGATCGTATCTTCGATGCGGTAGTATTCGCGGCGGTCATCCGCGTCTCGTGTCGACATGGCGAACCCATGGCAGCGGTGGTGGTCGAAGAGCTGTTCCGTAATGCAAGTCCGTTTGCGTCGCTCGGAGCGCCGCGACAGACCACGAACAGAATTTGAGTGTAAACGCTGCTCGCCAAGCCCCGCCACAAGGACGTCCCTTCTTTCGCCAGCGAACTTCACTTCCATGTTCAGACCGCTGTCCCTGTACATAGGCGCACGCTACACGCGCGCCAAGCGCCGCAACTACTTCGTCTCCTTCATTTCCCTGACTTCCATGATCGGCTTGGCACTCGGCGTGCTGGTGATGATCCTGGTGTTGTCGGTGATGAATGGCTTCGACCACGAGATGCGCACCCGCGTGCTCGGCATGGTACCCCACGCCACGGTGGAATCCGCGGTGCCGATCAAAGATTGGCGCAAGCTGGCCGAAGGCGTGGCCCGGCATTCGGAAGTGAAGGCCGTTGCGCCTTACACCCAGGTCCAGGGCCTGCTCACTGCCGATGGCAAGGTGCAGAAGGTGCTGGTCAACGCCGTCGACCCACAGGAAGAGCCCAAGGTTTCCATCATCGGTGACTTCTTCCGGGAAGGTAGCCTCGGCGCCCTGAAGCCAGGCGAATTCGGCATCGTCATTGGTGATCGTGCTGCCAGCAAGCTCGGCGTCGGCATGGGTGACAAGGTCACCTTCGTGCTCCCGGAGGTCGCAGTGACGCCGGCGGGCGTCTTCCCGCGGATGAAACGCTTCACCGTGGTCGGCATCTTCCATGTGGGTGCCGGCGAGCTGGATGGTTTCCTGGCCATCGCCAACCTGTCCGACGTCGCTCGTCTCAAACGTTGGCAGCCGGACCAGGTCCAGGGCCTGCGCCTGAAGCTCAACGACCTGTTCCAGGCACCGCAAGTGGCCTGGCAGATCGCCGGCGAACTGAAGGGCGAGGATTTCTACGCCCGCGACTGGACCCGCACGCACGGCAACCTCTACCAGGCGATCAAGATGGAGAAGGCCATGATTGGCTTGCTGTTGTTGCTGATCGTCGCTGTGGCCGCCTTCAATATCATTTCCACCCTGGTGATGGTGGTGACGGACAAGCGTGGCGACATCGCGATTCTCCGCACATTGGGCGCCACGCCCAGGCAGATCATGGGCATCTTCATGGTCCAGGGCACTGTGATCGGGGTCGTCGGCACCCTGATCGGCGGAGTGCTGGGCATCCTCGCCGCGCTCAACGTGAGTGGCGCCATCTCCCTGCTGGAACGCCTCCTGGGGCACAAGTTCCTCAGCGCCGAGGTGTACTTCATCGATTACCTGCCATCCCAGCTGATGGCCGAGGACGTGGTGCTGGTCTGCTCGGCCGCGCTGGTCCTGAGCTTCCTCGCCACCCTTTATCCCGCCTGGCGTGCCTCGCGCACCCAGCCAGCAGAGGCTTTGCGCTATGAGTAACAAGGCAGTCCTGAGTTGCCGCAACCTGGGCAAGAGCTACGACGAGGGCCCGCAGTCCGTCGAGGTACTGTCGGGCGTCGAGTTGGAGCTGCATCCGGGTGAGCGCGTGGCCATCGTGGGCAGCTCCGGCTCCGGCAAGAGCACGCTGCTGAACATGCTGGGCGGGCTGGATACGCCGAGCAAGGGGAGTGTCTGGTTGGCGGGCGAGGAACTGTCCGCTCTCAGTGAAACCGCGCGCGGCCTGTTGCGAAATCGCGCGCTCGGCTTCGTCTACCAGTTCCACCACCTGCTGCCGGAATTCACCGCACTGGAGAACGTCTGCATGCCGCTGCTGATTGGCCGCACAGCAATCGTCGAGGCGCGCAAGCGTGCCACGGCGTTGCTGGAGCGCGTCGGGCTGGGGCATCGCCTGTCGCACAAGCCGGCTGAGCTTTCGGGTGGTGAGCGTCAACGCGTGGCCATCGCTCGTGCCCTGGTCAACAATCCGGGCCTGGTGTTGCTCGACGAGCCTACCGGCAACCTCGACCAACATACCGCGCATGGCATCCAGGAGCTGATGCTGGAGCTGAGCCGCTCCTCGCAGACCGCCTTCCTGGTGGTGACCCATGACCTGCAGCTGGCCCGCCAGATGGACCGGGTGCTGCGCCTCGAAGAAGGCCGACTGGTGGCTGCCTGAGATGTTCAGACCTCTCCCGATCTTCATCGGCACGCGCTATACGCGTGCCAAGCGCCGTAACCACTTCATTTCCTTCATCTCGCTGACGTCGATGATCGGCCTGGCGCTGGGCGTGCTGGCCATGATCGTGGTGCTCTCGGTGATGAACGGCTTCCAGAAGGAAATGCGCTCGCGCATCCTCGGCATGGTTTCCCACGCCACGCTGAGTGCCGATCAGCCCCTGGCGGACTGGCGCCGCGTGTCCGATGCCGCGATGAAGCATCCGGAAGTCGTGGGTGCAGTTCCCTTCGCCGAACTGGAGGGCATGCTTTCCTTTAAAGGCATGATGCAGCCGGTGCAGATCAACGGTGTCGACCCGCAGGAAGAGACCAAGGTTTCCATCATCGGCAAGCACATGGTGCAGGGTGATCTCGATGCCCTGAAACCGGGCGAATCCGGCATCGTCATCGGCGAAATCACCGCGCGGCGTTTCCGCCTCAATGTCGGCGACAAGCTGACACTGATCGTCCCCGAGGTCAGCAGCGCGCCAGGCGGCATCACGCCGCGCATGCAGCGCCTCAATGTGGTGGGCGTGTTCAAGGTGGGTGCCGAGCTGGACAGCTCCTTGGCGCTGATCAATATCGCCGATGCCTCCACCATCCAGCGGCTGCCGGAAGGCCAGGTGCAAAGCGTGCGCCTCGCCCTGAAGGATCTGTTCCTCGCACCCGAGGTGTCGAAGCAGATCGCCGCCGAACTGGGGCAGGGCTATCGCGCTGACGACTGGACCCATACGCAGGGCAGCCTGTTCAGCGCCATGAAGATGGAAAAGACCATGATCGGTCTGCTCCTGCTGCTGATCGTGGCCGTGGCGGCATTCAATATTATTGCCACGCTGATCATGGTGGTCGCCGACAAGCGTGCGGACATCGCCATCCTTCGCACACTGGGCGCGACGCCGCGGCAGATCATGGCGGTGTTCATGGTTCAGGGCAGTGTGATCGGTGTCATCGGCACGCTGATCGGCACCGTGCTGGGTATCATCACGGCGCTCAACGTCAGCCAGTGGATCGCTGCGCTGGAGCGCGCCAGTGGCCGGCAGATCTTCAGCTCGGACGTCTACTTCGTCAGTTATCTGCCCTCCGAGCTGCAACTGGGAGATGTCGCACTGATCTGCACGGCGGCCCTGGTCCTGAGTTTCCTGGCGACTCTCTATCCGGCCTGGCGCGCAGCCCAGACCCAGCCCGCCGAGGCCTTGCGCTACGAGTAAGGGATGTACCTGCAATAAAAAACGCCGCATTCAATGCGGCGTTTTCATTTCAGCGGCTGTTTTCCCGCCGGGCCTTCTGGCGCTTGCGCCAACTGTGCCCGACCCACCAGCGCCAATAGAGCATCGTCAGCATGTACGCCGCAGCGCCGAGGAGGATGCCGCACACCACCGATCCTAGGAGAAACGGCTGCCAGAGCGTGGAAAGCTCCTGCGTGATCCATTCCCAGGTCAGTTCATCGGGTAGGGCGCGCGGAGAAATCTGCATGATCCACGCCCCCATCTTGTAGGTGCAGTAGAAAACCGGCGGCATGGTAATGGGGTTGGTCAGCCACACGAGGCCGACCGAAATCGGCAGGTTCGCGCGGACCATGATGGCCAGCCCGGCGGCCAGCAGCATCTGCATGGGAATGGGGATGAACGCAGCGAACAGGCCCATGGCCATGGCGCGGGCGACCGAATGGCGATTGAGGTGCCAGAGGTTCGGATCATGAATCAGGGTGCCGAGAAAACGCAGGGACTTGTGTTCCCTGATGGTGTCCGGATTCGGCATGTAGCGTTTGAAGATACGACGCGGCATGGGCGGTCTCTGGCCGACGGAAGCGCCGGGTATTATGCACACCCGGAAATGACATCGCCGGGTCAGTTTGTGTCGGCAAGTTTAAACGGAACTGCGCCGGTTGGATCGAAGGACGCAGGGCGGTACGGGATGTTGCCGCGATCTCCATCCCAGGGAAAGGGAATCGGATGCCCATGGTTTCGGGGTTGGCCACGCTTGCCGTCGGCCTCCTTCTATTGCGCTGGATGCCTGCCTTGCCACCTGCCTGGTGGCTCCAGGTCCAGCTGGTTCTCGGCTTCGCGCTGCTGACGTCGCGTGCCTGGCGCTGCGGGCTGGTCCTGCTTGGTCTCGGCTGGGCCTGCCTGAGTGCCCAATGGGCGCTGGACGATCGTCTGGCGTCGCAGTTGGACGGCCAGGTGCGCTGGCTGGAAGGGAAGGTGGTTGGCCTGCCCAGTACGGCAGATGGCGTGGTGCGTTTCGAGCTGGAGGACCCTTGGTCGTCGCGGGCGCAATTGCCCCGCCGGCTGCGTCTTTCCTGGCACGATGGTCCGCGTGTGCTCGCGGGCGAACGCTGGCGGCTCGCTGTTCGTCTCAAGCGTCCTCGGGGACTGGTGAATCCAGCGACCTTCGATTACGAAGCGTGGCTGCTGGCGCGGCGCATAGGCGCAACCGGTTCGGTGAAGACGGGGGAGCGCCTGGAGGTGGCCAGCGGGACTGTCGCCTGGCGCGACTCCCTGCGCCAAAGGGTGTTGCAGGTGGATGCCTGGGGACGGGCTGGTGGGCTCGCAGCACTGGTGCTGGGCGATGGCTCCGGCTTGCAGGACCGGGACTGGCGCCTGCTGCAGGACACGGGGACCACACACCTGATGGTGATTTCCGGTCAGCACATCACGCTGTTCGCGGGCGTGCTCTATGGCCTGGTGGTGCTGCTCGCCCGAAACGGATTCTGGCCTCGTTGGTTGCTCTGGCTACCCTCGGCGTGCGCCTTGGCCCTTGCCGGCGGACTCGGATATGGCGTGCTGGCGGGGTTCGATGTGCCCGTGCAGCGCGCCTGCGTGATGCTTGCGGTCGTCCTGCTCTGGCGTCTGCGTTTTCGTCATCTGGGGTTCCTCACACCTTTGCTGGCGGCGCTGTGCGTCGTCTTGCTGGCAGAACCGCTGGTGGTGTTGCAGCCGGGCTTCTGGCTGTCCTTCGGGGCTGTGGTCCTCCTGGTGCTGGCATTTGCCGGGCGCCTGGGGCCATGGCGCTGGTGGGCGACCTGGTGGCGCGCCCAGTGGGTCATGGGGTTGGGGTTGGCGCCGTTGCTGCTGGCCTTGGCCTTGCCCATCAGCCTCAGCGGCCCGTTGGCGAACCTGCTGGCAGTGCCCTGGATCAGCCTGGTGGTGTTGCCGCTGGCATTGCTGGGCACCTTGCTACTGGGTATTCCCCCGCTGGGGGAAGCGCTGCTTTGGTTGGCGGGCGGCGCGCTGGAGCTGCTGTTCCTGATACTGGGGTGGACCGCGACCCAGGTACCCGCCTGGATTCCCACGCAGGTCCCGCTCTGGGGTTGGCTCCTGGGGACAGTGGGGATTCTGCTGCTGATTGCGCCTGCTGGCGTGCCATTGCGTGCGCTAGGGCTGGCGCTGCTGGTGCCCATGTTGTACCCGCCGCAGGAGTCCCTGGCGCCGGGGCAGGCGGAGGTCCGGGTGCTGGACGTCGGGCAGGGGCTCTCCGTGCTGGTGCGCACCCGTGGACATGCGCTGCTCTACGACGCGGGGCCGCGCCGGGGTGACTTCGATATCGGTGAGCGCGTAGTAGTCCCGACGTTGCGTGGTCTGGGGCTGTCGCGGCTGGACCTCATGCTGATCAGTCACGCGGACTCCGATCACGCCGGTGGCGCCCTGGCCGTAAGCCGGGGCTTGGCGGTGGAGCGCGTGCTGACCGGCGAGCTGGAACGGCTGCCGCCTGAGCTGGGCGCCGAAGCCTGTCCGCCTGACCAGGCGTGGTCCTGGGATGGCGTGGGCTTCCGCATCTGGCAGTCACCGCTGACTGGCGACAGCAATGACGGCTCGTGCGTGTTGGCGGTCGAGGCCGCGGGTGAGCGCCTCCTGCTGAGTGGCGATCTGGGTACGCGGGGTGAGGCCGCCTGGGTCGCCAGCGGCCAGCCACTCGAAGCGCGCTGGCTGGTGGCGGGCCACCATGGCAGCCGGACGTCCTCCAGCGGCCCCTTTTTGCGTGCTGTGGCGCCAGAGAAAGTGCTGATTTCCCGAGGCCACCTGAATCCTTACGGCCATCCCCATCCGTTGGTTGTTTCGCGAGTTCGGGCGCTGCCAGCCGAGATCCATGACACGTCCGAGCAGGGGCATCTGATGCTGCGCCTGGGGGCCGGAGTCGAGCCGGAAAGCGAGCGCGAAAAGTCCGTGTTCTGGAGGGAAAAATGAGAACAGCGACGGTCGGCGGACGCCCGACCCTATGCTAGAGTGGCGCCACTTTTCCGAAGGGGATTTCCTACCGTGTGGGAGTTGGTCAAAGCCGGCGGCTGGATGATGCTGCCGATCATTCTGTGTTCCATCGCCGCCACCGCGATCGTTGCTGAGCGCCTGTGGACCTTGCGTATCAGCCGCGTGTCGCCGCCGCATCTGCTGGGGCAGGTATGGCGCCAGATCAAGGACAAGCAGCTGAACAGCCAGAAGCTCAAGGAGCTGCGGGCTTCTTCGCCACTGGGTGAAGTGCTGGCTGCGGGTCTGGCCAACTCCAAGCATGGCCGCGAGATCATGAAGGAGTGCATCGAGGAAGCCGCAAGCCGGGTCATCCATGAACTGGAGCGCTACCTCAACGCCCTTGGCACCATCGCCGCCATGGCGCCGTTGCTCGGCCTGCTGGGTACCGTGTTCGGCATGATCGACATTTTCGGCGGCTTCATGGAGAACGGCATGGCCAATGCGCCCGTGCTGGCCGGCGGTATCGCCAAGGCGCTGGTGACCACTGCCGCGGGCCTGATCGTCGCCATTCCGGCGGTGTTCTTCCACCGTTACCTGCTGCGTCGCGTTGACGAGCTGGTTGTGGCCATGGAGCAGGAAGCGATCAAGCTGGTGGAAGTGGTCCAGGGCGATCGCGAAGTCGACTTCGCAGAGGAAGCCAAAGCGTGAAGTTCCGCCGCCGGGCGGGCAATGTCGCCCGCGAAGAGGTGTTCCTCAACCTCACTTCGTTGATCGATGTGATCTTCGTGCTGTTGCTGTTCTTCGTGGTGACCACCACCTTCAGTAAACCCAATCAGTTGAAGATCGAGTTGCCCGAAGCCGTGAGCGGAACGCCGCCCCAGGAAACCGAGCTGAAGACACTGGAGCTGAGCATCGCTGCGGACGGCCAGTATTCGCTCAATGGCCAGAACCTCGTAAAGAGCGACCTGGCGACGCTGATCGCAGCACTGGGGCGTGAATCGGAAGGCGACAACAGCCTGCCGCTGGTCATTACCGCTGACGCACGCACCACTCACCAGTCGGTGGTCACTGCCATGGATGCCGCCGGCAAGCTGGGCTTCAGCCAGTTGCGCATGACCACCATCGAGGCCGACGCGGCCAAGAAGCCCTGATGGCCTTCTCCGACCGTCTGCTGGATGCCTGGTACCGGGGCCATCCCGCTCTTGGCCTGCTGAGCCCGCTGGAGTGGCTCTATCGCCGGGTGGCGAACGGCAAGCGTGCCGCCTACCTGGCGGGGCAGGACAGCAGTTACCGACCGCCTGTGCCGTTGATCGTCGTCGGCAACATCACCGTTGGCGGCACCGGCAAGACCCCGATGATCCTCTGGCTGATCGAGCACTGCCGGGCGCGCGGATTGCGCGTCGGTGTGGTCAGTCGTGGCTACGGGGCTAAGCCCCCACAACTGCCTTGGCGGGTGCGGGCAGAGCAGGGCGCCGAGCTGGCCGGCGACGAACCGCTGCTGATCGTCCAGCGCAGTGGCGTGCCGCTGATGATCGACCCAGACCGTTCCCGCGCCGTGCAGGCCCTGCTGGAGCAGGAAGACCTGGACCTGATCCTCAGCGACGATGGCCTTCAGCACTACCGCCTGGCGCGCGATCTGGAGCTGGTGCTGATTGACGCAGCCCGTGGGCTCGGCAATCGACGTTGCCTTCCCGCGGGGCCCCTGCGCGAGCCGCCCGAGCGTCTGGAATCGGTGGATGCGGTACTGCGCAATGGCGCCGAGGCCGATTCCGCCGAAGGCTTCTCCTTCAAACTGCAGCCGGGCGAACTGGTCAATCTGAAGACTGGCCAGCGCGTCGGCCTGGACCATTTCCCGTCTGGGCAGGCAGTGCATGCGGTGGCCGGCATCGGCAACCCGCAGCGTTTCTTCAGGACCCTGGAGGCGCTAAACTGGCGCCCGATCCCGCACCCCTTCGCCGATCATGCTGTCTATAGCACGCAAGCCCTGGCCTTCACGCCATCGCTGCCGCTGCTGATGACCGAGAAGGATGCGGTGAAGTGCCGGGCCTTCGCCGCCGCCGACTGGTGGTATCTGGCGGTCGATGCCGATCCGTCTCCAGCCTTCATTGCCTGGTTCGACGAACAACTGGCCCGCTTGCTGCCGAAACGCTTCTAACCCAGGTAGCCCTCGGGCTGCCATCTCAAGGATTCACTCATGGACCCGAAACTCCTCGATATCCTCGCCTGCCCCCTGTGCAAGGGCCCGCTGAAGCTGGCCGATGACAAGAGCGAGCTCATCTGCAAGGCCGACGCCCTGGCCTTCCCGGTTCGCGACGGCATCCCGGTGATGCTGGAAGGCGAGGCCCGCACCCTCAATGTCGATGAGCGTCTGGACAAATGACCCAGGCCTTCACCGTCGTCATTCCCGCGCGCTTCGCCTCGACACGCCTGCCAGGGAAACCGCTGCAGGACATCGCCGGCAAGCCGATGATCCAGCACGTCTGGGAGCAAGCCCGACGCAGCGCGGCGCAGCGTGTGGTGGTAGCCACTGACGACGCGCGCATCGTCGAAGCCTGCCAGGCCTTCGGTGCTGACGTACTGCTGACCCGTGCGGACCACAATTCCGGCACCGATCGCCTGGCCGAAGTGGCGAGCAAGTTGGGCCTGGCCAACGATGCCATCGTGGTGAACGTACAAGGTGACGAGCCGCTGATTCCGCCGGCCATCATCGACCAGGTGGCTGCCAACCTGGCCGCCCATGCGGAAGCCGGCATCGCAACCCTGGCCGAGCCGATCCAGGATGTGCAGGCGCTGTTCAATCCCAACGTCGTGAAGGTGTCCGCCGACCTCAACGGTCTGGCGCTGACTTTCAGCCGCGCGCCTTTGCCCTGGGCCCGAGATTCCTTCGCGACCAGCCGCGACCAACTGCCGGCCGGGGTGCCGTATCGCCGCCATATCGGCATCTATGCCTACCGTGCGGGCTTTCTCCACGACTTCGTCGCCTGGGGCCCGTGCTGGCTCGAGAACACAGAGTGCCTGGAGCAGCTCCGGGCGCTCTGGCACGGCGTGCGCATCCACGTCGCTGATGCCCTGGAAGCGCCTCCCGCCGGCGTCGACACGCCGGAAGACCTCGAGCGCGTTCGGCGCTTGCTGGGGGCCTGATGCGCGTCCTCTTCGTCTGCCTCGGTAATATCTGCCGATCGCCCACCGCTGAAGGCGTGCTGCGCCACAAGCTGCGTGAGGCCGGGCTCGCCGAGCGCGTGCAGGTGGACTCCGCTGGCACCGGCGACTGGCATGTGGGCAAGGCGCCGGACGCTCGTACCCGCATTGCCGCACAGCGCCGTGGCTACGATCTTTCGCAGCAGCGTGCACGCCAGGTTGCCCGGGAAGATTTCGCTGACTTCGATCTGATCCTGGCCATGGACGAGAACAACCTCGCCAATCTGCGCCGCCTGCGTCCCGGCGATTCCGCCAGCGAGTTGGACCTGTTCCTGCGCCGCTACCAGCTGGAACTGGATGAGGTACCGGACCCTTACTACGGAGGGGCAGAGGGCTTCGAGCAGGTGCTTGACCTGGTAGAGCGGGCCTGTGAGGCGCTGATCGTTGAAATCAAGGGGCGCCTGTGAGCCTGGTCCTGCACGAAAATCTGTCCCTTAAGCCCTACAACACCTTTGGCGTCGATGTGAAAGCCCGGCTCTTCGTCGAGGCGCACGACGATGCCGAAGTGCGTGAGGCTATCGATCTGGCCGCTCGTCGCGGCCTGCCACTGCTGGTGATCGGTGGTGGCAGCAATCTGTTGCTGACTCGTGATGTGGAAGCGCTGGTGCTGCGCATGGCCAGTCGAGGCATTCGCCTGCTGATGGATGACGGCTCGACGGTGCTGCTGGAGGCCGAGGCGGGCGAACCTTGGCACCCGCTGGTCCTCTGGACCCTGGAGCAAGGTCTGGGAGGGCTGGAAAATCTCAGTCTGATTCCCGGTACGGTGGGCGCTGCTCCCATGCAGAACATCGGTGCCTATGGCGTCGAGCTGAAAGACGTGTTCGCGGGTCTGACCGCCCTGGATCGGCAAACCGGCGCGTTGCGAGAGTTCCGCCTGGATGAATGTCAGTTCGCCTATCGCGACAGCCTGTTCAAGCGCGAGGCGGGACGTTGGTTGATCCTGCGTGTCCGTTTCAAGCTCAGTCGCGCGCCCTCGCTGCATCTGGAATACGGCCCGGTGCGTCAGCGCCTGCAAGACGAAGGCATCAACGCGCCGTCCCCCAGTGATGTCAGTCGCGCCATCTGCGCCATTCGCAGCGAGAAACTGCCTGATCCCGCCGTGCTGGGGAATGCCGGCAGCTTCTTCAAGAATCCGCTGGTCAGTGCCGACTTGGCCCAGCGCCTGCGGGGCGAATATCCGGACCTTGTGACCTATCCGCAGGGCGATGGGCAGGTGAAGCTGGCCGCTGGCTGGCTGATTGAACGGGCTGGCTGGAAGGGGTTCCGCGAAGGCGATGCCGGCGTGCATCGACTTCAGGCGCTGGTGCTGGTGAACTACGGCGCCGCCACCGGTCATCAGCTTCATGGGCTGGCTCAGCGCATCCAGGCGGATGTGGCGACCAAGTTTGGTGTCGCACTGGAGATGGAGCCGAACCTGATATGAGGTTCTCCAGCCTTGAATGAAAAAAACCGGCCAGTTGGCCGGTTTTTTTTTCGAGCCTCGGGAGCGAGGCTTCGCCTTAGCGGTACTCGCAGAGATAGGCGGTGTCCTGGGCCACTTTCAGCTGGAATTTGCTGTTGGCCGGTACGGTGAACTGGCTGCCGGCAGCGAAGGTTTCCCAGGTGTCGCTACCCGGCAGTTTCACGGTCAGTGCGCCGGCGATGACATGCATCACTTCCAGCTGGCTGGTGCCGAACTCGTACTCACCGGCGGCCATCACGCCGATGGTGGCCGGGCCTTCGGTCATGCCGAAGGCGATGGATTTGACGGTGCCGTCGAAGTATTCGTTGACCTTGAACATGCTGGGCTCCTGGATGGGGTCTGAAAGGGCCCGACAGTATGCCCAACGAGGGTTTCAGCGTCACTAGGTCGGGTGCATTCAGGCAGGCAGCACGAGCGGGAGCAGGCGCGCGGTGTTGCGAGCGTCTTCGAGGGCGCGATGCTGCTGGCCCTGGAAGTGCAGCCCAGCCAGTTGCAGGGCCGTGTGCAGACCCACCACGCGCTTGAGTTGGCGCGCTTCGGCAAAGCGCTGCTTCAGATTCAGGTGGGGTACTGCGGCGAGCAGGCTGTCCAGTCCATGCAGTTGCCATTCCTTCTCCAGTTGGCGACGGTCATAGTCGCCCCAGCTGACCCAGCCCACCAGGCGCGGGCGGTGATGGCCAAGCCAGCGCTCGAAAGTCTCCCAGACCTGCGGAAGGCTTGCGGCGCCGTCCACGTCGGCCTGGCTGATGTGAGTGAGCTGGCGACAGAATCCGGTCAGGCAGGGGCGGCGTGCCGGTCGAACGAAACGCTGAAAATGGTCGACCTCATGTCCGTCGGCGCGGACGACGGTCGCACCGATCTCGATGATTTCCATTTCTTCCAGGGGCCATCCACCTTCTTCGGTGGTGGCTTCCAGATCGATTACCAGCCAATGCGGCATGGGGTTCTCCTTGGCAAGGGGCGGCCGGGGCCAGCCTGCAGCGAGTATGGTGGCGCTTTCGCGGGCCGGCAAACTGCGTGTTAGGCTTTTCCGCAGGTCGACGAAGGAGAAGAACAATGGCTGAAGTAGCGTTCATCGGTTTGGGGGTCATGGGTTTCAACATGGCCGGGCACCTGGCCTGCGAAGGGCATTCGGTGCGGGTCTACAATCGCTCGCCGGGCAAAACCGAGCTGTGGTGCGATGAATTCGGCGGCGATGCCTTCGCCACGCCGCGCGAGGCGGCAGAAGGTGCGGAGTTCGTGATGGTCTGCGTCGGTAATGACGAAGATCTGCGCGCTGTCCTGCTCGGTGCGGATGGCGCTTTCGCAGGCATGGCGCCCGGTTCGATCCTGGTGGACCACACCACCGCGTCGGCAGATGTGGCACGCGAAATGGCGACCCTGGCCGCCGAGCGCGAGCTGGGCTTCCTCGATGCCCCGGTTTCCGGCGGTCAGGCCGGTGCCGAGGCTGGCATGTTGTCGGTGATGGTGGGTGGCGAGCAGGCGTTCTATGACCGAGCCGAACCGGTGATCGACAGCTACGCCAAGATGATTCGACGCATGGGCCCCGTTGGCAGCGGGCAACTGACCAAGATGGTCAACCAGATCTGTGTCGGCGGCCTGCTGCAAGGGCTCGCCGAGGCGCTGCACTTCGCCCAGTGCGCCGGGCTGGACGCGCAGGGCGCCATGGAGGTGATCAGCAAGGGAGCGGCGCAGTCCTGGCAACAGGAGCACCGCCATCAGACCATGCTGGACGGCAATTTCGATTTCGGGTTTGCCGTGGACTGGATGCGCAAGGACCTGTCCATCATCCTCGATGAAGCCGCGCATAACGGCGCGCAGCTGCCGGTTACTGCATTGGTCGACCAGTTCTACGCTGAGGTCCAGGCCATGGGCGGCGGGCGTTGGGATACGTCCAGCCTGATCGCGCGGCTGAAAAAGCCGGCGTAGCGAGTGAGGCAGGCGTCCTGAGCTAAGTCCAGGCTAGGCGGAAATCGGGGAGAAAGCGGAGTTGACGACTGTCAATGAGCATTTCGAGCCGATTTCCAACAACGTCTGGTCGACGATCAGGGCGCCTAGCTGCGGAAAATGAAGTAGACGGCGCCTAGTAGGCATACTCCCGCCCACAGATAGTCCAGCTTCAGCGGCTGCTGCATGTAGAGCACGCTGAATGGCACGAAGATCGCCAGGGTGATCACTTCCTGCATGATCTTCAGCTGGCCGACCGAGAGCTCGGTGTAGCCGATGCGGTTGGCCGGCACCATGATGAGGTACTCGAACAACGCAATTCCCCAGCTGATCAGGGCTGCAATTATCCAGGGCTTGGTATTGAGCGTCTTCAAATGGCCGTACCAGGCGAAGGTCATGAAGACGTTGGACAGGGTGAGCAGGGCTGCGGTCTGCATCCATACCGGCATGATCTTGGGCTCTGTGTCGTTGGAGGCCTGCAAGCCTAATGGGTGCTGATTTTCAAGGAAAGGGGCCGGCCATGGGGCACTGGCGTGGATTGGGATTTGTCGCACTGTTGCTGCTTGCGGCGGCAATTGCACTTCTGCGTGGCGCCGACGCCAGCCGCACGCAGCCGGTTGTCGCGGAGCTGCATCTGCCGCCGGCCTTCACCGTGGCGCGTGACTTCGATTTCGGGCGCTACCGGCTTTCCTGGCGGGGCACGGCATTCGGCGTCTACGCGCAAAACCGGCCGGAAAAAATCCTCTGGTCCGCCGAGGGCGGCTTTCTTGCTGCGGGCGTAGGGCGCCCGAATCCGTTGCCGCTGCTGTCGGAGCGCAAGTTGCTGTGTCGCGACCAGAGCCTGGAGTCGATCGAGCGCCTCGGGGCCAGGCTGCTGTTGAAGGGGCATCTGCGCTGTGCCGACGGCCGCCTGAGTGGTTATGTCCTGTCCTTCGAAGACGACGGCGAGCGAGGGGTGCTGCTGACTGTGGCGCTGGGTGATTCGGAGCTGGACCGGCTTTATCTCCGCTGGCGACGGGACGCAGGAGAACGCGTCTACGGGTTTGGCGAGCTTTCCGGTGCCTACGACATGTCGGGTCGACGCGTGATGGTTGCGCTGGGCGACGCTTCGGCTGCGGGGCAGGGGGGGCGAAGCATCGCTGCGACCCAGGCCTTTTATCTGACATCCGGCATGCGGGCTTTTCATAGCCAATCGACGGTCTATCAGGTGTTCGACCTGCGAGATCCCCATCGCATAGGGCTTGAAGTACATGAGGGTCGTCTGGCGGCGCGGATCTACAAGGGTGAAAGTCCACAAGAGCTGCGCGCGCACCAGGCGTCAGCGGTTGGGGTAATGTCCACGCCGACAGTGCCCAAGTAGAATGCGCTTTCGCCCGAGCACTCCTGTCATCCGAGGTCGTTCGCCATGCTCTGTCGCCCAGGTTGCGGTGCCTGCTGCATTGCACCATCCATCAGCTCTCCGATACCCGGCATGCCTTCTGGAAAGCCAGCGGGTGAGCGTTGCCTGCATCTGTCCGTAGAGAATCTCTGCCAGTTGTTCGGCGATCCGCGCCGCCCTGCTGTCTGTAGTGCCTTCGATGCGGACCCGGAAGTCTGCGGTGATAGTCGCGATGAGGCGATTCGCCTGCTCGCTTGGCTGGAACAGGCAACCTCGGCCGCTTAATCATTCGGCCGGACCATCGCCGGCCTGAGCAAGGAGAGATCATGAGATTCAAGGCTGTGGCGTTCTGCGCCCTGGGACTTCTCGCGGTGTCCGGCGCGCATGCCGACGACTGGAAACTGGCCAAGGACGAGGATGGCATCAAGGTTTTCCTGAGCGAAGTGCCTGGCTCCAGGTACAAGGCCTATCGCGGTGTCGCCATCATGAAGACGGATATCGCCACCTTGCGTGCATTGCAGGAGGACGTCTCCGGGTCCTGCGCCTGGATCCACGAGTGCAAGGAGCAGAAGCTGCTCAAGAGCGACGGTGCGCAGAGCTGGACCTACACCCGCTTCAATACGCCCTGGCCAGTCACGCCGCGGGATTCGGTCATCCACGTCACTTCGGAGCTGGGGGCGGATGGTAGTGTCACGCGGTTGCTGGAGGGGGTGCCCAAGTACCTGCCTGAGACAGAGGGCTATGTCCGGGTGAGCCAGGTTGAAGGCTTCTGGAAGCTGGTGCCGAAAACGGCGGGGGAGGTGGAGGTGACCTATCAGGTGCATACCGAGCCGGGTGGCAGCGTACCTTCCTGGTTGGCCAACAGCTTTGTGGTCGATGCGCCGTTCAATACCCTCAAGGCGATGCGCCAGCGGGCGGAAAAACGCTGAAAGGCTAGACGAAGTCGAAATAAAAAAGGCTGCCGATCGGCAGCCTTTTTCATGTTGCGGTCAACCTTACTTGCGGCCGTCCAGCGAGACGAAGTCACGCTGCTCGTAGCCGGTGTACAGCTGGCGCGGACGGCCAATCTTGTACGGGCTGGAGAGCATTTCCTTCCAGTGCGAGATCCAGCCGACGGTACGAGCCAGGGCGAAGATCACGGTGAACATGCTGGTCGGAATGCCAATGGCCTTCAGGATGATGCCCGAGTAGAAGTCTACGTTCGGGTAGAGGTTGCGCTCCTTGAAGTAAGGATCGTTACGCGCGATCTCGTCGAGCTTCATCGCCAGCTCCAGCTGCGGGTCGTTGATACCCAGCTCGGCCAGTACCTCGTCGCAGGTCTGCTTCATGACCTTGGCGCGCGGGTCGAAGTTCTTGTAGACGCGGTGGCCGAAGCCCATCAGCTTGAACGGATCGTTCTTGTCCTTCGCCTTGGCGATGAACTTGTCGATGTTCGAAACATCGCCGATCTCGTCCAGCATGCTCAGCACGGCTTCGTTCGCGCCGCCGTGGGCCGGGCCCCAGAGAGCTGCGATGCCGGCTGCGATACAGGCGAAGGGGTTGGCGCCAGAGGAGCCAGCCAGGCGAACGGTCGAAGTGGAGGCGTTCTGTTCGTGGTCCGCATGCAGTATGAAGATGCGGTCCATGGCGCGGGCCAGCACCGGGCTGATCGGTTTGATCTCGGCCGGGGTGTTGAACATCATGTGCAGGAAGTTTTCCGCGTAATTCAGGTCGTTACGCGGGTACATCATGGGCTGGCCCATGGAGTACTTGTAGGCCATCGCCGCAATGGTCGGCATCTTGGCGACCAGGCGCATCGCCGAAACTTCGCGGTGCTGCGGGTTATTGATGTCCAGGGAGTCGTGGTAGAAGGCGGAGAGGGCACCGACCACGCCACACATGATCGCCATCGGGTGAGCGTCGCGGCGGAAACCGTTGAAGAAGCTCTTCAGCTGCTCATGAACCATGGTGTGGTTCTTGATGGTGCCAACGAATTTGGCTTTCTCTTCCGCGTTCGGCAGCTCGCCGTTCAGCAGCAGGTAGCAGGTCTCCAGATAGTCGGATTTCTCTGCCAGCTGCTCGATCGGGTAGCCGCGGTGCAGCAATACGCCCTTGTCGCCGTCGATGTAGGTGATCTTCGACTCGCAAGAGGCGGTCGACATAAAGCCAGGATCAAAGGTGAAGCAGCCCGTGGAGGTCAGGCCCCGCACATCGACTACATCGGGTCCCATGGTTCCGGACAGAACGGGCAGCTCTACGGGGGCTGCGCCCTCGATGATCAACTGCGCTTTTTTGTCAGCCATAGCGGCCTCCTAGTTATGCTTGAAATCATCAGACAGCCCCCCACGCAGGGCCCGGGACACTATAGAGGTATAAATTCGAATGTCAATTTGAAGAAACCCATGTGCCACTGGGGTTTGCGTGGGTTTTTCGGTGCAAAAGGTGGGGCTATTTACGCCTTTTATATAGGCAGTGCAATCCGCCGTTAGGGGCAGGCGTTTGCATTGTCATTAGTCAGCTAACTGTCTATACTCAGCGCCCGATCGCCAGGGGCCCTGCGCCCATATTTCTGGTGGTCGGCACTCCCTTTGGTGAGGGGTACCTGATCAGTGCACTTCCCGACAACTTGCCCTGTTTGTTAGGGGCCTCAGTGTGAAAAAAAAGCCGTGAATAGCCAACGACCTGTAAACCTAGATCTCAGGACCATCAAACTCCCCATCACTGCTTACACGTCCATCCTGCATCGTATCTCTGGCGTCATCCTCTTCTTCGGCATTGCCGTGCTGCTGTTCGCACTCGACAAGTCGCTGAGCTCCGAGGAAGGCTTCGAGCAGGTCAAGGCGTGCCTGACCAGTCCGCTGGCCAAGCTGGTGGTTTGGGGCCTCCTGTCCGCACTGCTTTACCACTTGGTCGCCGGTGTGCGCCATCTGGTAATGGATGCGGGCGTCGGCGAGACGCTCGAGGGCGGCAAGCTGGGCTCGAAAATCGTCATCGTGATTTCTGCGGTGCTGATCGTGCTGCTGGGGGTGTGGATATGGTAACCAACGTTACGAACTTCTCGCGTTCGGGCCTTTATGACTGGATGGCCCAGCGCGTTTCTGCGGTCGTTCTCGCGGCTTATTTCCTGTTCCTGCTGGGCTACCTGCTGTTCAATCCGGGTCTGACCTACGCCGAGTGGCATGGTCTGTTCTCCCACACCGCGATGCGCATCTTCAGCTTGCTCGCCCTGGTCGCCCTGAGCGTCCACGCCTGGGTCGGCATGTGGACCATCTCCACCGACTACCTGACGCCGATGGCGCTGGGCAAGGCGGCGACTGTCGTGCGTTTCCTGTTCCAGGCGGTATGCGGCATTGCGATGTTCGCGTTCTTCGTCTGGGGCGTGCAGATTCTCTGGGGTGTGTGATCCATGTCTAGCATTCGTACTCTTTCTTTCGACGCCATCATCGTAGGTGGCGGCGGCGCCGGCATGCGTGCTGCGCTGCAACTGGCCCAGGGTGGTCACAAGACTGCCGTGGTGACCAAGGTCTTCCCGACCCGTTCCCATACCGTTTCCGCCCAGGGCGGCATCACCTGCGCCATCGCTTCGGCCGACCCGAACGACGATTGGCGCTGGCACATGTACGACACCGTCAAGGGTTCCGACTACATCGGTGACCAGGACGCTATCGAGTACATGTGCTCTGTAGGTCCGGAAGCCGTGTTCGAGCTGGAACACATGGGCCTGCCCTTCTCCCGTACCGAGCAAGGTCGCATCTATCAGCGTCCGTTCGGTGGCCAGTCCAAGGACTTCGGCAAGGGTGGCCAGGCTGCCCGTACCTGCGCCGCGGCCGACCGTACCGGTCACGCCCTGCTGCACACCCTGTACCAGGCGAACCTGAAGAGCGGCACCTCGTTCCTCAACGAGTGGTACGCGGTTGACCTGGTGAAGAACCAGGACGGCGCCGTGGTTGGCATCATCGCCATCTGCATCGAAACCGGCGAAACCGTTTACATCCGTTCCAAGGCCGTGGTTCTGGCCACTGGCGGTGCTGGTCGTATCTACGCCTCCACCACCAACGCCCTGATCAACACCGGTGATGGCGTGGGCATGGCCCTGCGTGCTGGTGTGCCGGTCCAGGACATCGAAATGTGGCAGTTCCACCCGACCGGTATCGCCGGTGCCGGCGTGCTGGTGACCGAAGGTTGCCGCGGCGAGGGTGGTTACCTGATCAACGCCCATGGCGAGCGCTTCATGGAGCGTTACGCTCCGAACGCCAAGGATCTGGCCGGCCGCGACGTGGTCGCCCGTTCCATGGTGAAGGAAGTGATCGCCGGCAACGGCGTGGGCCCGAACAAGGACCACGTACTGCTGAAGCTCGACCATCTGGGCGAGGAAGTTCTGCACAGCCGCCTGCCTGGCATCTGCGAACTGTCCAAGACCTTCGCGCACGTCGACCCGGTCGTCGCGCCGATCCCGGTTATCCCGACCTGCCACTACATGATGGGCGGCGTTGCCACCAACATTCATGGCCAGGCCATCACCCAGGACGCCAACGGCAACGACACCATCGTCGAAGGCCTGTTCGCTGTGGGCGAAGTGGCTTGCGTATCGGTACACGGTGCCAACCGTCTGGGCGGTAACTCCCTGCTCGACCTGGTTGTGTTCGGTCGTGCCGCTGGCCTGCACCTGGAGAAGGCGCTCAAGGAAGGTATCGAGGCGCGCGGCGCCAGCGAGACCGACCTGGAGCTGTCCCTCAAGCGTCTGTCCGGCGTCAACGAGCGCAGCAGCGGCGAAGAAGTCGCCCCCCTGCGTCGCGAGCTGCAACAGTGCATGCAGAACTACTTCGGTGTATTCCGTACCGGCGAATACATGCAGAAGGGTATTGCCCAGCTGGCGGAACTGCGTGAGCGCATCGCCAACGTCAAGATCAACGACAAGTCCCAGGCCTTCAACACCGCGCGTATCGAAGCGCTGGAGCTGCAGAACCTGCTGGAAGTCGCTGAAGCCACCGCCATCGCCGCGGAAGTCCGTAAAGAGTCCCGTGGCGCCCACGCCCGCGAAGACTTCGAGGACCGCGACGACGAGAACTGGCTGTGCCACACCCTGTACTTCCCGGGTGAGAAGCGCGTTACCAAGCGCGCCGTCAACTTCGCGCCGAAGACCGTTCCGGCGTTCGAACCCAAAATACGTACTTATTAAGGGTGGCCGATATGTCCAAGACTCTTACTGTCAGCGTCTATCGCTACAACCCGGAGAGCGACAGCGCTCCGACCATGCAGGACTTCCAGATCGACACCGACGGCAAGGACGTGATGGTCCTCGACGTGCTGGCACTGATCAAGGAGCAGGACGAGGGTTTCTCCTACCGTCGCTCCTGCCGTGAAGGCGTCTGCGGTTCCGACGGCATGAACATCAACGGCAAGAACGGCCTGGCGTGCATCACTCCGCTGTCCGCCGCTGGTCTGAAGGGCGGCAAGCTGGTGATCCGCCCGCTGCCGGGCCTGCCGGTCATCCGTGACCTGGTCGTCGATATGAGCATCTTCTACAAGCAGTACGAGAAGGTGAAACCGTTCCTGCAGAACGATACTCCGGCTCCGGCCATCGAGCGTCTGCAATCCCCGGAAGAGCGCGAGAAGCTCGACGGTCTGTACGAGTGCATCCTGTGCGCTTGCTGCTCGACCTCCTGCCCGTCCTTCTGGTGGAACCCCGACAAGTTCCTCGGTCCCGCTGCACTGCTGCAAGCCTATCGCTTCCTGGCTGACAGCCGTGACAACAAGACCGAAGAGCGACTGGCTGCGCTGGACGACCCGTTCAGCGTATTCCGTTGCCGCGGCATCATGAACTGCGTGAACGTCTGCCCGAAGGGTCTGAACCCCACCAAGGCAATCGGTCACGTACGCAACATGCTGCTGCAAAGCGGTACCTGATTCGTTTGCTGTACGCGTAACACCTGCGGCGCCGGCCTGGCTGGTGCCGCAGTAAAACCAGGAGCGCAGCCCACAAAGCCGTGCTCCTTATTTGAAAAATATATAGATGACCAGCAGGGGCAACCGGGCTGGTGCCCGGACTATCTGCGGGATCCTTGGTGGCTTTACCGAAGTCGCTGTGCCAGGACTTTTAAGCCCTAGTGGTGTCCATGCCGATGGTGTCCCCTTATCGAGGGTGACAAAGCATGCAAGAAAGCGAAATGCAGCGCATGTGGAACAGTGCCCACCTATCCGGTGGTAACGCTGCATATGTGGAGGAGCTCTATGAGCTCTACCTGCACGATCCCAACGCTGTGCCCGAAGAGTGGCGCACTTACTTCCAGAAGCTGCCGACCGACGGCAATCTTGCCACCGACGTTTCGCACTCCACCGTCCGCGATCATTTCGTCCTGCTCGCCAAGAACCAGCGCCGCGCTCAGCCGGTTTCCGCTGGCGCTGTAAGCAGTGAGCACGAGAAGAAGCAGGTAGAAGTCCTGCGCTTGATCCAGGCTTTCCGCATGCGCGGCCATCAGGCATCCAAGCTCGATCCGCTTGGTCTGTGGCAGCGTCCGGCTCCGGCTGACCTGTCGATCCGTCATTACGGACTGACGGATGCCGACCTCGATACCACCTTCCGTACTGGTGAGCTCTACATCGGCAAGGAAGAGGCTACTCTGCGTGAGATTCAGCAGACCCTCAACGAGACGTATTGCCGCACCATCGGTGCCGAGTTCACCCACATCGTCGATTCCGAGCAGCGCAAGTGGTTCCAGCAGCGTCTGGAAAGCGTGCGCGGCCGTCCCGCGTTCTCGCCTGAAGTCCAGAGCCACCTGCTCGAGCGACTGACCGCTGCCGAGGGTCTGGAGAAGTACCTGGGCACCAAGTACCCGGGCACCAAGCGTTTCGGCCTGGAGGGCGGCGAGAGCCTGATCCCGCTGCTGGACGAGATCATCCAGCGTTCCGGCTCCTACGGCCTGAAGGAAATCGTCATCGGCATGGCCCACCGTGGCCGTCTGAACGTGCTGGTCAACACCTTCGGCAAGAACCCGCGCGACCTGTTCGACGAGTTCGAAGGCAAGAAGACCGAAGGCCTGTCCTCCGGTGACGTGAAGTACCACCAGGGTTTCTCCTCCAACGTCATGACCCCGGGCGGCGAAGTCCACCTGGCCCTGGCGTTCAACCCGTCCCACCTGGAAATCGTTTCCCCGGTGGTCGAGGGTTCCGTACGTGCCCGTCAGGATCGTCGCCAGGACAAGACCGGTGACAAGGTTCTGCCTATCTCCCTCCACGGCGACGCAGCATTCGCCGGCCAGGGCGTGGTGATGGAAACCTTCCAGATGTCGCAGACCCGTGGCTACAAGACGGGCGGCACCATCCACATCGTGATCAACAACCAGGTTGGTTTCACCACCAGCCGTCCGGAAGACTCGCGCTCCACCGAGTACTGCACCGACGTCGCCAAGATGATCCAGGCGCCGATCCTGCACGTGAACGGCGATGATCCGGAAGCTGTGCTGTTCGTCACCCAGCTGGCCGTCGATTACCGCATGCAGTTCAAGCGTGACGTGGTCATCGACCTGGTCTGCTACCGCCGTCGCGGTCACAACGAGGCCGACGAGCCGAACGGTACCCAGCCGCTGATGTACCAGCAGATCAGCAAGCAGCGCACCACCCGTGAGCTGTATGCCGACGCCCTGAGCTCATCCCGTGTGCTCGACACCGCCGCCATCCAGGCCAAGGTCGACGAGTACCGTACCGCTCTGGACAACGGCCAGCACGTGGTGAAAAGCCTGGTCAAGGAGCCCAACAAGGAGCTCTTCGTTGATTGGCGTCCGTACCTGGGCCATGCCTGGACCGCGCGTCACGACACCCGCTTCGATCTGAAGACCCTGCAGGAACTCTCCAGCAAGCTGCTGGAATTCCCGGAAGGCTTCGTGGTTCAGCGTCAGGTCGCCAAGATCCTCGAAGACCGCCAGAAGATGGGCGCCGGTGCGATGCCGATCAACTGGGGCTACGCCGAGACCATGGCCTACGCCACCTTGCTGTTCGAAGGCCACCCGGTACGTATCACCGGCCAGGACGTGGGCCGTGGCACCTTCTCGCACCGCCACGCGGCGCTGCACAGCCAGAAGGACGCCAGCACCCACCTGCCGCTGCAGCACCTGTTCGCTGACCAGCCGAAGTTCGATCTGTACGACTCCTACCTGTCGGAAGAGGCCGTGCTGGCATTCGAATACGGCTACTCCACCACCACGCCGAACGCGCTGGTGATTTGGGAAGCCCAGTTCGGTGACTTCGCCAACGGTGCCCAGGTCGTGGTTGACCAGTTCATCACCAGTGGCGAGCACAAGTGGGGTCGCCTGTGCGGCCTGACCATGCTGCTGCCGCATGGCTACGAAGGCCAGGGTCCGGAGCACTCCTCCGCACGTCTGGAGCGCTACCTGCAGCTGTGCGCCGAGCACAACATCCAGGTTTGCGTACCGACCACCCCGGCGCAGGTCTACCACATGCTGCGTCGTCAGGTGATCCGCCCGCTGCGCAAGCCGCTGGTAGCCCTGACTCCGAAGTCGCTGCTGCGTCACAAGCTGGCCATCTCGACCCTGGAAGATCTGGCCGAAGGCTCCTTCCAGACCGTCATTGGCGAGATCGATGCGATCGAGCCGAAGAAGGTCGACCGCATGATCCTGTGCAGCGGCAAGGTCTACTACGACCTGCTGGAGAAGCGTCGTGCCGAAGGCCGCGAAGATATCGCCATCGTGCGTATCGAGCAGCTGTACCCGTTCCCCGAGGACGACCTGGCCGAGGTTCTGGCTTCGTACAAGAACCTCAAGCACATCGTCTGGTGCCAGGAAGAGCCGATGAACCAGGGCGCCTGGTACTGCAGCCAGCACCACATGCGTCGCGTCGCGGCCGCCCACAAGAAAGGGCTGTTCCTCGAGTACGCCGGTCGTGAAGGCTCTGCAGCTCCGGCTTGCGGCTACGCCTCCATGCACGCTGAGCAGCAGGAAAAACTGCTGCAAGACGCCTTTACTGTTTAACGCCTTCGCGCAGAAGAAACCGAATTAGATAGGAACCCTGAATAATGGCTATCGAGATCAAAGCCCCCACTTTCCCGGAATCGGTTGCCGACGGCACCGTGGCTACCTGGCACAAGAAGCCGGGCGATGCGGTCAAGCGCGATGAGCTGATCGTCGACATCGAAACTGACAAAGTGGTCATGGAAGTCCTGGCGGAAGCCGACGGCGTCCTGGCTGAAATCGTCAAGAACGAGGGCGACACCGTCCTCAGCGGCGAACTGCTCGGCAAACTGAATGCTGGCGCAGCTGCTGCCGCTCCGGCTGCTGCTGCTGCTCCGGCCGCCGCTCCCGCTGCCCAGGCTGCCGCTCCGGCCGCTGCTGACGACGCCATCCTCTCCCCGGCTGCCCGCAAGCTGGCCGAAGAGAACGGCATCGATCCGAACAGCATCGCCGGCACTGGCAAAGGCGGTCGCGTGACCAAGGAAGACGTGGTTGCCGCCGTCGAAGCGAAGAAATCCGCTCCGGCTGCTCCGGCAGCCAAGCCCGCTGCCCCGGCTGCCGAGGCTCCGGTCTTCGCCGCTGGCGATCGCGTCGAGAAGCGCGTACCGATGACCCGCCTGCGTGCCAAGGTTGCCGAGCGCCTGGTCGAAGCCCAGTCCACCATGGCCATGCTGACTACCTTCAACGAAGTCGACATGACTGAAGTCATGGCGCTGCGTTCGAAGTACAAGGACCTGTTCGAGAAGACCCACAACGGCGTACGCCTGGGCTTCATGTCCTTCTTCGTCAAGGCTTCCGTCGAGGCGCTGAAGCGCTTCCCGGCTGTCAACGCTTCCATCGACGGCAACGACATCGTGTACCACGGCTACCAGGACATCGGCGTAGCCGTTTCCAGCGACCGTGGTCTGGTGGTTCCGGTTCTGCGCAACGCTGAGCTGATGAGCCTGGCTGAAGTCGAGAGCGGCATTGCGACCTTCGGCAAGAAGGCCCGTGAAGGCAAGCTGTCCATCGACGAGATGACTGGTGGCACCTTCACCATCACCAACGGCGGCACCTTCGGCTCGATGATGTCGACCCCGATCGTCAACCCGCCGCAGGCCGCCATTCTCGGCATGCACAACATCATCCAGCGCCCGATGGCCATCAACGGTCAGGTCGTTATCCGCCCGATGATGTACCTGGCTCTGTCCTACGACCACCGCCTGATCGATGGCAAGGAAGCTGTGAGCTTCCTGGTGACCATCAAGAACCTGCTGGAAGACCCGGCTCGTCTGCTGCTGGACATCTGATCGGCAGTCTCTCTTTACGGCGGCCCCCCTTACAGGGGCCGTCCGGTTTCATACGAGAAGGAATGAGTTATGACCCAGAAATTCGACGTGGTAGTGATTGGTGCGGGCCCCGGCGGCTACGTTGCCGCTATCAAGGCAGCTCAGCTCGGCCTGAAAACCGCCTGCATCGAGAAGTACCAGGACAAGGAAGGCAAGACCGCTCTGGGCGGCACCTGCCTGAACGTCGGCTGCATTCCGTCGAAGGCGCTGCTGGACAGCTCCTACAAGTACCATGAGGCCCACGAGGGCTTCAAAATCCATGGCATCGAAACCAAGGGCGTCACCATCGACGTGCCTGCCATGGTTGGTCGCAAGAACACGATCGTGAAGAACCTGACCGGCGGCGTTGCCACCCTGTTCAAGGCCAACGGTGTGACCCTGCTGGAAGGCCACGGCAAGCTGCTGGCCAACAAGCAGGTTGAAGTCACCGGTTCCGACGGCAAGGTTCAGGTCGTCGAAGCTGTGAACGTGATCCTCGCTTCCGGCTCCAAGCCCGTGGACATCCCGCCGGCCCCGGTTGACCAGGACGTGATCGTCGACTCCACCGGCGCCCTGGACTTCCAGGCCGTGCCGAAGAAGCTGGGCGTTATCGGCGCTGGCGTGATCGGCCTCGAGCTGGGTTCCGTCTGGGCCCGCCTGGGCGCGGAAGTCACCGTGCTGGAAGCCCTGGACAAGTTCCTCCCGGCCGCCGACGAGCAGGTTTCCAAGGAAGCCATGAAGGTCCTGACCAAGCAGGGTCTGAAGATTCGTCTGGGCGCCCGCGTGACCGGCTCCGAAGTGAAGAAGAAGCAGGTTACCGTCAGCTTCACCGACGCCAACGGCGAGCAGAAGGAAACCTTCGACAAGCTGATCGTGGCCGTGGGCCGTCGCCCGGTAACCACTGACCTGCTGGCCGCTGACAGCGGCGTGACCCTGGACGAGCGCGGCTTCATCTTCGTTGATGACCATTGCGCGACCAGCGTTCCCGGCGTGTTCGCCATTGGCGACGTGGTACGTGGCGCGATGCTGGCCCACAAGGCTTCGGAAGAGGGCATCATGGTCGCCGAGCGCATCGCCGGCCACAAAGCCCAGATGAACTACGACCTGATTCCGTCGGTCATCTATACCCACCCGGAAATCGCGTGGGTCGGCAAAACCGAGCAGACCCTGAAGGCCGAAGGCGTTGAAGTCAACGTCGGCACCTTCCCGTTCGCCGCCAGCGGCCGTGCCATGGCTGCCAACGACACTGCCGGTTTCGTCAAGGTCATTGCCGATGCCAAGACCGACCGCGTACTGGGCGTTCATGTAATTGGCCCAAGCGCTGCCGAACTGGTCCAGCAGGGTGCCATCGGCATGGAATTCGGCACCAGTGCCGAAGACCTGGGCATGATGGTCTTCTCGCACCCGACCCTGTCCGAAGCGCTGCATGAAGCGGCCCTTGCTGTGAATGGCCACGCCATCCACATCGCCAACCGCAAGAAGCGCTAAGAGCAAAGAAGAACCACGGCGGACTGCCCGTGCCGTGAGCCCCCTGGGGCTCACCGCGGAAAGCCCGCCGGACTGCCTTCAACTGCAGTCACAGGTGGCGCGGCACCACGAATGCAGCGCCGAATGCGCAATACCTAAACGAAGACGGTAGACAAGCATGAATCTCCACGAGTATCAGGGTAAGCAGCTGTTCGCTGAATACGGCCTGCCCGTATCCAAGGGCTTTGCCGTAGACACCCCGGAAGAAGCCGCAGAAGCCTGCGAAAAAATCGGTGGCAGCGAATGGGTTGTCAAAGCTCAGGTCCACGCTGGCGGCCGCGGTAAAGCGGGCGGCGTGAAGCTGGTCAAGAGCAAGGAAGATGCCAAGGCCTTCGCCGCCAACTGGCTGGGCAAGCGCCTGGTGACCTATCAGACTGACGCCAATGGTCAGCCGGTCAGCAAAATCCTGGTTGAATCCTGCACCGACATCGCCAAGGAACTGTACCTGGGCGCCGTGGTAGATCGTTCCAGCCGCCGTATCGTGTTCATGGCTTCCACCGAAGGTGGCGTGGACATCGAGAAAGTAGCTCACGAGACCCCCGAGAAGATCCTCAAGGCCACCGTCGACCCGCTGGTCGGCGCTCAGCCGTACCAGGGCCGCGAGCTGGCTTTCCAGCTGGGCCTGGAAGGTGACCAGATCAAGCAGTTCACCCACATCTTCGTTGGCCTGGCCAAGCTGTTCCAGGACTACGACCTGGCCCTGCTGGAAGTGAACCCGCTGGTCATCAAGGCAGACGGCAACCTGCACTGCCTGGACGCCAAGATCAACATCGACAGCAACGCCATGTACCGTCAGCCCAAGCTGCGCGCCATGCACGACCCGTCGCAGGACGACGCTCGTGAAGCCCATGCGCAGAAGTGGGAACTGAACTACGTGGCCCTGGAAGGCAACATTGGCTGCATGGTCAACGGTGCCGGCCTGGCCATGGGTACCATGGACATCGTCAACCTCCACGGCGGCAAGCCGGCCAACTTCCTCGACGTTGGCGGCGGTGCAACCAAGGAGCGCGTGACCGAAGCGTTCAAGATCATCCTCTCCGACAGCAACGTGCAAGCCGTTCTGGTGAACATCTTCGGCGGTATCGTCCGCTGCGACATGATCGCCGAAGGCATCATCGGCGCCGTGAAGGAAGTAGGCGTGAAGGTTCCGGTCGTGGTTCGTCTGGAAGGCAACAACGCTGACCTCGGTGCCAAGGTACTGGCCGAGAGCGGTCTGAACATCATCGCGGCGACCAGCCTGACCGACGCTGCACAGCAAGTCGTCAAGGCCGCGGCGGAGGGCAAGTAATGAGCGTCCTGATCAACAAAGACACCAAAGTCATCTGCCAGGGTTTCACCGGTAGCCAGGGTACCTTCCACTCCGAACAAGCCATCGCCTACGGCACCAAGATGGTTGGCGGCGTGACCCCCGGCAAGGGCGGCACCACTCACCTGGGCCTGCCGGTGTTCAATACCGTCAAGGAAGCCGTTGAAGCCACCGGCGCCGAAGCTTCGGTCATCTACGTTCCGGCCCCCTTCTGCAAGGACTCCATCCTGGAAGCGGCCAACGGCGGCATCAAGCTGATCGTTTGCATCACCGAAGGCATCCCGACCCTCGACATGCTGGACGCCAAGGTCAAGTGTGACGAGCTGGGCGTACGCCTGATCGGCCCGAACTGCCCGGGCGTGATCACTCCCGGCGAGTGCAAGATCGGCATCATGCCGGGTCACATCCATCTGCCGGGCAAAGTAGGCATCGTGTCGCGTTCCGGCACCCTGACCTATGAAGCCGTGAAGCAGACCACCGACGCCGGCTTCGGCCAGTCCACCTGCGTGGGCATCGGCGGTGACCCGATCCCGGGCTCCAACTTCATCGACATCCTGAAGCTGTTCCAGGAAGACCCGCAGACCGAAGCCATCGTCATGATCGGCGAAATCGGCGGTTCCGCTGAAGAAGAAGCTGCTGCCTTCATCAAGGCCAACGTGACCAAGCCGGTGGTGTCCTACATCGCTGGTGTAACTGCACCGCCCGGCAAGCGCATGGGCCACGCAGGCGCCATCATCTCTGGTGGCAAGGGCACCGCGGACGAGAAGTTCGCCGCCCTGCAGGACGCTGGTGTGAAAACCGTGCGTTCCCTGGCCGACATCGGCAAGGCCCTGGCCGAGCTGACCGGCTGGGAAGTCAAGAAAGCCTAAGGCGACTTGATTACCCAACAAAGGCCACCTTCGGGTGGCCTTTGTCGTTATAGGTGCAACCTTTTCTGCTAAATGTGCAACCGCCTGTCGGACAAGCGACAGAAACGGTTGCTACTCCGACAGCCTGATCCACGTCAGGCGCTTCCCCCGGTAAAATCGGTAGGGTTGCAACCATGCCGCTCACCATGCCCCACAAGGGCGAAGGTCGGGCACTAGCGATCAATCCCAAACGGATGGATGACGTTTCCCCCGACCCAATCGGGAAACCCCTTCGGTAAACCCTGTTTCAGCGATGTGGTAATTCCCCAATGAAATCCTTGAAAGGCCAGGACATCCTGGCGCTTGGCTTTATGACATTTGCCCTGTTCGTCGGGGCCGGCAATATCATCTTCCCGCCCATCGTCGGCTTGCAGTCCGGACCCCATGTCTGGATGGCGGCTCTGGGCTTCCTGATCACCGCGGTCGGGCTTCCGGTCGTGACCGTGATCGCACTGGCCAAGGTCGGCGGTGCCATGGATTCCCTCAGCAGTCCCATCGGCAGGACGGCCGGCGTTCTGCTGGCGGCTGTCTGCTACCTCTCGGTGGGTCCGTTGTTCGCGACGCCCCGTACCGCGACCGTTTCCTTCGAAGTGGGCCTGGCGCCCCTCACTGGCGATACGCCGGTGGCCCTGTTCGCCTACAGCCTGGTGTATTTCCTGGTGGTCCTTGCGGTTTCCCTCTATCCGGGTCGCCTGCTGGACACCGTGGGTCGCGTGCTTGCGCCGATGAAGATCGTCGCCCTGGCGATCCTCGGTATTGCCGCCTTCATGCTGCCGATGGGTGAAATCGGCGATGCCACTCCGGCCTACCAGGCCGCACCGTTCTCCCAGGGCTTCATCAATGGCTACCTGACCATGGATACCCTCGGCGCCCTGGTATTCGGCATCGTCATCGTCAATGCTATTCGCTCCCGTGGCGTCGAATCACCGCGCCTGATCACCCGTTATGCCGTCATCGCCGGCCTGATCGCCGGTGTCGGCCTGGCGCTGGTCTACATCAGCCTGTTCCGCCTGGGCGCCAACAGCCACGGCATCGCCGGTGAGGCCGCCAATGGCGCAGCGGTGTTGCATGCGTATGTGCAGCACACCTTCGGCAACCTCGGCAGCACCTTCCTTGCGCTGCTGATTTCCCTGGCGTGCCTGGTAACGGCAGTCGGTCTGACCTGCGCTTGCGCGGAATACTTCAGCCGCCTCCTGCCGCTTTCCTACCGCAGCCTGGTGATCATCCTGGCCGTCTTCAGCCTGCTGGTGTCGAACCTCGGCCTGACCAAATTGATCCAGGTTTCAGTGCCGGTGCTCACCGCGATCTATCCGCCGTGCATCGTGCTCGTAGCGCTCAGCTTCTGCTGGGGCCTTTGGCACTCGCCGGGTCGCGTGGTGGCACCGGTGATGCTGGTATCGCTGCTGTTCGGCCTGATTGACGCGCTCAAGGGCGCCGAACTGGCCGGCTGGATGCCGCAGTGGCTGTCCCATCTGCCGCTGTCGGAGCAGGGCCTTGCCTGGCTGCTGCCTGCTGTCGCTGCCCTGGCGTTGGCCAGCCTCTACGACCGCTTCCTGGGCAAGCCGGTGGAAGTGGCCGCCTGACAGTCCGTTCCGCAAGGAAGGCCGCCCCCGGGCGGCCTTTTTTGTTGCCAAAAGCAGATAGCGGAACCTGCAGGGCCGTGGTTGCAGGTCGCTATAATCGGTCGTGTTCTTAAAAGGAATTCGCATGTCCACCATCCTGCGCAACTGGCCCCACCTGGTGGCCATCCTCTGGTTCGTCACCTGCTGGTTGGGCTACACCCGCTACGCCATCTGGAAGGGCAGGGACACCGCCTGCCTGGCCTCGGTCCTGCACCTCTACCGCGAAGACTGGATGCGCCGCCTGCTGCTGCGCGACAACCGCATCGCCGACGCCAGCGTGATCGGCAACCTGGAGCGCAACGCCTCGTTCTTCGCCTCCAGCACCCTGATCATCCTGGCCGGCATCCTCACCGTGCTCGGCTCCACCGACCGCGCGGTATCGGTGCTGGAGGACCTGCCATTCGTGCAGCCCGCCAGTACGGGCGTCTCCGAGCTGAAGCTGCTGGCCCTGGCGGTGGTCTTCGTCTATGCCTTCTTCACCTTCAGCTGGTGCATGCGCCAGTACAACTTCGCCGCCATCCTGGTGGGCTCGGCACCGATGATCGGCGAGCGGCACGTCAGTGAGCTGGAGCGCAAGGCCTTCGCCGAACGTACGGCGCGGGTGATCTCCCTGGCGGCCAACCAGTTCAACTTCGGCCTGCGCAGCTACTACTTCGGCATGGCGATGCTGGCCTGGTTCATCAACCCCTGGTTCTTCATGATCGTCACCAGCGGCGTGGTGCTGGTGCTCTATCGGCGCGAATTCCATTCCGATGTGCTGGATGTGATGGTCTACACCCCGACCCAGGCGCTGGAAGCGCCCAAGGAGAAAGTCGAATGAGTATTCCGTTCTGGTGCCTGTTCTTCGCGGCTTTGCTCATCTACCTGGCGAAGATTCCGGTGGTCAAGGCCATGCGGGAGGAGGGCAGGGGCTACGACAATCATCACCCGCGCGCGCAACAGGCGCGGCTGACCGGTTCTGGCGCACGAGCGGTGGCGGCGCATCAGAACAGCATCGAGATGTTCCCGCTGTTCGCCGCGGGCGTGCTCATGGCGCATACCACCCAGACCCACGGCTGGTTCGTCGACCTGCTGGCGATCATCTTCATCGTTTCGCGGGTCTTGTACCTGTTCCTCTACTGGAATGACAAAGCGAGCCTGCGCAGCCTGGTCTGGGGCGTCGGCCTGATCTGCTGCCTGCTGCTGATGCTCAGCCCAGCGCTCTGACTAGCCCGGAAACGACAAGGCCCGCATTATGCGGGCCTTGTCGTTCCAGCGAGCTGGAGGCTTACTGGCTTTGCTCCTCGGACGGCGTGGTATCAGGCGCTGCCGGGGCGGGCTCGGTCGGGGCCGGGGCGGTTTCCGGCGCCGGAGTCGGTGGGGTGGCCGGGGTGCTCGGCTGGGTTTCGGTAGCCGGTGCAGCCGGTGCCTGAGCCTCTTCCTTCTTGTCGCAGGCGGCGAGACCAAGGCTTGCGGCCAGGAGCAGGGCGAGAGACAGGGTTTTCTTCATCATTGAGCCTCCATGTGTGGCTTTTCCTCATCGATAGCCGTTGGAGTTTGTGATTCGTTTCTAAGTTCCGCGCCAATTGCAAAAAGCATGACTGCGCGGTCTCCCACGGCGCAAGCGGGTGGGGCAGGGTATGATTCGCCTCTTTGCCCACCCTCCGCCAAGGTTGCAGTCATGACGGACAACACCCTAATCGAACGGGCGCAGCGCTTTCTTTCCGTGCTGCGTCATTGCCAGGTGCTCGGCCTCAGCGTGCACGACGCCACTCCCCAGGGCCTGACCCTGCGCCTGCCGTACAGCACGCAGATCATCGGCAATCCGGAAACCGGCGTGATCCACGGTGGTGCCATTACCACGCTGATGGATACCACCTGCGGCATTTCCACGGTCTGCGTGCTGCCGGAGTTCGAGATCTGCCCGACTCTGGACCTGCGCATCGACTACATGCACCCGGCCGAGCCGCACAAGGATGTCTTCGGTTTTGCCGAGTGCTACCGGGTTACCCCCAACATCATCTTCACCCGTGGCTATGCCTACCAGGACGACCCGGCACAGCCCATCGCCCATGTGGTGGGCGCGTTCATGCGCATGGGCAAGCCCGGGCAGCTGAAGCAGGGAGGTGCGGCATGAGCCTCGACCTCAGCGCCGTGGTGCGCGAAGCCCACGAGAAGAACGATTACGACTCGCTGGTCTGCCTGATCCCCTACGCCAAGCTGATCGGCATGGAATGCCTGCGCCTCGGGGATGACATGGTGTTCCGCCTGCCGGCGAACAAGGACAACATTGGCAATCCGACCCTGCCAGCCATCCATGGCGGCGTGATCGCCGGCTTCATGGAGCACGCGGCGATGCTCCACTTGCTGATGTTCATGGGCACGCCACATATGCCCAAAATCATCGACTTCTCGATAGATTACCTGCGCGCCGGGCACTATCGTGACACCTACGTCCAATGCCAGGTCTGGCGACAAGGCCGCCGTGTCGCCAACGTCGCCATTACCGCCTGGCAGACCACCCAGACCGAGCCCATCGCCACCGCGCGCGCCCACTTCAAGGTCGACGAATCCTGAGGCGCGTCAGGCGCGTCCGGTCGCTCACAAGGAAAGCCCGATGGTTGCGTTACTCATACTCGGTGGCCTGCTGCTGATCGTCACCGGCCTCGTCTGGCTGGTGATGCGCGCGTTCGGCACCAGCCTGCTCTGGGGCTTCGGCAGCCTGCTGCCGCCGGTGACGCTGGCCTACGTGCTCTACCATTGGCGAACCGCGCGCAAGGCCGTGGCGTTTGGAGCCATGGGGTTCATACCGCTGGTGGTGGGCCTGACCATGCTCGCCGCGCAGGACCCGGAGCGCCTGCAGGCGATCCTGAGCCTGCGCTGGCTGGGCGACGAGCAGCAGACAGCTTCCGAGCTGGACATCCGCCTCAATGGCGAACTCAACGGGCAGCGCTTCGCTCCGCTTCAAGCCGAACTGGTGGATGGCATTCTCAGCCTGCGCGAGGGCCAGGACTTCTATGCCCGTCGCGAGCTCACCATCCGGGTCGGCAGTCAGCCGCAGGGAGCCCTGCGCCTGGATGTATTGCCCGAGGATGCCGGCCCGCAACCGGAAATCGAAATCAGCTGGCTGCTCCCGGAGCAGGAGCTGCCCGAAGCCCGGCGCATCCCCCGGGGCTACACGCTGCACCTGGACCTTCAGCCGGTCGCCCCGAATCGCCTGGCCGGCGACTTCCATCTGGTGCTGCCGCCGAAATTCGCGACCACGCTATCCGGCCATCTGGAGGTCTTCACTGATCGTCTGCGCTACCGTGACGGCCACGTAGACACGCGTTACGACTCCCGTGACACGCTGGCCTATGTCATCCGCGATTACCTGCAACGCCGCTTCGCTACCCGTGATGTCGAGCTGGCCCCGCTGCCGGCCGTCAGTCTGCCGGCACGCGAACTGGAGGTGGAGGTGGAAGCCCGCATCGGCGGCCAGCCCCAGCGTTTGCCGCTGCAACTGATAAAGAGTGAGAGCCGGGGTTGGCGCGTGAGTCGCGACAGCTTCCCGCCGTTGGCAGTCTCCAGCGTGGCCCCGGCGCCGAGCGAGGCAGAGGAGCCCGTATCACCAGCGGACAGCGCCCATGCGGTAGATCGCCGCCTGCGCTTCTCCTTGCAACGCCTGCTTAGCAATCCCGCGCAGTACCAGGAACTCAGCATGCGCGTGTACACGGTACGCGGCAGCACAGCCGAAGGCCGCTTCGCCGGGCTGGATCGTGAGGGCCGTGTTCTGATTCGTCGCAACCTCGGTGGGGCAGGGGCCGCGAGCTTCAGCTTCGACCTGGACGAGGTTTCTGACGTCGAACTGCTCGAACCGTAAAGCCGGGGAGTCCTGGATCGGCTTCGCTGCGTATGTGAAGAGCGGGGCCCGACGTGCATGCAGCGAAAGCCAGGTTCTTCCCGCTTTCGCTAAGCACTTGAAATCCTTGTCGAAGGCCCCATCTGGATGTGATCCGCCGCTGTAAGCGGCCCAAGCCATCCACGTGGAGTAAGACGACCATGAGTGTGGAAACTCAAAAAGAAACCCTGGGCTTCCAGACCGAGGTGAAGCAACTGCTTCACCTGATGATCCATTCCCTGTATTCCAACAAGGAAATCTTCCTCCGCGAGCTGATTTCCAACGCCTCCGACGCCGCCGACAAGCTGCGCTTCGAAGCGCTGGCAGCGCCTGCGCTGCTGGAAGGCGGCGCCGAGCTGAAGATCCGCGTCAGCTTCGACAAGGATGCTCGCACCGTCACCCTCGAGGACAACGGCATCGGCATGAGCCGTGACGAGGTGATCGCTCACCTGGGCACCATCGCCAAGTCCGGTACCGCCGACTTCCTGAAGAATCTCTCTGGCGACCAGAAGAAGGATTCCCACCTGATCGGCCAGTTCGGTGTGGGCTTCTATTCCGCGTTCATCGTCGCCGACAAGGTCGATGTGTTCACCCGCCGCGCCGGCCTGGCTGCCGCCGAGGGCGTTCACTGGTCGTCGCAAGGCGAGGGCGAGTTCGACATCGCCACTATCGACAAGGCCGAACGCGGTACCCGCATCGTCCTGCACCTGAAGAGCGGCGAAGAAGAGTTCGCCGACGGCTGGCGCCTGCGCAACGTCATCAAGAAGTACTCGGACCACATCGCCCTGCCCATCGAGCTGCCGAAAGAGCATCACGGCGAAGATGCGCCGGCCGAGCAGGAGTGGGAAACCGTCAACCGCGCCAGTGCGCTCTGGACCCGTCCGCGCACCGAGGTGAAGGACGAGGAGTACCAGGAGTTCTACAAGCACGTCGCCCACGACTTCGAGAACCCGCTGTCCTGGAGCCACAACAAGGTCGAGGGCAAGCTGGAATACACCTCGCTGCTCTACGTCCCGGCCCGCGCACCCTTCGACCTTTATCACCGCGAGGCGCCGCGCGGCCTGAAGCTTTACGTCCAGCGCGTGTTCATCATGGACCAGGCTGACCAGTTCCTGCCGCTCTACCTGCGCTTCATCAAGGGCGTGGTGGACTCCAATGACCTGTCGCTGAACGTCTCCCGCGAAATCCTGCAATCCGGCCCGGTGATCGAGTCCATGAAGTCGGCGCTGACCAAGCGCGTTCTGGACATGCTGGAGAAGCTGGCGAAGAACGAGCCCGAGCAATACAAGGGCTTCTGGAAGAACTTCGGCCAGGTGCTGAAGGAAGGTCCAGCCGAGGACTTCGCCAACAAGGAGAAGATCGCCGGCCTGCTGCGCTTCGCTGGCACCAGCGACAATTCGGGCGAGCAGAGCGTTTCCCTGGCCGATTACATCGGCCGCATGAAGGAAGGCCAGGACAAGATCTACTACCTCACCGGCGAGAGCTATTCGCAGGTGAAGAACAGCCCGCACCTGGAAGTCTTCCGCAAGAAAGGCATCGAAGTGCTGCTGCTCACCGACCGCATTGACGAGTGGCTGATGAGCTACCTCTCCGATTTCGACGGCAAGGGCTTCGTCGATGTCGCCCGCGGCGATCTCGACCTTGGCAAGCTGGACTCGGAAGAGGACAAGAAGGCCCAGGAAGAAGTCGCCAAGACCAAGGAAGGGCTGATCGAGCGCCTCAAGTCCGCCCTGGGTGAGGAAGTTTCGGAAGTGCGCGTGTCGCACCGCCTGACCGACTCTCCGGCGATCCTCGCCATCGGCGAACAGGACCTGGGCCTGCAAATGCGCCAGATCCTCGAAGCCAGCGGCCAGAAAGTGCCGGACTCCAAGCCGATCTTCGAGATCAATCCGGCCCATCCGCTGATCGAGAAACTCGACGGCGAGCAGGACGAGGACCGCTTCGGCGAGCTGTCGCACATCCTCTTCGACCAGGCTGCCCTGGCCGCAGGCGACAGCCTGAAGGACCCGGCCGCCTACGTGCGTCGCCTGAACAAGCTGCTGGTGGAACTCTCCGCCTGATAGCCGAAAGGTACGAAGAAAGGCCCGCTGATGCGGGCCTTTTTCTTTCTCGCGAATCTTGGCTGGCTCTTTGTGGGGGCGAATTCGACCGTCGGTGCCTTGTAGGAGCTAGCTTGCTAGCGAAAGGGGCCATTCGCTGGCAAGCCAGCTCCTACTGGCGATGCGGTTCATGGGCAGCTGAAAATCGAAGCAATAAAGGAGTAGGACTGTTTCACGGCCGGACGGTCTAACCTTGGTCATTCCCCGGGACAGGAGAGCGCTCCATGAACCGTCTGCTGCTGCCTTCGCTGCTGTTTGCATTTACCGGCCCCGCCTGGGCGGCCATGGTCACCCAGGCAGTTCCCTACGAGATCGACGGCAAGCCCTTCGAGGGCACGTTGGTTTACGACGATGCGGTGAAGACGCCGCGGCCCGGACTGATGATGGTGCCCAACTGGCTCGGCGTGACCCCGGCTGCAGCTGAACAGGCCAAGGAGATCGCGGGGGAGCGCTACGTGATCTTCATCGCCGACATGTACGGCAAGGACCTCCGCCCGAGTAACCCGGAAGAGGCGAAGGCTGCGGCTACCGCCGTGCGGGGCGATCGTCCGCTGATGCGCAAGCGCGCCCAGGCCGGCGTGGAGGTGCTCCGCAAGCAAGGTGAGAAAGTGCCGCTGGACCTGGCCAGCCTTGGAGCCATCGGCTTCTGCTTCGGGGGCGGCAGCGTGCTGGAACTGGCGCGCTCAGGGGCGCCACTGAAGGGGTTCGTGTCCTTCCATGGCAACCTCGATACGCCCAATCCCGCTGATGCCCGCAACATTCGCGCGCCGGTGCTGGTGCTGCATGGTGCGGACGACCCGGCTGTGCCCAAGGCCCAGGTGGATGCCTTCACCGCTGAAATGGCTGCGTCCAAGGCCGATTGGCAACTGGTCAGTTACGGCGGCGCAGTGCATTCGTTCACCGAGCGCGGGGCCAATGTGCCGGGGCGCAATGAATACAATCCCAAGGTCGCCGCCCGGGCCTACCAGGCCATGAACGACCTGTTCGATGAAGTCTTCACCGGAGCGAGGTAACCCATGACGCAACTCCAGTCCCAGGCCGTTGGCTATACCGTCGATGGTCTGGCATTCGAAGGTCGCCTGCTGTTCGATGCTGCCGACACGGCCCCGCGTCCCGGGTTGTTGATGGCGCCCAACTGGTTCGGGGTCAGCGATGGCGCGCTCGAACTGGCGGGTCAGGTGGCCGGCCGGGGTTATCGCGTACTGCTGGTCGACCTCTATGGCACGGCAGTGCGACCGGCAAACGCGGCCGAGGCGAGCGCCGCCATGCTGCCGCTCAAGCAGGATCGAGCGTTGCTGCGCCGACGCCTGCTGGCGGCCCTCGACGCCTTGCGCGATCAGGACATTGCGCCGATGGAGGGAGCGCGCCTGGCGGCTTTCGGTTTCTGTTTCGGTGGCACCTGTGCGCTGGAGCTGGCCAGGGCCGGAGCCCCGCTCAAGGCTGCCGTTTCATTCCACGGCGCACTGGATACACCCAACCCTGCTGACGCCCGCAATATCCAGGGAGCCGTGCTGGTGCTGGATGGCGCCCTGGACCCGCTGGTGCCCCGTGAACAATTGCCGGCGTTTGCCAAAGAGATGGGCGAGGCAAGCGTGGATTGGCAGTTGCTGAGCTATGGCGGGGCCGTGCATTCGTTCACCGACCCGGCCGCGAACAATCCGGGCACCTCGCAATACAACGCCAAGGTGTCCAAGCGCGCTTTTGCCTCGATGTACGCCCTGCTGGATGAAGTCTTCGTCTGAGTGTGGGAGCGAATTCATTCGCGAATTTGGTCTCCCAAGCGCTCAATCCCCCTACCCACATTCCGTAGGTTGCGGCAGAGCGCAGCGAAGCCCAACGATTGCCGGAACTCCGTTGTTGGGCTTCGCTGCGCTCAGCGCCAACCTACAGCGGGACTACGTCCCGCCTGGCGAATGAACTCGCCCCCACAACATCAGCGCGGCAACTCGATCCGGCTGGTCTCGCCCGGTACGGTCGGCCAGTCACCTGCCGCCCAACGGTTGCGCGCGTTTTCGATCAGCTCGGGGCTGCTGGACACGAAGTTCCAGTTCATCCGTCGCGGGCCGTCCAGCGGAGCACCGCCGATCATCACCAGTTGGCAGCTGCTGCAGGCGGAAAGCACGAACTCCACGCCTTCGGGCAAAACCACCAGACTGCGCGGTTCCAGCGGCTCGTCGTCGAGCGAGGCATCGCCATCCAGCAGGTACAAGGCCCGTTGGGGATGCTCGCAGGGAATGGTCAGCGTGGCGCCGGCTTCCAGTTGCAGGTCGGCGTAGAGAGTAGGGGAGAGCACCGGTACGGGGGATTCCAGGCAGAAGCCGGTTCCGGCGATCAGGCGGATGCGTGCGCCGAGTGCCTCCTGCTCGGGCAGACTGGATGCCGGGTGATGGCTGTAGCTGGGTTCGCAATCCTCGAAGGCCTTGGGCAAAGCCAGCCAGACTTGCAGGCCGTGGGCGCGGGAGCCGCTGGCCAGCAGGTTCGCCGGCGTGCGCTCGACATGGGCGACGCCTCGGCCGGCCGTCATCCAGCTGACATCACCCGGCTTCACCAACTGGTCCGAGCCCAGGCTGTCCTTGTGTTGCAGCTCGCCTTCGAACAGGTAGGTGAGGGTGGACAGGCCGATATGCGGATGCTGACGCACGTCCATGCCGTTTCCTGGCGCGTAGTCCGCCTCCAGCATGTGATCGAAGAACACGAAGGGGCCGACGCTACGGCATTGGGCCGAGGGCAGCGGGCGGAGAATCGGCTGGCCGGCGACTTCTTCGGCGCGGGGCCGGATGGTGAGGATGCTCATGCTCTGGATTCCTGCATGGGTCACTGACTGAAGTCGCCTTCGGCAAGGCGGGTTTCGATGCTCACTTCCACCTGGGTCATCAACTTGTGTACCGGGCACTTGTCGGCGATGCGCAGCAGGGTGGCGCGCTGCTCGTCGGTGAGGGCGCCGCGCAGGGTCAGCTTCACGTCCAGGCGGTAGTGTCCCTTGCGCTCCTCGCTGTCGTCGCGGGTTACGTCGACGTCCACCCCCGTCAGCGGGATGCCATTCTTCTGCGCGTAATAGGTGACGGTCAGCGCCTTGCAGCTGCCGAGGGCCGCATCGAAGTAATCATGGGGCTCGGGGTCTGCACCTGCGCCACCCAGCTCTGTCGGCAGGTCGGTGAACAGCGGTGCCTTGTCGTCCAGTTCGATGCGCTGGCGGGTACCGTTAGCGGAATCACGGGTGAGACGGATTGTCATGGAGGGCCTCCTGGCCAATGAGCGGATCGAGTCCCGGCTAGGCTAACGCAAAGGGCGACGGCCAGCAGCAGGACGCGTGCGTTGAACGCACGCCGGTGGATGCCGGTCTACAGTCGCTCGCCTTGCCGGAGGAAGTGTCTTGTACCGACTGAGGACCAGTCTTGCTGCGCTGCTACTGGCGGCCACCCTGACGGGTGAAGCGCATGAGTACCGCTACAGCGACGCCCATCTGCATTACGTGGACTTCTTCCAGGAAAGCGATGGAATGAAGGCCCTGCTGAAAGCGATGGACCAGGGAAACATCGACCATGTGATGATTTCCGGCATTCCGGTGGCCAAGAAATGGCACGAGGACGAGCCCAAGCGGCCGCGCTATTACGCCGGGGATGATGCCGCCGCCTACTGGTACAGCGCCACCGACGTGCAAGTGGCCGCGGCGGTGAAGCAACTGCCGGCCGGGCAACGCAAGCGCTTCCATCCGTTCCTGAGCGGCTTCAACCCCAACGACAAGAATTCCGATGCGCACATTCGTCGCATGCTCGAGCTGGACCCCGGCCTTTGGCAGGGCATCGGTGAAGTGTTCACCCGTCACGACAACCTCACTGCCCTGATTGATGGCGACACGCCACGGGCCAACAACGAGGCGATGACCCGCGTCTATCACCTGGCGGCCGAGTACGACCTGCCGGTTTTGCTGCACTCGAACATCACCTCCCAGCGCGAGCGCAATCCCCTCTACTTGCAGGAAGTGGAGGAGCCCCTGCGCAACCATCCCCACGTGCGCTTCATCTGGGCCCATGCCGGCGCGAGCCTGGAAATCCACCGTCACCAGACGAAGCTGGACTTCCTCCTGCCGACGCTGAAGCGGATGCTCAAGGCCTATCCCAACCTCTATATCGACCTGTCATGGAGCGTGCTCGAGCCCTATCTGCTGGACGCCGACGGCAAGCCGGACCGCGGTTGGCTGAAGCTGGTGAAACGGTATCCGGACCGCTTCATGCTGGGCTCGGATGTAGTGGGGCGCTTTGACGGGCTGGGGGACTACCTGACGGCCTACGATCCCTTCCTCGACGCGTTGCCAGCGTCGGTGGCGCGCAAGGTGGCGCGGGACAACTTCCTTGCCGTGCTACCCCGCAAGCACCGGCGTGAGGGCGCGCAGTAACTCTGTCACAAGGATGTCATGGGCACGTCATAACCTCGCGCCACCGCAAACAAGGAGCGCGACATGATCCCCTTTCGAATGACAGCACTCGTGGCCCTCGGCCTGGCTTCCAGCGTTGCCCTGGCTGATGTGCGAGTGGATGGCCCGGTGGAATACGGCATCTTCGAATCCCAGTACCAGGACTACCAGCCGGGCGAGCGTGTGCTGACCCGCAGCAACCAGACCATCGAACAGACCGACGAAATCCCGGCCAAGCTCGGTACCAAGTTCGGCATGCGCTACACCTTGCTCGGCAAGCAGGAAAAGGACGCGCCGCTGACCTTGCTTTACCTCACCCCGGGCGTGGTCACCCCGGATGGCAAGCGCCACGACAAGTTCGTGGTGGAGCAGAAGATGGCGCCTGGCGCGCCCACCGACGTGATGGCCTTCGAGTTCACCGAGCGCTACGAAGTGGTACCAGGTGAATGGCGTTTCATGGTCTTCCAGGGCGACCGCCTGTTGGCCGAACAGAACTTCACCGTCCGCTGATTCCGCGCGCGTCGCCGTGGCGCGCTATAGTCGCTGGGTCTGAAGCAGGCGCGAGGCGCGGGCCCATGGCCGAACAGATCAGCATCCTGGTGGTGGACGACGACGAGGCGATCCGCGAGTTATTGCTGGATTACCTTGGCGGCCAGGGCTACCAGGTCCACGCGGTGGCCGACAGCCGCCAGATGCGGGCACGGCTGGCCGAAGCGTTGCCCGACCTGGTGCTGCTGGATGTCGGGCTACCGGGCGAGGATGGCCTCAGCCTGGCGCGCTACCTGCGCGAGCATCACGATCTGCCGGTGATCATGGTGTCTGGCGCCGGAACGCCGCTGGATCGCATCGTCGGCCTGGAAGTGGGGGCTGACGATTACATTGCCAAGCCCTTCGATCCCAGGGAGCTGCTGGCGCGGCTGAAGACCGTGCTGCGGCGCTATCGCCGTGCCCCGTCACCAGCGGCCGTGGCCGCCACCGAAAGCGACAATCCCTGCTTGCAACTCGGCCTTTGCCGCCTCGATCTGCAGAGTCGCCAACTGTTCGATGCGGCGGGCGAGGAAATCCCCCTGACCGCCATGGAGTTCGACCTGCTGCAGGCCTTCGCCCAGCGCCCCAACCGGCCGCTGTCCCGCGACCAGTTGCTGAACCTGACGCAGCACCGTGACTGGAACCCCTTCGACCGCTCCATCGATATCCGCATAGCGCGCCTGCGGCGCAAGCTGGAAACGGACCCGGACAAGCCGCAGATCATTCGCACCGTACGCGGCGTCGGTTACATGTTCGTCCCGGGCTGAGTCCTAAGGCTGCGGAAGCGATTCTTGTAGGAGCTAGTTTGCTAGCGAAAAAAGGGCCCTTCGCTGGCAAACCAGCTCCTACGGGCAATGCAGTTGCGTGCAACACGTAATGCGGACACAGCGAACGAGTTCGTTCCCACACTGCCCTTTGTTTCAATTGTTTCAATGGTCTCGGGCACTCCCCGGACTGGGGCGGGCTATCTCTATACTCAGGCAGTCCGCTACCCCCGGAGGGCCCGCCGGTGAGCCAGCCATTGACCCGCCACTTCACCATCAGTGCCGAAGAGCATCGCCTGCGGCAGATCGTCGATAACAGCAGTGCGGTGATCTACGTGAAGGACCTGGATGGCCGCCTGGCGCTGGTCAACCGCGCTTTCGAGCGCCTGTTCAAGGTACGTGCCGAGCGGGTGCTGGGGCATACCGATCACGAGTTCTTCCCCCGCGAAATCGCCGACGTGCTGCGCGCCAATGACCTGCGGGTGATCCAACTCGGACATGAACTGGAGTTCGAGGAGCAGGTGCCCATGGGCAGTGGCATCCGCACCTATCTGTCGAACAAGTTCCCGCTGTTCGATGGCGAAGGGCGAGTCAGCGCCGTCTGCGGCATCTCCACCGACATCAGTTCGCGCAAGAGCCTGGAAGAAGTCCTGCGCTTTGTTGCCCTGGGCGTGTCCGCCGCGACCGGCAACGAGGTGTTCGAAGCCATCGCGCGCTACATGGTGCGCTCGCTGAATGCCGATTTCGCCTTCGTCAGCCGCATCAGCGACGAGGGCCCGCAACGCCTCACCACCCTTGCGCTCTACTACGAGGGCAAGCTGCACCAGAACGCCACCTACGACCTGAAAGGCACACCTTGCGCCGAGGTGTTCGGCCGCAGTTTCCATTTCGTGCCCCGCGACCTGCGCAGTTCCTACCCCGGTGATGAGGTCCTGGCGTCCTTTGGTGTCGACAGTTACGCCGGCTTCCCGCTTTTTGCCAGCGATGGTCGGCCCTTGGGGTTGATCGCCGCCGGCCGGTTGGGGCCGATGAGCGACCGCGACAAGGTGGAGTCCGTGCTGCGCATCTTCTCGGTCCGGGCTGCGGCGGAGATAGAGCGGCTGGAAGCCGAGGCCAGTTACCGGGCGATCTTCAATACCTCGGAAGATGCCATCTTCGTCCACGACATCGAAAGTGGCGCCTTGGTCGACGTCAATCCCAAGGCCTGCCTTGCCTATGGCTATAGCTACGAGGAAATGCTCAAGCTGGAGATCGACGCGTTCAGTGCCGGCTACTCGCCCTATACCGGCAAGGAGGCGGCTGGCTTCCTGTCGCGCGCCGCTGCCGGCCAGGTGCAGCGTTTCGAATGGCACCGGCGCAATCGCGACGGCAGCCTGCACTGGGATGAGGTGCTGCTCAAGCGCGTCGCCATCGGCGGCATCGACCGTATTCTCGGCATCACCCGCGAGATCACCCAGCGCAAGGAGGCCGAACAGGCGCTGCGTGCCAGCGAAATGCAGTACCGCGCCATCACCAACACGGCCCTGGACTGCTTCATCAGCATGGACGAGTCCGGCCGAGTACTAGCGTTCAACCCGGCGGCCGAGCAGTGCTTCGGTATCAGTCGCGAACAGGCGCTGGGCCACTCGCTGCTGAAACTGATCATCCCGCCACGCTTCCGTGACGCCTACGAACACGCGTTGGAGCATTACGCACAGACCGGGCACGGGGCGTTCCTCGGCAAGCGCATGGAAGTGGTGGCCCAGCGTGCCGATGGCCGTGAATTCGCCGCTGAACTGGCCCTGACCCAGGTGCCGGGAGACGAGGGTCCGCGCTTCATCTGCTACCTGCGCGATATCACCGAACGCACTCAGGCCGAAGAAGAGCGCGCCCGCCTGGAGCAGCAGCTGCGCCAGGCCCAGCGCATGGAAGCCATCGGGCACCTCACGGGCGGCATTGCCCACGACTTCAACAATCTGCTGACCAGCATGCTCGGCTACACCGTGATGGCCCAGGAGCTGGCGGAGCAGGGTGGTGACGAGCGACTCGGCAAGTACCTGTCACGGGTGCAGCGCTCGGCGGAGAAGGCCCGCGACCTGATCCAGCAGATGCTTACCTTCAGTCGCGGCAGCCGCGGCAAGCCGCAGGTAGTGGCGCTGGACCTGCTGCTGGGGGATTTCATCCGCCTGGTGGAGTCGACCTTGCCGGCGACCGTCGAACTGGAGGTGAAGCTGGACCACGACCTGCCGCAGGTTCTGGCGGACCCGGTGCAGCTGGAGCAGGTGCTGATGAACCTCTGCATCAACGCCCGCGATGCCATGGGCAGCGTCGGCCAGTTGCGGGTGAGCCTCTGTCAGCAGGAGATGGAGGGCATATGCGCGTCCTGCCAGCAGCGCATCAAGGGCTCCTATGTTGCGTTGACCGTGAGTGACAGCGGCCCGGGCATCGACCCGACCTTGCGCGCGCAGATTTTCGAGCCGTTCTTCTCGACCAAGGCGAGTGGGCAGGGCAGCGGCATGGGCTTGTCCATGGTGCATGGCATCGTCCATGAGTACGGCGGCCATATCCACCTGGACAGTGCGCCGGGGCAGGGCGCCACCTTCCGCGTACTGATGCCGGCCCACGGCCCGGCGGCAGCTGCGGAAGCGACCAGTGCGCCGACGGCCGAGCGTCCGCTGTTGCGCTCGGCCCTGTGTGGGCGCGTGGCGGTGGTGGACGATGACGCCACCGTGGCCGAGTTCATGGGCGAGCTGCTGGAGGGATGGGGGTTGGAAACCGGCATCTTCTGTGACGCCGAGCAGGCCAGCCAGCTGCTCTGCGCCGATCCCTACGCCTGGGATTTCGTCATCCTCGACCAGAGCATGCCGCGCCTTTCCGGCCTTCAGGTCGCCAGACGCCTGCTGGCTTCCCGGGCGGATCTGCCCATCGTGCTCTACACGGGTTTCAGCGACTCGTTGCTGGAGAGCGAGGTGCAGCAGCAGGGCGTCAAGGCGCTGCTGACCAAACCTCTGAACCAGCAACGCCTGCATCAACTGTTGCAGGCTTGGCTGGAGAGCCCGCGGAGCGGATACAAAGCGGAAACAAACTGAGCGCTGCCAGCCATAGGGCTGATACAGGCCGGGGCCAATCTGGTGTCCAAGGCGGAGAGATGCCGCCGACCAGAACCCCAGGCAGGAGCGCATCATGTTCACCTACTTCAAACGCGTTTCGATCTTCTTCTACGGTCTGATCAGTTACCTGATCTTCTTTGCCACCTTCGTCTACTCCATCGGCTTCATCGCCAACCTGCCATTTGCGCCGCGTACCCTGGATGGTGAACCGCGCCTGCCGTTCTGGGCCGCCCTCGGAGTCGACGTGCTGCTGCTGGCCATCTTCTCCGTCCAGCACAGCCTGATGGCCCGTCCAGCCTTCAAGGCGTGGTGGACCCAGTGGATTCCGCCTGCAGCCGAGCGCAGCACCTACGTGCTGTTTTCCAGCCTGGCGCTGATCCTGCTGTACAGCTACTGGCAGCCCCTGGGTGGTGAAATCTGGAACATCGAGAACCGCTCCGGCCGCCTGGTACTGGGTGCGACGTTCGGTTTCGGCTGGGCACTGGTGTTTTACGCCACGCTGCTGATCAACCACTTCGACCTGTTCGGGCTGCGCCAGGTGTGGCTGAACCTGCTGGGAAAACCCTACACGGCGCTGGAATTCAAGATGCCGGGTGCCTACAAGCTGGTGCGGCATCCCCTGTACCTGGGCTGGTTCCTGTGCTTCTGGGCGACACCGACCATGACCGCTACCCACCTGCTGTTCGCGGTGCTGACCAGCATCTACATCCTGGCCGCGATCCAGCTGGAAGAACGCGACCTGCTGCGCGAGCATCCGGAGTACGCAGACTACCGGCAGAAGGTGCCCATGTTGCTGCCTCGAGTGGGCGGCCGCGAGAAAGCCTCGGAGGGTCGCGAAGCGGCTTGATTGCCAGGAAAACGGAAGGGCGCCAATCGGCGCCCTTTTTCGTTTGGATGGAAAATCTGTTCGCGAGCAAGCTCGCTCCTACCCGTCACTCGCCTGCAGAGTCGCGCAGGAAAGCTTTTCGACAGGCAGAAATGACAAGGCCCGTATCCGGGGATACGGGCCTTGTCGGTACCGCAGGTACCGTCAGCCGTTGAAGCGGCGCAGTACCAGGGTGGCGTTGGTGCCGCCGAAGCCGAAGCTGTTCGACATGACGGTGTCGATCTGGGCGTCCTCGCGGGTCTCGCGCAGGATCGGCAGGTCGGCCACTTCAGGGTCGAGCTCGTCGATGTTGGCGGAGCCGGCCATGAACTTGCCTTCCATCATCAGCAGGCAGTAGATGGCTTCCTGCACACCGGCCGCGCCCAGCGAGTGGCCGGAGAGGCTCTTGGTGGAGCTGATGGCCGGTGCCTTGTCGCCGAACACAGCGCGAACGCCACGGATTTCCGCCACGTCGCCCACCGGAGTGGAAGTGCCGTGGGTGTTCAGGTAGTCGATCGGGGTGTCGACGGTGGCCAGCGCCTGCTGCATGCAGCGGATGGCGCCTTCACCACTCGGCGCAACCATGTCGTAGCCGTCGGAAGTCGCGCCGTAGCCGACGATTTCCGCGTAGATCTTGGCGCCGCGCTTGAGGGCGTGTTCCAGCTCCTCGACAACCACCATGCCGCCGCCGCCGGCGATGACGAAACCGTCACGCTTGGCGTCGTACGCGCGGGAGGCGCGCTCAGGGGTTTCGTTGTACTGGGTGGACAGGGCGCCCATGGCGTCGAACAGGCAGCTCTGGCTCCAATGCTCTTCTTCACCGCCGCCGGCGAAGACCATGTCCTGCTTGCCCAGTTGGATCTGCTCCATGGCCTGGCCGATGCAGTGCGCGCTGGTGGCGCAGGCCGAGGAGATGGAGAAGTTCACACCCTTGATCTGGAAGGGGGTGGCCAGGCAGGCGGAAACGGTGCTGCCCATGGTGCGGGTCACGCGGTATGGGCCGATGCGCTTGACGCCCTTCTCGCGCAGGGTGTCGATGGCTTCCATCTGGTTGACGGTGGAAGCACCGCCGGAACCGGCGATCAGGCCCACGCGCGGGTTGGAGATCTGTTCGGCGGTCAGGCCGGCGTCTTCGATGGCCTGCTGCATCGCCAGGTAGGCGTAGGCAGCGGCATCGCCCATGAAGCGGAAGAGCTTGCGATCGATCAGCTCTTCCAGGTTCAGGTTGACCGAACCGGACACCTGGCTGCGCAGACCCATCTCCGCATAGGAGGGGTTGTGGCGGATACCGGCGTTGCCGGCGCGCAGGTTGGCGGAAACGGTGGCTTTGTCATTGCCCAGGCAGGAGACGATGCCCAGGCCAGTGATCACGACGCGACGCATGCGGATGTCCTTCAGAAGCTGTCGGTAGAGGTGAACAGGCCTACGCGCAGGCCTTCGGCGCTGTAGATCTCGCGACCGTCGACGGCCACGGTGCCATCGGCGATGCCGAGGATCAGCGAACGATTAATAGTGCGCTTGATATGGATGTTGTAGGTGATCTTTTTCGCGGTCGGCAGGACCTGGCCGAAGAACTTCACTTCGCCGGAGCCCAGGGCGCGGCCACGGCCGGGATTGCCTTGCCAGCCGAGGTAGAAGCCGACCAGCTGCCACATGGCGTCGAGGCCGAGGCAGCCGGGCATGACCGGGTCGCCTTCGAAGTGGCAGGCGAAGAACCACAGGTCAGGATTGATATCGAGCTCGGCGACGATCTCGCCTTTGCCGTACTTCCCGCCGGTTTCGCTGATATGCACGATGCGATCGATCATCAGCATGTTGGGGGCGGGCAGTTGCGCATTACCAGGGCCGAACAGCTCGCCGCGACTGCAGCGCAGCAGGTCTTCCCGGGAATAGGCGTTTTGTTTGGTCATGCGAGCTCCTCAATGGTCCCCGTCTGGCACAGGGCTTTGCATTCATCCGTCTGCCGTGGCCGTTTTTCGGGGCCTCAGTCGGCAGACTAGTCATAGACTGTTGCGTTGCGGTGAAAGTCACAGAGTGGCGAGCACAGTCGTGCACCTGAGTGACAAAGGCTCGCCTCAGGGGGCGTGCCAGGGACATCCCGCTCGCAAATCGTCGAGCACTTTAACATCCCGGAACACTCGACGAATGTCTGGAAACGGCACCATTCGTTTCAGTCCGACGGCCTGCTCAGCCAGCGCTGCATCACGCGCAGCAGATCGGCGCGCTTGAAGGGCTTGGCCAGGTAGTCGTTCATGCCGGCTGCCAGGCAGGCTTCACGGTCGCCCTGCAGGGCGTTGGCGGTGAGGGCGATAATCGGCAGCGTTGCGCCGCCATTCATCTGGCGAATCTGGCGTGTAGCTTCGTAGCCGTCGAGCACCGGCAGGCGGCAGTCCATGAGAATCGCCGAATAGTGATGACGCGAAGCCTGGTGCACCGCCTGGGCGCCATCGCCAACCAGGCTGACCTGATAGCCGAGGCTGCGCAGCATGGCCTCGATCACCGTCTGGTTCACCGGGTTGTCCTCCACCAGCAGAACGTGCTGGCCAGTGCCTTCGCCGCGTTCCTGTGTCTGGTTTACCAGTGCTTCCGCGCCCTGGGGCCGGAAGGGCAGGGGAATTTCCAGGGTGAAGGTCGACCCCGAGCCTTCATGGCTCTCGGCCCGCAGGGTTCCGCCCATGCGCTCGGCGAGGGTGCGGGCGATGGGCAGGCCGAGGCCGGTGCCGCCATAGCGGCGGGAGATCGAGTGATCAGCTTGCTGGAAGGCATCGAACATGTGTTCCAGGCGATCCGGCGGGATGCCGATACCGCTGTCATGGACCGCGCAGGTGAGCCAGAGCACTTCGCTGTCCAGCGCCTGCCAGCGGGTTTCCACCTTGATGCCGCCTTCTTCGGTGAACTTGAGGGCATTACCCACCAGGTTGACGAGAATCTGCCGCAGTCGCGTCGGGTCGCCATGGGCTTCAACCCGTTCCAGGCCAGCCTGGGTGTCGATCGTCAGGGACAGCCCGCGTTGCTGTGCGCTGTGCTGGAACACCTGCACCGATCCCAGGATCAGATCCAGCAAGTTGAACGGGATGCGCTCCAGTTCCAGGGCGCCGCGCTCGATGCGGGAGAAATCGAGGATGTCGTTGATGACCTTCAGCAGGTGCTCCGTGGACTCCGTGGCCAACGCCGCGTACTCGGTCTGTTCCTCGGTCATCTCGGTGGTTTCCAGCAATTGCAGCATGCCCAGCACGCCGTTCATGGGCGTGCGCAGCTCGTGGCTCATCATCGCCAGGAAGTCGGATTTGGCACGGTTCGCCATTTCCGCTTCTTCATGCGCCTTGATCAGCTGACCCATCGCCTGTTGCTGTTCCTGGCTGGCCTTTTCGAGGCCGCTGGCCAGGTTATTGATATGCCGGCTCAGATCGCCCAACTCGCTGTCATCCACGACAGGCAGGCTGGCGGCGTAGTTGCCTTCCTGAATGGCCTTTACCGCTTCACCCATGGCGCTGATGGGTTGCGACAGGCGCGTGGCCAGGCGGCGGGCGAGGAGGAAGGTAAGCAGGAGGGCGATCAGGGCCAGCACCGTCGCCTTGAGGAGGATTTCCTGCTGACGGCTGCTGAAGGCGTCGTTGGACATGCCGACGACGACACGGCCCAGGTAGTTGTTGTCGTTGCTGCGGCCGTCGGCGCTGGCCAGCGTGCGCCGGGCCTGAAGGTGCATCTGTTGCTGGAGGATGGGCGCGTGGAACACCTCTACCTGCGTGCCGGTCTTCTCCAGGCTGTCCTGCTGTTCCAGGTACACGAGTATGTTGTCGGCCCGGTCGCGCACTTCGAGGAAGCGCACATGGGGCGTGCTCAGGCTGGCCTGGAGCAGGCCTTCCAGCACTTCGAGGTTGCCGGTGACCACGCCGTACTCCGCCGCCGGGGCGAGTTGGCTGGCGATCAGCTGGCCGGTGTGGTTCAGCTCCTGGCGCAGGTCCTGCAGGCGGGCGAAGGTGAAGAAACCGGTGAGCAGCAGGGTCAGCAGCAGTGCCGGACCGAGGCTGATCAACTGGGTGCGGGTATGGATGTCCCAGCGACGCCGCAAGGTCATAGGCGCGACGCTCGTTCGGCGGCAGGAGAATTCGGGTGTCTGGGGGAGCGTCGGCACATCTTCCTATTGCCTCGGTGCGGGGTCGTCCGTGAAGCGGAACTATGCTGGAACTTTAGTCCCGATATGCCCCAATGCTGGGGGAAATTTCGATATCCGAAGATAGCCAGGGAACGAATGGGGCACCCTTGACGCCAAAAATCTGCGGCATCTTAACCGAGGACAGTCGCTTTGCCAGCGCGATGGCTCTGGATAGAGGCTGGCTGGGCGGCGGCGCCTCCGTATAATGCGCAAACTCGCCATTCCAATGGCCTACATGGACCCGTTATGACTGAACAGCAACCCGTCGCGGTGCTAGGCGGCGGCAGCTTCGGCACCGCCATCGCCAATCTGCTGGCCGAGAATGGCCAGCGCGTGCGCCACTGGATGCGCGACCCGGAGCAGGCTGAGGCGATCCGCACCCTGCGCGAAAACCCGCGCTATCTCAAGGGCGTGAAGATCCTCCCCGGCGTCGAGCCGGATACCGACCTGCCCGCTGTCCTCGCCGACTGCGAACTGGTCTTCGTTGCGCTTCCCTCCAGCGCCTTGCGCAAGGTGCTGGAACCGGTGGCGGGGCAGCTCGCGGGCAAACTTCTGGTGAGCACCACCAAGGGCATCGAAGCGCAGAGCTTCAAGCTGATGAGCCAGATTCTCGAGGAAGTAGCCCCGGACGCGCGCATCGGTGTGATTTCCGGCCCGAACCTGGCCAAGGAAATCGCCGACCATGCCCTGACCGCCACCGTGGTAGCCAGTGAAGACGCCGAACTCTGCAAGCGCGTGCAATCCGCGCTGCATGGTCGCACCTTCCGCGTCTACGCCAGCCAGGATCGTTTCGGCGTCGAACTGGGCGGCGCCCTGAAGAACGTCTACGCCATCATTGCCGGGATGGCCGCCGCCCTGGACATGGGCGAGAACACCAAGAGCATGCTGATCACCCGCGCGCTGGCGGAGATGACCCGCTTCGCCGTCAAGCTCGGCGCCAATCCCATGACCTTCCTCGGCCTTGCCGGCGTCGGCGACCTGATCGTCACCTGCTCCTCGCCCAAGAGCCGCAACTACCAGGTGGGCTATGCCCTGGGCGAAGGCCTGTCCCTGGAAGACGCCGTCGCGCGCCTGGGTGAAGTCGCCGAGGGCGTCAACACGATCAAGGTGCTCAAGACCCGTGCCGAAGAGCTGCAGGTCTACATGCCGCTGGTCGCTGGCCTGCATGCCATTCTTTTCGAGGGGCGTACGCTGGCTCAGGTGATCGAGTTGCTGATGCGCGGCGAGCCCAAGACGGACGTAGATTTCATCCCGACCACCGGCTTCTAGCCTGGACCCATCACCCTTTCGGACAAGGAGATTCCCCCATGAGTGAAGACCGCGAAGACCTGCAGCGCGAGCACATCCTGCTGCGCGTCCTGTGGATGCTGATCTTCGTTATCGTCTGGCAACTGGCCGAGATCGTGCTGGGCGCCGTGGTCCTGCTGCAACTCGGCTACCGTGCCTTCTACGGTGCGCCCAATGCGGGGTTGCTGTCCTTCGGCGACAGCCTGAGCCAGTATCTGGCGCAGATCGGCCGCTTCGGCACCTTCAATACCGAAGAAAAGCCCTGGCCCTTCGGCGACTGGCCCGAAGCCCGTGCTTCCGAGGGCGAGGCGCCGCACGCGGTGCCGCCTGCAGCCCATCCGGTGCGTGACGAAGAGCCCAAGCTATGAGGCTCTGGCTCCTGCGTCACGGCGAGGCCGAGCCCCGTGCCCGGACCGATGCGGAGCGCGAACTCACCCGCCACGGCCGAAAGGACGTGCTGCACAGCGCCGCCCAGCTTGCCGGGCGGCCGCTGGGCGCGATCCTCGCCAGTCCCTATGTGCGCGCCCAGCAGACCGCAGAGCTGGTTCGTGACGCGCTGGGCTTCCGCGGTGCCGTTGGCACCGCGCCCTGGAGCACACCCGAGAGCGACCCGCGGGAGGCGTTGAATTTCCTTGCCGAGCGCAGCGAACAGGACCTCCTGCTGGTCACCCACAACCCCTTCGTCAGCGACCTGGCGGGCTTCCTGATCCACGGCCATCGCCAGGAACCCGTGCCCATGGGAACGGCCAGCCTGGTCGAGCTGGAAGGTGACCTCCTCATCCCCGGGCTGATGTCCCTGCGCAGCATCCATCACGTTCGCCGTCACTGACGATTCGCAACATTTCTTAACTTGCGCCTCCTCCGGGTGCGTGGAATATTCGCCCAAGCAAGTGCTTGGTTGTCCCCCACAAAAAGAACAAAGGAGGAGGCCCTGTGGCTGATGCAGTCCGTTTGCCGCTTGAAGTGTTTTTTGAACGCGAAGCTCGTCACCCGAACAAACGCTATCTGGTCCAGCCGCTGGGTGGCGGCAAGATAGAAGAGCTGACCTGGGCCGAAGTGGGCGAGCAAGCCCGTCGGGCCGCCAGTTGGCTTCGTGGACGCGACCTGCCCCAGGGCAGCCGAATCGCGATCATCTCCAAGAATTGCGCCCACTGGATCGTCGCCGACTACGCCATCTGGATGGCTGGCCACGTCTCCGTCCCCCTCTATCCCAACCTCACCGCCGAATCGGTCCACCAGGTGCTGGAGCATTCCGAATCGGCACTGGCCTTCATCGGCAAGCTCGACGATTGGCCGGCCATGGCTGGGGGTGTGCCCGAGGGTGTCCCGACCATCGCCCTGCCGATCCATCCTGAAGGCACCTTCGATTTCAGCTGGGCCGACCTGCAGGCCGTCAACCCGATCCAGGACAGCCCCAAGGGTGCGCCGGACCAGCTCGCCACCATCATCTACACCTCCGGTACCACCGGTACGCCCAAGGGGGTGATGCACAACTTCAGCAACTTCGCCTTCGCCGCCAACCACGGAATGAACATGTTCCAGACCGGCGAGGAAGACCGCTTGCTGTCCTACCTGCCGCTCTGTCATGTAGCGGAGCGCATGTTCGTCGAGATGGGCTCGCTCTACGCCGGGCAGACGGTGTTCTTCGCCGAAAGCCTGGAAACCTTCCTCGAGGACCTGCGTCGGGCGCGGCCCACCGCCATTTTCGGCGTGCCGCGAATCTGGACCAAGTTCCAGATGGGTGTCTATTCGAAGATGCCGGCGCAGAAACTCGATCGCTTGCTCAGGCTGCCTGTCATCGGCCGCATGGTCGGACGCAAGGTGCTCGCCGGCCTCGGCCTGGATGCCGTGCGCAATGCCCTGTGCGGCGCCGCACCGGTGCCCGGGGCGCTGCTGAACTGGTACCAGCGCCTCGGCCTGGAAGTGCTGGAGGTCTACGGCATGACCGAGAACTGCGGCTACTCCCACCTGTGCCGCAAGGGCGAGGTGATGCCCGGCTGGATCGGCCGCAACAGCCCCGGCGTGGAAGTCCGCATCAGTGAAGAGGGCGAAGTGCAGGTACGCAGTGGCGCCACCATGCAGGGCTATTACAAGGACCCCGCGAAAACCGCCGAAACCATCACTGCGGACGGCTACCTGCGCACCGGTGACAAGGGCCAACAGGATGCCAACGGCAACCTGCGCCTGACCGGCCGCATCAAGGAAATCTTCAAGACCAGCAAGGGCAAGTACGTGGCGCCGGCCCCCATCGAGAATCGCCTGGCGGTGCATCCGCGTATTGAGCAGGTCTGCGTGGTCGGCGACGGCCTGCCCCAGCCCATGGCGCTTTGCGTGCTGTCCGAGGTCGGACGGCAGGAGGCGGCCAACAGCGCCCGTTCCGAACTGGAACTCAGCCTCCGCAGCCTGCTGGAGCAGGTCAACGGCGACCTCGACAAGCATGAGCGCCTGCAGGGGTTGGTGCTGGTCAAGGACGTGTGGGCAGTGGACAACGGTTTCCTCACCCCGACGCTGAAGATCAAGCGCAACATCGTTGAAGATGCCTATGGCAAGCGCTTCCCCGAATGGCTGGAACGCCAGGAAGCGGTGGTCTGGCACGAATGATCAAACCTGGCCGGGATTCCCCTCCCGGCCTTCCACAAGGAGCGACCCAATGGGCCTGTGGCGACAAATCCCCGATCTTGCACACCTCAACGAATCCCTGACGAACACCATCGGCGAAGGCCTGGACATCCGTTTCGAGTCTTTCGACGACGAATCCCTGACCGCCAGCATGGTGGTCGATCAGCGCACCCACCAGCCGTACGGCCTGCTGCATGGCGGCGCGTCAGTGGTGCTGGCGGAAACCCTGGGCTCCACTGCCAGCTTCTTGTGCATCGACAGCAGCCGCTTCTACTGCGTCGGCCTGGAGGTCAACGCCAACCACCTGCGTGGGCTGCGCAGCGGCCGCGTCACCGCAGTCGCCCGGCCGGTTCACCTCGGCCGCACCACCCATGTCTGGGATATTCGGCTTGCCGGCGAAGATGGCAAGCCCAGCTGCATTTCCCGCCTCACCATGGCCATCGTGCCCCTCGGCGCCGAGCCACCCGAGCGAGTGTAGGAGCGAGCTCTGCTCGCGAACTTCCCGCGTACAGGGCCCAGTCTCCGCAAAAGGTGGATCACGCTTCATCGATCCACCTTCGGACTCGGGGCAGGTGATGGCCACGCTGTCGACCCGGTCTTTGGCAATAGCGCCATCATCACTGGCGGTTACAGTCATTGCCGTGCGCGCGGGGCTGCCGGAAAATCCCGGCATTCTCCGACGAGCCGGATGCCATGCAGACCATCTTCTTCGCCCATGCCAACGGCTTTCCTTCGGCCACCTACGGCAAGCTCTTCGCCGCCCTGGCCCCGAATTTCCGGGTCGAACACCTGGAGCAACACGGCCATGACCCGCGCTTCCCGGTGAACGACAACTGGGAAAACCTGGTGGACGAACTCATCCACCACCTGGAAGCGCGTGGCGAGCCAATCTGGGGCCTGGGTCATTCCCTGGGCGGTGTGCTGCACTTTCACGCGGCCCTGCGCCGGCCGGAACTCTATCGTGGGGTGGTGATGCTCGACTCGCCCGTGCTGACCTTGGCCGACCGTATCGTCATCCGCGCGGCCAAGCGCTTCGGCTTCATCGACCGCATTACGCCGGCGGGCCGCACCCTCGGTCGCCGCGAGGAGTTCGGTGACTTCAGCGAGGCCCGCGACTACTTCGCCGGCAAGACCCTGTTCCGCCGCTTCGATCCGGATTGCCTGGATGCCTACGTCCAGCACGGCCTGGCGCGGCAGGGCGAGTCGCTGCGGCTGAAGTTCGACGCCGCCACCGAGATCAGCATCTACCGCAGCGTGCCCCACCGCACTCCCGGTCGCCCGCAACAGCTCCAGGTGCCCGTGGCGTTGGTCCGTGGGCGGCACAGCAAGGTGGTGATGCCGCACCATGCACGACTGGTGAAGCGTGTGCCGCAGGGCGAATACCTGTCGCTGCCCGGCGGGCACATGTTCCCGCTGGAGCGCCCACAGGAGACCGCTGAACTCCTCAAATCCGTATTCGGCCGCTGGGACGGTCGTCGTCAGGAGGCCAGTGCATGACTGCCCAGGTCGAAGAAATCCGCCTCAACCTGCCCCATATCGAACTGTCCGCGCACCTCTACGGCCCGGAGGATGGCCAGCCGGTGATCGCGCTGCATGGCTGGCTGGACAATGCCAACACCTACGCCCGGCTGGCGCCGCGGCTGCAGGGGCTGCGCATCGTCGCGCTGGATTTCGCCGGTCACGGACTGTCGGCCCATCGCGCGCCAGGGGCGAGCTATCTGTTGTGGGATTACGCCGCCGATGTGTTGCTGGTGGCCGAGCAGTTGGGGTGGGAGCGCTTCTCGCTGCTCGGGCACTCCATGGGCGCCATCGTCTCGGTGATGTTGGCCGGGGCCATGCCTGAGCGGGTCGAGCGCCTGGCCCTGATCGATGGCCTGATGCCGTACACGGGCGAAGCCGAACAGGCTCCGGTCAAGCTGGGTGAGGCGCTGCGAGCGCAACTGGCGCTGGTGGGCAAACGCAAGCCGGTCTACGCCGCCATCGATCGTGCCGTCGAAGCGCGCATGCGCGGCACGGGCGGGGTCAGTCGCGAGGCTGCCGAACTGCTTGCTGAGCGGGGTTTGATGCCGGTACCCGGTGGCTATACCTGGCGCACCGACAACCGCCTCACCCTGCCGTCTCCACTGCGCCTGACCCGAGCCCACGCACTGGCTTTCGCCCAGGCGGTGAAGTGTCCGGCCATGCTGGTGCTCGCCGAGGAAGGCCTGCTGCATGTGGAACCGAAGTTCGCCAGCCTTCTGGATCAGTTGCCCTTTGCGGTGCATCGCCTCCCCGGCAAGCATCACCTGCACCTGGATGACGAGGCCGGCGCCCAGGCCGTAGCAGACTGTTTCAATCCCTTCTTCGCCATTCCTTGACTTGCACGGGCCAAGCGGGAAGGCTGGCCGCTTTTGAGCAGGGAGCAGTGGGATGGTCAACCGGCCTGGAACCACAGCAAGGCGCGGCAGGATCCGTGGCGAGCAGCAGGAAAAGGTCGGAAAGCTGGTCCAGACTGCTCACTCCGGGACATATCGATAAGGATGCGCATGCGCCTCACCCTACTTGCCGGCCTTCTGCTGGCAGCATCCGCGCAGGCAGCCGACTTGCCTGACAGCCATGACCTGGCGGCATTGCCGCGTTTCCCCCATGCCGAGATCACCGATTTCCGCGAGAACCCGGACCAGGAACGGGTCTATCCGCAAAGCTCCATCCGCCGCATCAGCAACCAGTTGCGCATGGAGCGCAAGGTCGATGCGCAGGGTCGCCAGACTTCCGTGACCTACCGCCTGCCCACCGATCACAGTTCCTTCGACGCTTTCGACCGCGCCCGCCGCGACTTACTGGAAGACGGCGCAGAACTGCTTTACTGGTGCCAGGGGCGTGATTGCGGTTCCAGCAGCCTCTGGGCCAACGCCGTATTCGGCATCTCAAAGTTATACGGCCCGGACGAGCAGCAGGCTTACCTCCTGCTGCGCCTGGCCGCACCGCGCCAGGACAGCCTGCTCGCCCTCTACAGCATTACCCGGGGTAACCGCCGAGCCTATCTGCATGCCGAGCAACTGGACGCCAACGCCCCCTTGGGCGAGTTGCTGCCAACCCCCGATACCCTGATGCGTGAGCTGAAAAGCAGCGGCGAGCTGCACCTGACACGCCTGCCGGAGCAACCCTCGGATGCCTGGGCGACCCTGCTTTCGCGGTGCCTGAACCTGGATAGCACGCTGCGGATCAGCCTGGCCGGCGCGGGGGCCGAGGCCTGGCGCGAGGCGCTGGTGGGGCAGGGTGTGCGCGCTGCGCGCCTGGAACTGGGCGAGGGCAAGGAGCCCGGGCTGCATCTGAATCTTCTGCGCTGAGTATCAGTCTCTATGCTTGTTCCTGCTGGCTGCTAGAAGCGTAACGGCAGGCACGGCCTTTTCTTTTTGTTTCGCCGGAGTGATTCAGGGATGTTGAACAACGATCGCCTATTGGTGCAGATCCTCCTGCTTGCCCTGCTCGGTGCCAGCCTCTGGGTGCTTGCGCCCTTCGTCTCCGCGCTGTTCTGGGCCGCCGTGCTGGCCTTTGCCAGCTGGCCGCTGATGCGCTTGCTGAGCAACTTGCTGAATGGACGCGAATCCGCCGCTGCGGCACTGCTCACCGCCGGCTGGATGATATTGGTGGCGCTGCCGCTGGTGTGGCTGTTGGGCAACCTGGCCGAGCATGTGCGCGACGCTACCGAACTGGTGAAAAACGTTCAGATGGAAGGCTTGCCGCCGCCTCCGGAATGGCTGCATCAGGTGCCGCTGATAGGGGAGCGCCTGGTGCGCGCCTGGCACTCCATCGACGCCCAGGGCGCCGCATTCTTCGCCAGCCTCAGGCCCTACATGGGACAGGCCGGCAACTGGATTCTCGCACGCAGTGCGCAGATCGGCGGCGGCATGGTCGAACTGGTGCTGAGCCTGGTGCTGGTGTTCTTCTTCTACCGCGATGGCCCACGCATGGCGCTGTTCGTCGAGCGTGGCCTGGAACGGCTCATCGGTGATCGTGCGGAACACTATCTGGCGCTGGTGGCCGGTACCGTGCAACGCGTGGTCAACGGCGTGATCGGCACTGCCGCCGCCCAGGCGGTGCTGGCTCTGATCGGCTTCTGGATCGCCGGTGTACCCGGCGCCCTGGTACTCGCGATCGTCACCTTCGCCCTCAGCCTGATCCCCATGGGGCCGCCGCTGGTGTGGGTGCCGGCCACCGCCTGGCTGGCCTGGCATGGTGACTATGGTTACGCGGTGTTCCTCGGCATCTGGGGCATGTTCATCATCAGCGGCGTGGACAACGTGCTGAAGCCCTATCTCATCAGCCGAGGCGGCAACCTGCCGCTGGTGGTGGTGCTGCTGGGCGTATTCGGCGGCATCCTCGCATTCGGATTCATGGGCCTGTTCCTCGGCCCAACACTGCTGGCGGTCGCCTACAGCCTGATCTCCGACTGGATCGGCGATGCACAAGCGCAGCCGGTGGTTTCCACCGAGGCCCTGGAAAAGGAAAACCGGCCATCCTGAGGCATGGGGCGTCGGGGCAACCTTGTATTGCCAGAATCGCCCATCCCTGTAGGAGCTAGCTTGCTAGCGAAAAGGGACCATTCGCTGGCAAGCCAGCTCCTACACGGGTGTTCGAGCGAGCCGCCTCATATGCATGAATCAGCTTGTCTGCAACGCTTCACCGTCTGCCGAGGAGCGATCCACCAGTCGGATGCTGTCGCGTCCGCCGCGCTTGGATTCGTAGAGTGCGGCGTCCCCTTGCTCGATCAGCGCCGCCAGGCTGGCCGGGGGCTGATCGAAGAGGCTGGCGCCGATGCTCAGGGTGACCGCCTCTGGCGTGTCGAAGGTGCGAGATGCCATCGCATGGAACTGCGCCCGCAGTTGGGTGCCCAGTTCCAGGATGCGTTTACGTGAGGCGTGGCTCAGCAGGACGACGAACTCGTCACCGCCCAGCCGGGCCGCCAGCGCGCGCTCGGGCAGCAGCGAGCGGATCATTTCGCTGAGCGCCACCAGCAAGCGGTCGCCTGCACCATGGCCATGCAGGTCGTTCACCAGTTTGAAGTTGTCGATATCGATCAGCATCAAGGCCCCCGGCCGGGTGCCGCAGACCTCTTCCAGCAGGCGCGGTGCGCGGGCTTCGAGGGCACGGCGGTTGTAGAGAGCGGTCAGGGGGTCACGTGCGGCCAGCCGGGCTATGCGCTTTTCCCGGCGATGGCGTTCGGTGCCGGTCATCGACAGGGCGATGAGCATGATCGCCATTGCGCCCTCGACCAGCGAAATCTGGATGATCTCGCCACGGAAGGCCGCGAGGTCCACCAGCGTGCCGGGAACGACGGCTGTCAGGGATTTCGCCAGGTAGAAAAGGCCGTGGACCAGCAGCACATAGCGCAGCTGCACCGCTCCTACGCTGAGTGACTTGCCGTGGGGACGCAGCAGGGCGCTGGCCCTGAGCGCCAGCAGGGCGACCAGCAGCGAGTTGGCCAGGAACATGATCTTCGACCACAAGGGTCCATCCGGCAGCAGCAACAGGGCCGCCCAGGCGACGAAGATCAGGTACCAGGCCCGCGACAGCCGTGTCCCGGTGAAGCGCGCGACCCCCAGCAAGAACAGCCAGTGGGCGATCACCAGCAGGCCGTTGGCGAACCAGATACCGATGAACAGCAGGCCGTTGCCACGCAGCAGGGCGAGTGTCGAGCCGACGGTGATGGTGGCGAAGCCTGCGCTCCAGAACAGCAGCGAGGGTTCACGAATGCTGCGCCATTCGACTGCCAGGTAAAGGGCAGCCGCCGCCGCAAGGGCGATGGAAAGGGTCAACATCGTGGGCGGATCGAGCGGCATATCCGAATGGGTTGCATGGCGGCTGAAGGCCATGATTGTAAGCGCTCGAGGCGACATTTCGCAGCGCCCGTCAGGTGATCATGGGGTCACTACTGTGCAAGTTGGCGCGCAAGCTGATCCCGTAGGGTGGGCTTCAGCCCACCACCACAGGTCCGCGTGGGCTAAAGCCCACCCTACAAGGCTGCTAGGCGATTCGGGGTACGCAGCCATTCCGCGCGCGGTGTTCAACTTTACGCATTCTTGATGCCCCTCGGCCCTCCCGTGTCTCGTCCCTTTACGCCCCCCGTTCCGACAATGGCTCCACGGCGGCAAAGACCGCATCTAGGAGCACAAGCAATGAGCATTCTCGACGGAGTGTCCCTGGTCCTGGCCATGGGACTTTTCATCTATCTGCTGGTGGCGCTGCTGCGCGCCGAGCGCGGCTAGGAGGCCACATGCAACTTCAGGACATCGGCCTCATCCTGGCCTTCTTCGTGCTGGTGCTGGCACCGGCCCCCTTCCTCGGGCGCTTCTACTACCAGGTGATGGAAGGGCAACGCACCTTCCTGACCCCGGTCCTCGCGCCCGTGGAGCGTTTCTGCTACCGCATCGCCGGCGTCAACGCCGAGCGTGAACAGGACTGGAAGGGCTACTGCGTGGCCCTGCTGGCGTTCAACCTGGCAGGTTTCGTCCTGCTGTTCGCCATCCTCCTGCTGCAAGGCGCGCTGCCGCTGAATCCGCAGAAGCTGCCCGGACTGGAATGGAGCCTGGCGTTCAACACGGCGGTGAGCTTCGTCACCAACACCAACTGGCAGGCCTACAGCGGCGAAGCGGCACTGAGCTACTTCAGCCAGATGGTCGGCCTTGGCGTGCAGAACTTCGTCAGCGCCGCCGTCGGCCTCTGCGTGCTGGTGGCCTTCGCTCGTGGCATCAGCCGCCGCAGCACCGACCGCCTGGGCAACTTCTGGGTCGACCTGACTCGCGGCACCCTCTATGGCCTGCTGCCGCTGTGCCTGGTGCTGGCGCTGTTCCTGGTCTGGCAGGGCGTTCCGCAGACCTTCCTCGACTACGCCCACGCCGTGACCCTGCAGGGCGCCGACCAGAGCATCCCCCTCGGCCCGGCAGCCAGCCAGATCGCCATCAAGCAACTGGGTACCAACGGCGGCGGCTTCTTCGGCGTCAACTCCGCCCACCCGTTCGAGAACCCCACCGCCTGGAGCAACCTGCTGGAGATGGCTTCCATCATCCTGATCCCGGCAGCCCTGGTGTTCACCTTCGGCCACTACGTCAAGGACCTGCGCCAGAGCCGCGCGCTGCTGGCCTGCATGCTGGTGCTGTTTGTTATCGGCCTGGGCGTGACCCTCTACAGCGAGTACCAGCCGAACCCGGCCCTGGCCGCGCTACCCATCGAGCAGACCGGTTCCCTCGAAGGCAAGGAAAGCCGCTTCGGCATCGCTGCCTCGGCGCTCTGGGCGGTGACCACCACGGCCGCGTCCAACGGCTCGGTGAACGCCATGCACGACAGCTTCAGTGCACTGGGTGGGATGGTCCCGATGTTCAACATGATGCTTGGCGAGATCATCTTCGGCGGTGTCGGCGCCGGCCTCTACGGCATGCTGCTGTTCGTGCTGATCGCGGTGTTCCTCGCCGGTCTGATGATCGGCCGCACCCCGGAATACCTCGGCAAGAAGCTGGAAGCCCGCGAAGTGCGCCTGCTGGTGGCGACGCTGCTGGTGATGCCGGTGGGTGTGCTGGTGTTCTGCGGCCTGGCCATCAGCCTCGCCGGGCCGGCGGCGTCCATCACCAACCCAGGCGCCCATGGTTTCAGCCAGGCCCTCTACGCCTACACCTCGGGCACCGCCAACAACGGTTCGGCCTTCGCTGGTTTCGGTGCCAACACGCCGTTCCACAACGTGCTGATCGGTCTGGCGATGATTCTCGGTCGCTTCGGCTACATCCTCCCGGTGCTGGCCATCGCCGGCAGCCTGGCGATGAAGAAGCGCGCACCCGTCGGCGCCAACAGCTTCCCCACCCACGGTCCGCTGTTCGTCACCCTGCTGACGCTGACCATCCTGCTGGTGGGCGGCCTGACCTTCCTGCCTGCACTGGCCCTCGGGCCGATTGCCGAACATATCGCGTTGATTCAGGGCCTCTAAGGGAGATTGATGATGAATGCCCCCATGCAGGCGCTCAAAAGCGGCGCCAAGCAGCAACCCAAGACCTCCTTCGCCGCGCTGTGGAAGCCGGCGTTGCGTCAGGCCTTCGTCAAGCTCGATCCGCGCCAGCTGGTGCGTTCGCCGGTGATACTGGTGGTCGAGCTGACCGCCGTGCTGACCACCGTCCTCTGCTTCATCCCCAACCCGGCGGTGAGCACCGGCCTGGCGGTGCAGATCGCCCTCTGGCTGTGGTTCACCGTGCTCTTCGCCAACTTCGCCGAAGCCCTGGCGGAAGGCCGTGGCAAGGCTCGCGCCGACAGCCTGCGTGCAGGCAGCCAGGGCCTCAACGCCCGCCGTCGCAAGAACAACGGCCAGTTCGAGACCGTGCCGGCGGCCAATCTGCGTCGCGATGACGTGGTGCGGGTCGAGGCGGGTGAGCTGATTCCGGGTGACGGTGAGGTGATCGAAGGGATCGCCGCCGTCAACGAAGCGGCCATCACCGGTGAATCGGCGCCAGTGATCCGTGAATCCGGTGGCGACCGTTCCGCCGTCACCGGCAACACCCGCATCGTGTCCGACTGGCTGCTGGTGAAAATCACCGCCAACCCGGGCGAGTCCACCCTGGACCGGATGATCGCCCTGGTGGAAGGTGCCAAGCGCCAGAAGACCCCTAACGAAGTGGCGCTGGACATCCTGCTGATCGGCCTGACCCTGATCTTCCTGCTGGTGGTGGCCACCCTGCAGCCGTTCGCCCGCTTCGCCGGTGGCGACCTGCCGCTGATCTATCTGGTGGCGCTGCTGGTGACCCTGATCCCCACCACCATCGGCGGCCTGCTGTCCGCCATCGGTATCGCGGGGATGGACCGTCTGGTGCGACTGAACGTGATCGCCAAGTCTGGCCGCGCCGTGGAAGCAGCCGGTGACGTGCATGTGCTGCTGCTGGACAAAACCGGCACCATCACCTTCGGCAACCGCCGCTGCAGCGCGATGATCAAGGCCCCTGGCGTGGCCGGCAAGGAGCTTTCCGACGCCGCGCTGCTGGCTTCCCTGGCCGACGAAACGCCGGAAGGAAAATCCATCGTCGAATACCTGCGTGCGCTGCACTCGATGCAGGAGCCGGACCGCGACGAGATAACTGCGATTCCCTTCACCGCCGAAACCCGTCTCTCCGGCGCCGACTGGGCCGGGCGCAGCTACCGCAAGGGCGCGGTGGACGCGGTGCTGGCCTGGGTCGGCATCACGCGTCACGAAGTCCCGGCACCGCTGGCCCGCGAGATCGAGAAGATCGCCCAGAGCGGTGGTACGCCGCTGCTGGTGGCTTCCGATGGCAAGCTGCTGGGCGCCATCCACCTGAAGGACGTGGTCAAGCCCGGCATCCGCGATCGCTTCGCCGAACTGCGGCAGATGGGTATCCGCACCGTGATGGTGACCGGCGACAACCCGCTGACCGCTGCTGCCATCGCCGCCGAGGCCAGCGTGGATGACGTGATCGCCGAAGCCACGCCGGAGAAGAAGTTGGCGCGGATTCGCCAGGAGCAGGGTGAGGGCAAGATGGTCGCCATGTGCGGTGACGGCGCCAACGATGCCCCGGCGCTGGCCCAGGCCGACGTCGGCCTGGCCATGAACGATGGCACCCAGGCCGCCCGCGAGGCCGCCAACCTGGTGGACCTGGATTCCGACCCGACCAAGCTGCTGGATGTGGTGCAGGTAGGCAAGGAACTGCTGGTCACCCGTGGCGCCCTGACCACCTTCTCGGTGGCCAACGACGTGGCCAAGTACTTCGCCATCCTCCCGGCATTGTTCGCCGGCATCTACCCGCAGCTCGGTGTGCTCAACGTGATGCAGCTGGCCAGCCCGCAGAGCGCGATCCTTTCGGCCATCGTGTTCAACGCGCTGATCATCATCGGCCTCATCCCGCTGGCCCTGCGTGGGGTCCGGGTGCAGGCCAGCGATGCCGCCAGCCTGTTGCGCCGCAACCTGCTGATCTACGGCCTGGGCGGCATCGTCGCGCCCTTCGTCGGCATCAAGGTGATCGACGTCCTGCTCAACGCAGTGGGACTGGTGTGAGTGAAGCCCTCTCCCGCCTGCGGGGGAGGGTGCGATCGCTCCACGCGAACTTAGATTTCCCGAGAGGAACTGAATATGCTTAGCCATCTCCGCCCAGCCCTGAGCCTTCTGGCCCTGATGACCCTGATCACTGGCGTCGCCTACCCCCTGGCCGTCACCGGCATTGCCCAACTGGCCTTCCCCGAGCAGGCCAACGGCAGCCTGGTGCGCGATGCCAAGGGTGAGGTGCGCGGCAGCAGCCTGCTGGCGCAGAACTTCGACGGTCCGCAGTGGTTCCAGCCGCGCCCCTCGGCCGCCGGCTTCGCCACGGTGGCCAGCGGTGCCAGCAACCTGGCACCGAGCAATCCGGCCTTGGCCGAACGGATCAACAAGGAGGCGCATCGCCTCGCCACCGAAGGTCACGGCAAGGTGCCCATGGCGCTGGTGACCACTTCGGGTAGCGGCCTGGACCCGCACCTTCCGCCGAATGCCGCGCGCTTCCAGATTCCGCGCATCGCAGCCGAACGTGGCCGGCCGGCCGAAACCCTGGAGCGCCTGGTGGAGCAGAACACCGAGCAGCCCCTGGTGGGCCCCGAGGTGGTCAACGTGCTCGCCCTGAACACCGCGTTGAATGAGATGACCCGATGAGTGATGCGCAGCGCGCCGACGCGCTTCTGGCCGACATGCCCCGTGGTGGGCGTGGCCGCCTGAAGGTTTTCCTCGGCGCCGCCCCCGGCGTGGGCAAGACCTACGCCATGCTCCAGGCCGCCCAGGCGCAACTGCGCCAGGGCGTCGACCTGCGCGCGGGCGTGGTGGAAACCCACGGCCGCGCGGAAACCGAGGCCATGCTCGCCGGGCTGCCGCAACAACCGCTGCGGCACTTCGACTACCGCGGCATGGCGCTCAGCGAGATGGACCTCGACGGCATCCTCGCCCATCCCCCGCGCCTGGTGCTGGTGGACGAACTGGCCCATACCAATGCCCCCGGCAGCCGTCACGCCAAGCGCTGGCAGGACGTGCAGGAGCTGCTCGACGCTGGCATAGACGTCTACACCACGGTCAACGTCCAGCATCTGGAAGCCCTCAACGACCAGGTGCATGACATCACCGGCGTGCAGGTCCGCGAGACCTTGCCGGACTGGGTCCTGCAGGAGGCTGACGAAATCCTTCTGGTCGACCTGCCGCCGCGCGAACTGCTGGAGCGTCTGCGCGAAGGCAAGGTCTACGTGCCCGAGCAGGCCCGCGCCGCCATCGACGCTTTCTTCTCCCAGACCAACCTCACCGCGCTGCGCGAACTGGCCATGCAGACCGCCGCCGCGCGGGTGGATGCCGATCTCAACCGGCGCTACCGCCAGCGCGGCCTGGAAGCGCCCGCCGTGCGCGGCCGGTTGCTGGTGGGCATCGATGGCGACCACCAGGCCGAGCGCCTGGTGCGTCACGCCAGTCGCGTCGCCGAGCGGCGGCACCTGCCTTGGTCGGTGGTGTATGTGGATACCGGCGGCGCCCGTTCCGAAGAGGTGCGCGCGCGCCTTCAGGGCGCCCAGCAACTGGCCGAACGCCTGGGTGGCGAAGTGGTGACGCTGCGCGCCGAGTCCGTTGCCAAGGCGCTGGTGCAGCATGCCGACGAGCGCCGCGCCAGCCTGTTGCTGGTCGGGCGCAGCCGTCGACGCCTGCGCCGCCGCCTGCTCGGCCGCGGCCTCGCGGAGCGCCTGCTGAATCTTGCCGAGGGGCTGGAAGTCAGCGTGCTGGACACCGAGGCCGACCGCCGTCCGCCCAGTCCACGTGCCAGCCATCCTTCGCGCATGCTGGATTACGGTCTGGCGGTACTCGCCGCCCTGGCCGCCAGCGGATTGGCCTGGGTGGTGTCCCATAGCCTGGAGCTACCGAACATCTCCCTGGTGTTCCTGGCTGCGGTATTGCTGGTGGCGGTGCGCAGCAGCCTGGGGCCGGCGCTGCTCTGCGCCGGGTTGTCGTTCCTGGCCTACGACTTCCTGTTCATTCCGCCGACGTTTTCGCTGACCATCGCCCGCCAGGAAGACGTGCTGACGCTGCTCTTCTTCCTGTTGATGGCCGGCCTCGCCGGCAACCTGGCCTCGCGCCAGCGCCGCCAGTTCGACGCCCTGCGCGACACTCAGTCGGAAACCACCGCGCTGCTCGACCTTTCGCGCAAGCTCACCGCCGCCACCGACCGCCAGGCGGTACTGAATGTCGCCCTGCAGCAGTTCGGTGACTGGTCGGATGTGGAGGTCTGCCTGCTGTCTCGGGGGCGGGACGGTGTATGGAAGGTGGAGGCGGGCGTGCAGCGGCTGCTGGCCGACCAGGAGCGTGCTGCAGCCGAATGGTCCTGGCAGCACCACCAACCGGCAGGCCTCGGCACCGACACCCTGCCAGGCGGGCGCTGGTGGTGGCTGCCGCTGTCGGGAGAGGAAGGGCCGCTGGTACTGCTGGGCATCAGCCCGCGCGACGAAGCCCCGCTGCCGGCCGGCCGGCGTCGGCTGATCGCCGCTCTCGGCCAGCCGCTGGCCCAGGCATTGGCCCGCGCGCAGCTGGCTGAAGAGTTGGAGGCCGCGCGCCTGCACGGCGAAACCGAACAGTTGCGCAGTGCCTTGCTGGCGTCGGTTTCCCATGACCTGCGCACGCCGCTCACCGCCATGCGTGGTTCCATCGACAGCCTGCTGGCCCTGGGTGAAGCCATTCCCATGGCCGATCGCCGGGAGTTGCTGGAGGGCACCCGCGACGAAGCCGAGCGCCTCGATCGCTACATCCAGAACCTGCTGGACATGACCCGCCTCGGTCACGGCGGCCTCAAGCTGGCGCGCGATTGGGTGGCGCCGGTGGACATCGTCGCCAGCGCCCTGCAGCGCCTGCGTCCGGTGCTGGCACCCTTGCAGGTGGAAACCCGGGTGCCGGAGCAACTACCACTGCTCTATGTACACGCCGCTCTGATCGAGCAGGCGCTGGTCAACGTGCTGGAGAACGCTGCGCGCTTCTCGCCCAGCCAGGGGCACCTGCGAGTCGCGGTCGAGGCCGACGACGCCGAGCTGCGCTTCTCCGTCAGTGACCAGGGACCGGGCATCCCGCCGGACGAGCGCGACAGGATCTTCGATATGTTCTATACCGCTGCCCGAGGTGATCGGGGCGGGCAGGGCACCGGCCTGGGACTGGCGATCTGCCAAGGCATGGTCGGCGCCCACGGCGGCCGTGTGACCGTGGGCGATGGCCTGGACGGCCGCGGCGCGACCCTGACCCTCCACCTGCCGCTGCATCCGCAGCCGCAGTTGGAGGAAGAGTGAGAACGGCGCGGAGTGTGTCGTACCCACAACAGAAAAGCAGTCCGCATTGGCAATGGAAACGATGAATCTCGAATGAGTACCAACCAGCCGACCATCCTGGTCATCGATGACGAAGCACAGATCCGCAAGTTCCTGCGCATCAGCCTGACGGCCCAGGGCTACCGGGTGCTGGAGGGCGCCAATGGCCGTGAAGGGCTGGAGCAGGCGGCACTGGCCAAGCCCGACATGGTCGTGCTCGACCTCGGCCTGCCGGACATGGACGGCCAGGACGTGTTGCGTGAACTGCGCGAATGGTCCCAGGTACCGGTACTGGTGCTTTCGGTGCGCGCCAGCGAGGGCGAAAAGGTGCTGGCCCTGGACCGTGGCGCCAACGACTACGTGACCAAACCCTTCGGTATCCAGGAGTTCCTCGCCCGCGTGCGCGTGCTGTTGCGCCAGGCTGGGCCGGGCGAACAGCCGGAGGCCAGCGTTGCCAGCGGTCCGTTGCGGCTCGACTTCGCCTATCGCCGGGTGACCCTCGAAGGCGAGGAAGTGGGGTTGACCCGCAAGGAGTACGCAGTGCTCGCGCAACTGGCACGTCACCTCGGCCGGGTGGTCACCCAGCAGCAATTGCTCAAGGACATCTGGGGCCCGACCCATGTCGAGGACACCCATTACCTGCGGGTGGTGGTGGGGCATCTGCGGCAGAAGCTCGGTGATGACCCGGCCAATCCACGATTCATCGTCACCGAGGCCGGCGTCGGCTATCGCTTGCGCGAGGCCTGATATCTCGTGTGCCGTCCTGGCCACGGCACGCGTCCAGAGCTGCATGAGCGCGCTCACGCTCCCACAATGGAAGGACCGGCATGCAGCAGCTGTTGAACGAAATCCTCGACGAAGTACGCCCCCTGATCGGCCAGGGCAAGGTCGCCAGTTACATCCCCGCGCTTTCGTGTGTCAGCGCGGACCAGCTCGGCATTGCCGTCTACAGCAACGACGGCGAGCTGTTCTACGCAGGCGACGGCCTGACGCCTTTTTCCATCCAGAGCATCTCCAAGGTCTTCAGTCTGGTGCAGGCGATCCAGCATTCCGGCGAGGGCATCTGGGCGCGACTGGGGCACGAGCCTTCCGGGCAGCCGTTCAATTCCCTGGTGCAACTGGAGTTCGAGCGTGGCGTTCCGCGCAACCCCTTCATCAACGCCGGCGCCCTGGTGATCTGCGATATCAACGAATCGCGGTTCGCCGCGCCGTCGCTCTCGATGCGCGATTTCGTCCGTCGTCTGTCCGGCAACCCACGCGTGGTGTCGGACGAAGTGGTGGCGCGTTCCGAGTACCAGCACCGCGCACGCAATGCCGCCATGGCTTACCTGATGCAATCCTTCGGCAACTTCCACAACGACGTGGAAGCCGTGCTGCACAGCTACTTTCACCATTGCGCCATCCGCATGAGCTGCGCCGACCTGGCGCTGGCCTTCAGTTTCCTCGCCAATAACGGCGTCAGCCCGCACAGCGGCGAGGAAGTGCTCACCCCGCGCCAGACCAAGCAGTTGAACGCCATCATGGCCACCAGCGGCCTCTACGACGAAGCCGGCAACTTCGCCTACCGCGTCGGCCTGCCGGGCAAGAGCGGGGTAGGGGGTGGGATAGTCGCGGTGGTGCCGGGGCGCTTCACCGTCTGCGTCTGGTCGCCGGAGCTGAACGAAGCCGGCAATTCCCTGGTGGGCATGGCGGCGCTGGAGAAACTGTCCGAGCGAATTGGTTGGTCGATTTTTTAGCGCACCGATGGAGTGGGGTGCACAGGTACCTGTAGGGGCGAATTCATTCGCTAACCGGACCGAAAGTCCGGCGTTCTGAACCCCTTGGGGGAGCTGCGCTGCCCTCAGCGAATGAATTCGCCCCCACAAGGGTCGGTGCCGCCCCTCAATTCCCCTGCTCGTACCGCTCCAGTGTTTCTCGGGCGATCTGCCGGCCCAGCTGGATCAGCTCCGGCGCCTTGTAGAACTCGAAGAAGCGGCACACCCGCTTGGGCACGTTGATCAGGATGTCTGGCGGGTAGCCGGCGATCTTGTATTGCGCGAGCGACGTCTGCATTACCTCGAAACTCTGGTTCACCAGATCCAGCAGCGAGGCCGGGCCGACGCTGGCGATCACATGGGAACCGCTGGCGGACTTGGGAGCGCCTGCGATTTCCGGTGCGGCCGCCGGTTGCTGCATCTGCGGTGCGGCATCTTCCAGCCAGGGATTGCCGCCGGGCAGGCTTTCCGGATCGAGCAACATCAGTTCCTGGTCGCTGCCGCGCTTGCGGAAGGGCAGGCGCGAGCTGAGGGATTCCATCAGCAGGTCGATGCGGCCCTTGATGGCGTCGGGTCGCTCGATCACCGGGAGTTGGTACTCGCGCTGGGTGGTGGCGTTGAGGTTGACGGCGATGATCAGGTCGCAGTGGCTGGACACCACCGGCACGATCGGCAGCGGATTGAGCAGGCCGCCGTCCACCAGCATGCGGCTGCCCTGGACCACCGGGGTGAACAGGCTGGGGATGGCGGCCGAGGCGCGCATGGCCTGGTGCAAGCAACCTTCCTGGAACCAGATTTCCTGCTGGTTGGTGAGGTCGGTGGCGACTGCCGTGTAGGGAATCGACAAGTCTTCGATGTTGATCTCGCCGACGATCTCACGAATGCGCCCGAAGACCTTTTCGCCGCGAATGGCGCCCAGGCGAAAACTCACGTCGAGCAGGCGCAGCACATCCAGGTAATCCAGGCTTTCGGTCCAGTCACGGTAGTGGTGCAGCTTGCCGGCGGCGTATATGCCACCGACCACGGCGCCCATGGAGCAGCCGGCGATGCAGGCGATCTCGTAGCCGCGTGCCTCGATTTCCTCGATCACGCCGATGTGCGCATAGCCGCGCGCACCTCCTGAACCCAGCACCAATGCCACGCGCTTGCTCATTCGCAATTCCCCCGACAATAGTGCTTCGACGATACGCGGGTGGCAGGGCCGTCGCTACCTGCCGAGCCGTCCACGCAGTTGAATCTTTCGGGTACCTAACGGCCTATCGACACACTAGACTTTGTCGATCTTCACCATTGGAGTTTTATTCATGAAAGCTTGGATCAGCGTACCTTTGATTGCCCTGTTGCTCGTCGGTTGCGCCGGCAATACGGTCCACCGCAGCAGCTGTGCATCGGAGCTCGATGCGGCCTGGCAGGAACTGGACCTGGCCAAGGCCGAAGGGTTCTCCGGCACCGTGAGCTACTCCAAGGCGCTGAGCCTGCTGACCGCAGCCAAGACCCAACAGCAGTTCGAGGCGTTCGAGGGCTGCACCAACAAGGCCGAGAAGGCCCGCTTCTACATCCGCGAGTCGCGCGCCGGCCGCTGAACCGGTCTGGATCTTTCTTCCGAAAAGCCATTGCCGAGCGGATGATTGCGGTCGGCAATGGTACCTCTGTCCCAATTTCCCACTTTCACGGCTCGTAGTGTCATTCCCGTTCGGGCAAAGGCGGACTAGCATCTCCCGGCACGGAACGGGAGATAACAATGCACAACAATTCCCAGCGGTCGGCACCCTTGCATGTGCTGATCATCGGCGCCGGTTTCGGTGGCCTGGGCCTCGCCATCCAGTTGCAAAGGGCCGGCATCGACGACTTCCTGATCCTGGAGAAGGGCAGCGAGGTCGGCGGCACCTGGCGTGACAACAGTTACCCCGGCGCAGCCTGCGATGTCCCTTCGCACCTCTATTCCTTTTCCTTCGAGCCCAAGACCGACTGGTCGCGCAAGTTCGCCCCGCAGGCAGAAATCTTCGCCTATCAGCGCCATTGCGCCGACAAGTACGGCCTGCGCCGGCACATCCGTTTCGATTGCGAGGTGGAAGGCGCCGAGTTCGATGAGCCCAGCGGCACCTGGCAAGTACGGACCCGGCAGGGCGAAAGCTTTCGTGCCAGGGCGCTGGTCAGTGCCTGTGGCCAACTGAACCGACCGGCCTGGCCGCGCATTGCAGGGCTCGATGGCTTCAAGGGCGAGCTGTTCCATTCGGCCAGCTGGAACCATGACTACCCACTGGAGGGCAAGCGGGTGGCGGTGATTGGAACGGGCGCCAGCGCCATCCAGTTCATTCCGCAGATCGCTCCGAAGGTGGCGCGCCTGTCGCTGTTCCAACGATCCGCGGCCTACGTGATCCCCAAGCCGGACCGTCCCTACCGGCCTTGGGAGCTGGCCGTGATGCGGCGCCTGCCATGGCTGCAGAAGTTCGACCGGATGCTCAAGTACATCCAGCACGAATCGCGCGTGCTGGCGTTCTCGGTGTTCCCGCCGTTGATGAAACTGATGCAGTTCCGCTTCCGCCAGCATCTGGCGCGGGGCATCGCCGATCCGGCGTTGCGTCAGCAGCTGGTGCCGGACTATCCGCTGGGTTGCAAGCGCATCCTGATTTCCAACGACTTCTACCCCGCACTGGCGCGGCCGAACGTGGAGGTGATCGACTGCGGTATCCGCGAAGTGACGGCGGATGCCGTGGTGAGCAGCGATGGCCGGCGCCATGAGGTGGACGCCATCATCCTCGGCACCGGGTTCACCGCTACCGACTTCCTTGCGCCGATGAGCATTCGCGGGCTGGAGGGGCGCGACTTGAACGAGGCATGGCGCCAGGGAGCCGAGGCCTATCTCGGGGTCAGCGTCAGCGGTTTCCCGAACCTGTTCATTCTTTACGGCCCCAATACCAACCTGGGCCACAACTCCATCATCTATATGCTGGAAAGCCAGTTCCCTTACGTTCTGGACGGCATTCGGGCACTGGTCGACCTGCGCTACCTCGACCTCAAACCCGAGGTGCAACGCCATTTCAACCGGCGCCTGCAACAGGACGTGCGCCATACCGTCTGGGAGCAGGGCTGCAACAGTTGGTACAAGACCGCTGACGGCCGCAACACCAACAACTGGCCGGGTTTCACCTTCAGCTACCGCCAAAAGACCCGTCGCCTGGAGTTGGATCTGTATGAATGCACCCGTTGAGTTCACCGCCCCTGAACCCGGCCAGCCGCTGCTGCGCGCGACCCTGCGCGGCGCCCTGCGCCTGTTGTTCCGTGGCCTGATGCGGCCGCCGCTGCCCGTCCAGGTGCAGCGGCTGGTATTGCGGCTGCTCACCGCCAGCACCCTGGCGCCACGGGGCGTGCTGCGCGAGGCCGGGCTGTTGGGCGGCCGACCCTGTGAATGGCACCGGCCGCAGGGGGGCAGCCATGTGGTGCTGCTTTATCTGCATGGTGGTGCGTTCATCACCGGCTCGCCGGCTACGCACCGGGCCATCACCGCGAGCCTCGCCAGGCGCGCCGGAGTGGCGGTGTGCGCCCAGGATTACCGCCTGGCGCCGGAACACCCTTTCCCGGCCGCCAGGGAAGACGCCGTGGCCGCCTACCGTGAGTTGCTGGATGCCGGCTACCCAGCTTCTCGCATCGTCATCGGCGGCGACTCGGCTGGCGGCAACCTGACCCTGCTCACCGCGCTGGAGATTCGTCGCCAGGGCCTGCCCCGGCCGGCGGGGTTGATCTGCTTCTCGCCGGTCACCGACCTCAGCGGCACGGCCCAGCACAATCCGCCGGCGGGCGACCCGCTGATCCACCCGGCCTGGGTGGAACAGGCCATGGACCTCTATTGTCCGCCCGGGGTGGATCGTCGTGATCCGGTTCTGTCGCCGCTGTTCGCCGATCTTTCCGGACTGTCGCCGATGCTGGTGCAGGTGGCCGAGGACGAAGTCCTGCGCGACGACAGCCTGCGCCTGGCCGAACGGGTCCGTGGGGCCGGTGGCTGGGTGCGACTGGAGCGCTATCCGGGGCTCTGGCATGTGTTCCAGGCCCACACCGGCGTGCTGCGTACCGCCGATCAGGCGCTGGCCAGCGCCGCCGACTTCATCTGCAGGCATGTAGAGGAGGAGGCCTGAGATGGACAACATCCTGATTACCGGCGCCGCCTCGGGTATCGGCGCGGCGACCGCCCGCCTGTTTCACGAGCGCGGCTGGCAGGTCGGGTTGATCGACCGCGACGCCGACGCACTGTCCACCCAGGCGGCCGCACTGGGTGGTGTCTGGAGCCGGACGCTGGATGTGACTGACCTGGCCGCCGTGGAGGCCGCCCTGGCCGACTTCTGCGGACATCACGACGGCCAGCTGCGCCTGCTGTTCAACTGCGCAGGCGTGTTGCGCTTCGGCAACTTCGAGGAAATCGACATGGCCGAGCATGCGCGCATCCTCAACATCAACGTGCTGGGGCTGGTGCAGGTGACCCATGCGGCCTTTCCCTACCTCAAGGCAACCCGTGGCGCGCAGGTGATCAGCATGGGCTCGGCCTCCGGCGTGTACGGCACGCCGCACATGGCCAGTTACTCGGCCTCCAAGTTCGCGGTGCGCGGCTTCACCGAAGCGCTGGAGCTCGAATGGCGTCGCCATGGCATCCGCGTCGGCGACCTGATGCCGCCGTTCGTGCGGACGCCCATGGTCAGCAGCCAGCGCTTCGAGCCGCCGGTGCTGCGTCGCCTCGGGGTGAAGCTGAACGCCGAGGACATCGCCCAGGCCGCCTGGCAGCAAGCGCATGGCGCGACCGTGCATCGGCCGGTGAGCTGGCTGTTCCGCCTGATGTACGGTGCGGGGCAGGTTTCGCCGGCCTGGGTGAACCGGGGGATCATGAAACTCCTGAGCGGTTCTTGAACCCGTAGGAGCGATCTTGCTCGCGAACAGTCCCAGCGCCCCCTTTCGCGAGCAGAGCTCGCTCCTGCAACCGTCACCCCTGGGGCGCTTGGCTGAAAAAGGCCAATTTGTTGGCGAATCTGGCGTGAGCGCCGCCTGTCGCCACTTTTGTGACAATTTGTCCAGCTTTCCGGCAGACCGGCTGCGGTGGCGCTACCCTGCAAAATGAAAGCTGAAAAATCACTCCACGAGTGAATCAGTGGCTGGGTCCGCGCGGGACCCGGTCAGGGTTTGGCGCTGTGTCTGCAGGGTCGACCCGGGGGCGGCACTGCATGGTGTCGCGGAGCCCATTCCAGCGGCTTCTCGAAGATAAGCGGTAAGAGCGGAACACTCATCCATCGCTAAGAGGAGGTCGTTTCATGAGCACAGCCTTCCACGATGATGTCAGCACTAGTCTGTTGCGCCGCATGAAAGAGGGCGGATTCGACTTCGCCCGTGTTCACCCAATCGAGTTCTACGCCATTTTCCCCGACGAGGACCGGGCGCGAACGGCAGCGAAGAATTTCCGTGGTGAGTCATTGAATGCTCAGGTATCGGTGCGCGCCGATGGCGCCTGGCACTTGCAGGTGAGCAAGGTGATGTACGCGACCCACGCGGGAATCGGTGATTTCGAGCACGACCTGGAGGCCCTGGTGGTCCCACTCGGTGGCGTGCTCGATGGCTGGGGCGTGACGCAGGAAGTCAGCGCCAATCGGCCGTGAGGCTATCCCGGTTCGTGGCGGCCCACCTGCTGCGAACCGGGCATTCCGGACAATTTCCCGGCTGCTTTTGCTTCCCCCCTCTGGCTCGGGTATTCCCAGCAAAAACATAGACTTCCTTTACTCGACCTCGGCATGGCCTTTGCCTCAGACTCCCTCAACGGAGGGGACCCCATGACCGACATCCTGATTCTTACCCACGCGGATTTTTGCCCACCCGGCCATCTGGCCACTGTCCTTGACCGTGAGCAACGCGACTTCACCGTATTGCGCACGGACCTGGGCGAACTGGATGGCTACGACCTCGATCGACCCAAGGCGGTCGCCATCATGGGCGGTCCCATGAGCGTCAACGACCCGCTGCCCTGGATCGGGGCGGAAATCGCTGCCTTGCGGCACTTCATCGCTCGCGATGTGCCCATGATCGGCCACTGCCTGGGCGGCCAGCTGCTGGCCCGCGCACTGGGCGCTTCGGTGCATCGCATGCCCTACACCGAGATCGGCTGGCAGCCGCTGGAAAAGCGTGCCCTGGCCACTGACAACCCCTGGATGGCGCACCTGCCGCAGGAGTTCTCGATCTACCAGTGGCACAGCGATACGTTCGACCTGCCGGAAGGCGCCCAATGGTTGATGGACAGCCCCTGGTGCCCCAACCAGGGCTTCTCCTGGGGCGACAAGGTCCTGGCCCTGCAGGGCCATCCGGAGATGACCGAAGATCTGGTGCAGGGCTGGCTGACCGACTGGGCGCACCTGCTCGACGAAACCCAGGCCAGCCAGCAAGCCCGGGCGCGCATGCTCGAAGACCTGCCCGCGAAGGTGAAGGCGCTGAACCAGGTGGCGGAAGGGTTCTATCGCCGCTGGTTGAATCTGGCGTTTGGCTGAGGCCCAGTCGCGGGCTTTCCTGTGGGGGCGAATTCATTCGCTAACCGGACCGAAGGTTCGGCCATCGAGATTCCAAGGGGGCAGCTGCGCTGCCCTTAGCGAATGAATTCGCCCCCACAATGCTCCTGCGCTAATGCTTGATCATCACATGCCGCACCACGGTGTAGTCCTCCAGCCCGTACATGGACAGGTCCTTGCCATAGCCGGACTGCTTGAAACCGCCGTGAGGCATTTCGTTGGTGAGCATGAAGTGGGTGTTGATCCAGGTGCAGCCGTACTGCAACCGCGATGCCACCGCAGCGGCGCGGCCCACGTCTCGCGTCCAGATCGATGAAGCCAGGCCGTAATCGGAGTCGTTGGCCCAGCGCACCGCCTCGTCCACGTCGCTGAAGGCCGTGACCGTTACCACGGGGCCGAACACCTCGCGCCGAACGATCTCGTCGTCCTGCTTCGCATGGGCCACCACCGTGGGCTCGTAGAAGAAGCCGCTGCCCGCGACCACTTTGCCGCCCGTGGCGATCTGGATGTGGGGCAGAGTGCTGGCCCGTTCGACGAAGCCGGCCACGCGTTCGCGCTGGCTCTGGGTGATCAGTGGACCGAGTTCGGTCGCCGGGTCGGTCTGCAGGCCGGTCTTGAGGCTGGATACCGCGCTGGCCAGGTCGGCCACGAAGTTGTCGTAGATCTTCTTGCCGGCATAGATACGGCAGGCTGCAGTGCAGTCCTGGCCTGCGTTGTAGAAACCGAAGGTACGGATGCCCTCGACCACATCGGCCAGGTCGGCGTCATCGAAGATGATTACCGGCGCCTTGCCGCCCAGTTCCATGTGGGTGCGTTTCACGCTATCGGCGGCGCTCTTGATGATGGCCTTGCCGGTGCCCACCGAACCGGTCAGCGACACCATGCGCACCAATGGATGCGACACCAGTGGACTGCCCACGCTGGGGCCGCGGCCGAGGACGATGTTCACCACGCCCGGTGGCAGGAGTTCGGCGATGAACTCCGATAGGCGCAGGGCGGTAAGGGGCGTCTGCTCCGAGGGTTTGAGTACCACGGTGTTGCCGGCTGCCAGTGCGGGGCCCAGCTTCCAGGCGGCCATCATCAGCGGGTAGTTCCAGGGTGCGATGGAGGCGATCACCCCCACCGGGTCGCGGCGAATCATCGAGGTGAATCCCGGCAGGTATTCGCCCGCCGCCGAGCCGGTCAGGCAGCGGCTGGCGCCCGCGAAGAAGCGGAACACATCGGCCACGGCTGGAATCTCGTCGTTCAGTGCAGCGGCGTAGGGCTTGCCGCAGTTGTCCGACTCCAGTTTTGCCAGCTCTTCGGCATGGCCCTCGATCTTGTCCGCCAGCTTCAGCAAAAGGGTGGCGCGGTCGCGCGGTGAGGTCCGCGCCCAGCCCTCGAAGGCCGCGTCGGCGGCTCGGACGGCGGCGTCGACCTGGGCTTCGCTGGCTTCGGGAATCTTCACCAGCACGGCGCCCGTGGCCGGGTTGAGCACATCCAGCGATTCGCCTTCGCCGGCGGCGAACTGGCCGTTAATCAACAGTTTGGTTTGCATGGTGGGGGCCTCGTGATCATTCCCTCTCCCTTCAGGGGCGACCGGCTAGGGGAGGGCTAGGTAGAGGGCTGCGGAATGCCTACAGCCGCGTGGTCTGGATCAGCCTCATCACCCTCACCCTCACCCCCGGCCCCTCTCCCGCAAGCGGGAGAGGGGAGCAAAGCGAGGGAGAAGGTGCAGGCCTGGAACTCTTACTTCCCACCCCCAGCCACCGTCTCGGTCCCGCGCGTCAGGTAGTAGGCGCCGAGAATGGGCAGCATCGTGGCGAGCATCACCAGCAGCGCCACCACGTTGGTCACCGGAACGTCGCGCGGGCGGCTGAGCTGGCTGAGCAGCCAGAGGGGCAGGGTCTGTTCGTGGCCGGCGGTGAAGGTGGTGACGATGATTTCGTCGAAAGACAGGGCGAAGGCCAGCATGCCGCCGGCCAGCAGCGCGGTGGCGATGTTCGGCAGGATGATGTAGCGGAAGGTCTGCCAGCCGTCGGCGCCCAGGTCCATCGACGCCTCGATCAGGCTGTGCGAGGTACGACGGAACCGCGCGATCACGTTGTTGTAGACGATCACCACGCAGAAGGTGGCGTGGCCGACGACGATGGTGAAGATACCCGGATCGATGCCAAGGGTCTTGAATGCGGAAAGCAGGGCGATGCCGGTGATGATGCCGGGCAGGGCAATGGGCAGGATCAGCATCAGGGTGATGCTCTCCTTGCCGAAGAAGTCGCGGCGATAGAGCGCGGCAGCGGCGAGGGTGCCAAGCACCATGGCCAGGGCGGTGGCCAGGCAGGCGACCTTCAGCGAGAGGACGATGGCCTGCAGCACATCCTCGCGACCGCCCACCACGGAGAACCATTCCAGGGTGAAGCCCTGCAGCGGGAAGCTGTAGGACGACTCCTCGGTGTTGAAGGCGTAGAGCAGGATCACCAGGATCGGGAAGTGCAGGAACACCAGCCCGCCCCAGGCCGCCAGGCGCAGACCCCAGGACGCTTTCTCAGAGTGCATCGAAGGCCCCCAGCCGTTTGGCGATGGACAGGTAGATGGCGATCAGCACGATGGGCACCAGGGTGAAGGCCGCCGCCAGCGGGATGTTGCCCACCGAGCCCTGCTGTACGTAGACCATGGTGCCGATGAACAGGCCGCTGGGGCCCACCAGTTGCGGGATGATGAAATCGCCCAGGGTCAGGCTGAAGGTGAAGATCGAGCCGGCCACCACACCCGGAAAAGCGAGCGGCAGGATCACCTGGGCGAAGGTTTGCCGGGGCCTGGCGCCGAGGTCCGCCGAAGCCTGCAGCAGCGACGGTGGCAGACGCTCCAGGGAAGCCTGAATCGGCAGGATCATGAACGGCAGCCAGATGTAGGTGAATACCAGGAAACGCCCCAGGTGCGACGTGGACAGGGTGTTGCCTCCCACACCGGGTACGGTGAGCAGGCTTCCCAGCAAGGTCTCCAGATGCAGCTGCTGGATCAGCCAGTAGAAGATGCCGCCCTTGGCCAGGATCACCGTCCAGGCATACGCCTTGACGATGTAGCTGGCCCACATCGGCAGCATCACGGCGATATAGAAGAAGGCTTTCTCCTTCGGCGAGGCGAAGCGCGCCATGTAGTAGGCGATGGGGAAGGCCAGGACTGCGCTGGCCAGACTCACGGCGATGGCCATGGTCAGGGTGCGCAGGATGATGTCGTAGTTCGCCGGGTTGAACAGGGCGGCGTAGTTGGCCAGCGTCAGGTCCGGCGTCACCGCCATGGTGAAGTCGTCGAAGGTGTAGAAGCTCTGCCAGAGCAGGGCGAACAGCGAGCCGATGTAGATCACCCCGAACCAGAGCAGGGGCGGGGTCAGGAGCAGCAGCAGGTAGAGCGTCGAGCGGCGGTAGAGCAGGTTGGATAGCCCCCGCAGCGGACCGCTCTGATGGCTGGCGATGACAGCGCTCATGGCCTACTCGCTGAGCGCGACCATCGCGCTGCGGGGCCAACAGGCCTGTACCTGTTGGCCGGGTTGGGGGCGTGCGACATCCGTTTCTTCGCCGTTGGGCAGGCTCACCGCCAGGCGCCCACCGCCGTCCAGATTGAGCTCGTAGCGGCTGCTGGCGCCGAGGTACTGCACGTCATGCACGGTGCCGCTGACTTGCAGCTCGCCATTGCTGGCGTTGCCGAAGCGCACATGCTCCGGACGCAGGGAGAAGGTCCCGGCCGTGCCGGTGAGGCGCTGGGCGAGGTCGCCGTGGAGCACGTTGGCGGTGCCGACGAACTCGGCAACGAAGCGGGTACTTGGTTTGCGATAGAGGTTCTGCGGACTGTCCACCTGCTCGATACGGCCCTTGTTGAACACGGCGACGCGGTCGGACATGGACAGCGCTTCACCCTGGTCGTGGGTGACGAAAATGAAGGTGATGCCGAGCTGGCGCTGCAGCTTCTTCAGCTCCACCTGCATCTGCTCGCGCAGCTTGAGGTCCAGCGCGCCGAGGGGTTCGTCGAGCAGCAGCACGCGCGGACGGTTGATCAGCGCACGGGCCAGCGCCACACGCTGGCGCTGGCCGCCGGACAGCTGCGCCGGCTTGCGGTCGCCATAGCCGGGCAGGGCAACCATTCCCAGGGCTTCCTCGGCGCGGGCCAGGCGCTCGGCTTTGGCTACGCCCTTCACCTTGAGGCCGTAGGCGACGTTGTCGCGCACGTTCATGTGGGGGAACAGGGCGTAGTCCTGGAACACGGTGTTCACGTCGCGCTCGTAGGGCGGCAGGCCAGCGGCTTCCTCGCCGTGGATGCGGATGGAACCTGAGGTGGGCTGCTCGAAACCGGCGATCAGGCGCAGGCAGGTGGTCTTGCCCGAGCCGGATGGGCCGAGCATAGAGAAGAACTCGCCGTCGCGAATCTCGATGGACACCCGGTCGACCGCCTTCACATCACCGTAGTGGCGGCAGACATCGGTGAACTGGACGGCTGTGGTCATAGGTATGACTCCGGAGGGCTTTGCTCCCTCTCCCTCCGGGAGAGGGTTGGGCGGGGCGCGTTCGGATGAGGGGACACCGAGCTAACTCGAACTACCCTCACCCCCGGCCCCTCTCCCAGAGGGAGAGGGGAGGTTGCATCGTGCTACGGGCTGGACTGAGCGAGCGGCCTGAGGGCAAGGCGCCCCGCAGCGAGGCGCGAGACATACCTTCTGGTAGGCGACGCGCCGAGCGAGGACGCAACGCAGTCATCAGGTCGCGCAGCCAGTTCAGCGACCGCCCATGATCGCGATGTAGTCCTGCGTCCACCGACTATACGGGACGAACTTCCCACCTTGGGCTTCCGGGGTTTTCCAGAAGGCGATCTGGTCGAACTGGTCGTAACCATTGGTGGCGCAGCCGCTGGCACCGAGGAGTTCGCTGCTGGTGCAGCCCTTGGCGACCACGGGCAGCGAGCCGAACCAGGCGGCCAGGTCACCCTGGACCTTGGGTTGCAACGACCAATCCATCCACTTGTAGGCGCAGTTCGGGTGCTTGGCGTCGACGTGCAGCATGGTCGTGTCGGCCCAGCCGGTGACCCCTTCTTTCGGGAACACCGTTTCCACGGGCTGCTTCTCGCCTTTCAGGGTATTGGCCATGTAGCCCCAGGTGCTGGAGGCGGCCACGCCTTCGTTCTTGAAGTCGCTCATCTGCACGGTCGCGTCGTGCCAGTAGCGGTGCACCAGGCTGTGCTGCTTGCGCAGCAGGTCGAGCACTGCGGTGTACTGCACTTCGGTCAGCTGGTACGGGTCCTGGATGCCCAGTTCCGGCTTGGCGGACTTCAGGTAGAGCGCAGCGTCGGCGATGTAGATGGGGCCGTCGTAAGCCTGCACGCGACCCTTGTTGGACTTGCCATCGGCCAGGTCCTGAGGCTCGAAGACCACGGCCCAGCTGTCCGGCGCCTGCTTGAACAGCTTGGTGTTGTACATCAGGAGGTTCGGGCCCCACTGGTACGGCGTGCCGTAATGCACACCTTCTACCGTGTGCCAGGGCGCGTCCTGAAGGCGCTGGTCGAGGGTTTTCCAGTTGGGAATCAGGTCCGGGTTGATCGGCTGCACGCGCTTGCCGAACACCAGGCGCAGGGAGGCGTCGCCGGAGGCGGTGACCAGGTCGTAGCCGCCCTTGGCCATCAGGCTGACCATCTCGTCGGAGGTGGCGGCGGTCTTCACGTTGACCTTGCAACCGCTGTCTTTCTCGAACTGGGTCACCCAGTCGTAGTTCTTGTCCGACTCGCCGCGTTCGATGTATCCGGGCCAGGCGATGATGTCGAGCTGGCCTTCACCCTTGCCGAGCTGCTTCAGCGGTTCGGCGGCCTGGGCGGAGGCGATGAGGCAGGCGCAACTGACGGCGAATGAAAGGGAAACGGGTTTGAACGAAGGCATTGTCGACTCCTGTTGTACATGACGTGCGGAGCCTGTTCGGCGGAACTGCATGCCGTCGGCGAATGCGACGAAAAGCGCGCCGAAAAATACGGCCGCTGGTCGCATTGAGCAGCGTAGTTCGGGGCTTTGGGGCTGACAAGGAAGGGGCGGGTGGCGCTTTGCTGTGGCTTTCCTGTGGGGGCGAATTCATTCGCTGACCGGACCGCAGGTTCGGCCCCAGGGGCAACTCCGTTGCCCATAGCGAATGAATTCGCCCCCACAAAAGAGGCATCAGTAATGCAGCGTCGCCTCGCCCTTGTGCCAATTGCATGGGCACAGCTCTTCAGTCAGCAGTGCATCCAGCAGGCGCAAGGTTTCCTGTGGGTTGCGGCCGACCAGCAGGTCGTTCACCGAGACATGTCGTATGACATTGTCCGGGTCGATGATGAAGGTCGCGCGCAGGGCCACGCCTTCGCGGCGGTCGATGATGCCCAGAGCATTGGCCAGTTCGTGCTGGATGTCCGCCAGCCAGGGAAAGCTCAAGCCCTTCAGATCCTTGTGGTCGCGGCGCCAGGCGAGGTGGACGAACTCGCTATCGGTGGAGGCCCCGATCAATTGGGTATCCCGGTCGTTGAATTGCTCCAGCAGGTCCGCGAACGCCTTGATCTCGGTGGGACAGACGAAGGTGAAATCCTTGGGCCAGAAGAACAGCACCTTCCATTTGCCCAGGAGGCTGTCCTGGCTGACGCGCTTGAACGCGTTCTCCGGGGTGGCGGCGTGTTCCGAGTCGTGGTCAACCGCCAGCAGGTTGAACGCCGGCAGTTTGTCTCCGATGGTGAGCATGGCAGGTTGCTCCGGGGCAGGAGGGAGGCACTGGAATGGAGCAAGTATGGAAGGCTCCCGCGACCTTGGAAAATGTGGCCAGGCAATGGCTCCTATAGAGGGGCGCCTATGACCATAGATCGGCGGGTAATAGGGCAATTCCAAATCGCAACATATCCATAGAACAATCGGGCCCTAGGGCCGTGCATGGCCGGACTAGACTGTTCGTTCCAGGGATGGCGGTTCTTCCGCAACAAGTGGGGGAACACCTCGCCGTCGCACCGTCCAACCCTGTACCGCCGCCAAATAGGGCGACAGGGGTAGTTCGGTTATTCGAGCTGCACCAGTCTGGGGCGCTACGACTGCGAGTGTGCTGCAAGTTATTGAAAGGCAAGCAGTTGTGGCGATGGCACGGGGCTTGCGACTGCGTTTCTGCCCGTGGTGACAAGGAGTTAGGCATGTCCCGCATTTTTTATGACGAGATGTATGACGCGAGTGGCGAATGCCGTCCGCATTACCGGGAATTCGCCCGCTGGCTGGCGGACACGCCCGGAGAACTGCTGGCCCAGCGACGTCGCGAGGCTGACCTGTTGTTCCACCGAGCCGGTATCACTTTCACCCTGTATGGCGATGAGCAGGGCACCGAGCGCCTGATTCCCTTCGACACCATTCCCCGCGCCATTCCCATGAGCGAATGGCGGGTGGTGGAAAAGGGCTGCATCCAGCGCGTGAAGGCGCTGAACATGTTCCTTGCCGACCTCTACCACAGCCAGCGAATCATCAAGGCCGGGATCATCCCCGCCGAGCAGGTGCTGGCCAACGAGGGCTATCAGATCGCCATGCAGGGCCTGGACCTGCACCGCGATACCTACGCCCACATCGCCGGCGTGGACCTGGTACGCGATGGCGATGGCACCTACTACGTGCTGGAAGACAATCTGCGCACCCCGAGCGGCGTCAGCTACATGCTCGAAGACCGCAAGATGATGATGCGACTGTTCCCCGAGCTCTTCGCCGCCCAGCGCGTCGCCCCCATCGATCACTACCCGAACCTGTTGCTGGATACGCTGAAAAGCTCCAGCCCCCTGGACAGCCCCAGCGTGGTGGTGCTGACGCCGGGACGCTTCAACAGCGCCTACTTCGAACATGCTTTCCTCGCCCGCGAGATGGGTGTGGAGCTGGTGGAAGGGGCGGACCTGTTCGTCCGTGACGACCGGGTGTTCATGCGCACCACCGCCGGCCCGCAACCGGTCGACGTGATCTATCGCCGGCTGGACGATGCCTTCCTCGATCCCCTGGCCTTCAACCCCGAATCCATGCTCGGTGTGCCCGGTCTGCTGGCCGCCTATCGCTCCGGGAATGTGGTGCTGGCCAACGCCATCGGCACCGGCGTGGCGGACGACAAGTCCATCTACCCCTATGTCGGCGACATGATCCGTTTCTACCTGGACGAGGAACCCATCCTGAAGAACGTGCCCACCTGGCAGTGCCGCAAGCCTGAAGAACTGTCCCATGTGTTGGCCCACCTACCCGAACTGGTGGTCAAGGAAACCCAGGGTTCCGGCGGCTACGGCATGCTGGTGGGGCCGGCCGCCAGCGCCCAGGAGATCGAAGCCTTCCGCGAGCGCCTCAAGGCCCGCCCCGAGGCCTACATCGCGCAGCCCACGCTGTGCCTGTCCACCTGTCCGACCTTCGTCGAGCAGGGCATCGCCCCGCGCCATATCGACCTGCGTCCCTTCGTGCTTTCCGGGCGGGAAACCCGGCTGGTGCCCGGCGGCCTGACCCGCGTGGCACTGCGTGAAGGCTCGCTGGTGGTGAACTCGTCCCAGGGCGGCGGTACCAAGGACACCTGGATCGTGGAGGACTGATCATGCTGAGCAGAACTGCCTCCGAGCTTTACTGGATGTCGCGTTACCTGGAGCGCGCGGAGAACCTGGCGCGCATGCTGGAGGTCAGCTATTCGCTGTCGCTGATGCCCCAGGACGGCCGTGGCGATGGTTTGGACGAGCTGGCCATGTCGCTGCTCAGCACCGGCACCCTGGAGCTGTACCAGGAGCGTCATGGCGAGTTGAACGCCGGGCGCATGCTGCATTTCTTCGCCCTCGACGCCGACAACCAGGCGAGCATCTTCAGCTGTCTGCGTGCCGCGCGGATCAACGCCCATGCCGTGCGCGGGCGGATCACCGCCGACATCTGGGAGAACATCAACGCCACCTGGCTGGAGATGCTGAACATCTCCAGTGAGGGGCTCGGCCGTTACGGGATCAGCCGTTTCTGCGAATGGGTGAAGGAGCGCTCGCACCTGTTCCGCGGCGCCAGCTACGGCACCATCATGCGCGGCGAGGCCTACAGCTTCATTCGCCTGGGCACCTTCATCGAGCGGGCTGACAACACCCTGCGCTTGCTGGACTCGCGCTACGAAATGTTCGGTGAAGAATCGGAGGAGGTCAGCGACAGCTCCGCTCGCGGCTATTACCAGTGGAGCGCCTTGCTTCGCGCGCTGTCGTCCTTCGAGGCCTACACCGAGGTATATCGGGGCTCCCCCGACGCCCGCCAGGTTTCCGAGCTGCTCCTGCTCCGCGCCGACGTACCCCGTTCGCTGCGGGCGTGCATGGAGGAGCTGAACGACATCCTCGCCCACCTGCCAGGAGACAACGGTCGCCCGGCCCAGCGCCTGGCCGCGGAGCTGGACGCGCGGCTGCGTTACACCGCCATCGACGAAATCCTCGACGAGGGCCTGCACACGTGGCTCACCGACTTCATCCTGCTGGTCCGCCAACTGGCCCGGGCCATCCACAGCTCGTATCTGGAGGCTGTATGAAACTGTCCATCCGCCACGACACCACCTATCGCTACGACGACCAGGTCCGCGCGAGCATCCAGTACCTGCGCCTGACGCCCCAGGAGAACGAACGCCAGCACGTGCTCAGTTGGCAATTGACGCTGCCGCGTCCGGTGCGCGCGCAGATCGATCCCTTCGGCAACATCTTTCATGTACTGACCCTGGACGAACCCCACGACTCCATCGTCATCAGCGCCCGTGGCCAGGTGGAGATCGACGAGAAGCGCGAAGCCGAACACGACAAGCATTCGGCCTTGCCCTTCCTGCGTTTCACCCGGCTGACCACCGCTGACGAGGCGCTGCGGGAGTTCGCTGCGCTCGAGTGCGGGGATCGCCGCGATCGTGGTGGGCTGATCGACCTGATGGAAGCGCTGCATGCGCAGATGCCGTTCAAGAAAGGCGTGACCCGAGTCGACAGCACTGCCGCCGAAGCCTTCGCCGGTCGCGCCGGGGTCTGCCAGGACCATACCCACGCGTTCCTGGCCTGCGCCCGCAGCCTGGGCATTCCGGCGCGATTCGTGTCCGGCTACCTTTACCAGGGCAATGACCAGAACCTGGCTAGTCACGCCTGGGCCGAAGCCTGGCTGGGCGATGCCTGGTACAGCTTCGACGTGACCAACAACCTGGCCCGTCCCGAGCGTCACCTGAAACTGGCGGTGGGCCTGGACTACCTGGATGCCTGTCCGGTACGCGGCATGCGTCGTGGTGGCGGCGGCGAGCAGATGCACGCCAAGGTGGATGCGCCGCCGCTGTTGGTACAGGTGCAGTAACGCGAGATTCCCAACTTTCCGCGGCGCCGGCCGCCCCTTACTGCCAGCCCGCGAGGGCCGGCGGCCGGACACCCGACGCGGAGAGCCTCAACAAGGAGAACCGGCATGACCTACTGCGTCGCCATGCACCTGGCCGACGGCCTGGTATTCGTATCCGACTCGCGCACCAACGCGGGTATCGATCACATCGCCACCTTCCGCAAGCTCTACACTTTCGGCGTTACCGGCGAGCGGTTGATCGTCCTGCAAAGCGCCGGGAATCTGGCCACGTCGCAATCGGTGGTCAATCTGCTCAAGCAACGCCTGGGCGGCGCGGGGCCGAACCTGAATACGGTGCCTTCCCTCTACGACGCCACCGCGCTGGTGGCCGAAACCATTCGCGAAGTCATTGCCCGCGATGGCGCGCCTCTGGCGGGCAATACCGACCTGACCTGTTCTTTCCTGGTGGGCGGGCAGATCGCCGGCAACCCACCGGAGCTCTACAGCATCTATCCGCAAGGCAACTTCATCCAGGCCACCGCGGACACGCCCTTCCTGCAGCTGGGGGAGAGCAAGTACGGCAAGCCGATCCTCGACCGCAACCTGGAGTTCGACACCAGCCTGGAAGAGGGCCTGCGCTGTGCCCTGGTCTCGTTCGACTCCACCATCCGAAGCAACCTGTCCGTCGGCATGCCGCTGGACTTGCTGGTCTACCACCGCGACAGCCTGATCCTCCCGGCCGGCTACCGGGTGACCGAGGAGGACAAGTACTTCGCCGACATCCGCCGCCAATGGGCGGAAGGGCTGCAGGACCTGATCAGCGAACTGCCGCCGCCGCCGGTGGAGTACAACGTGTGAGGGGCAGTTTTTTTCGAGATTGAAATCGCCCCCACAAGGTGGCAAGTCGCTGCAACTTGGCACGAACTGCCCCCTCTCCCTCTGGGAGAGGGTTGGGGTGAGGGCGGGTGGTCAATGCAGGGAATTGCAGGGGAGCCCTTCGGCCTCCGTAGCGATTGAAATCGCCCCCACGAAGAGCGCGCGAAGGTACATCCGTGGCACGGCCAGCCCCCTCTCCCTCTGGGGTGAAGAGGCACGCTTTCGGAAGCACTGCTTCCGGTGCCGATGAACGCCTGAGCGCGAAGCGAACAGGCCGGGGCGCAGGGCGGGGCTGGGGTGAGGGTGGTCGGGGAATGCTGGGAGTTTGTAGGGAGACCTTCGGCCTCCTTGGCGAATGAATTCGCCCCTACAGGCTTGTGCCAGAGTCAACCTACGGCGCCACCTTTCTCCCCGCCATGTGCTTCAGGTAGCCGATCAACTGCCCCAGCTCTTCATCCGTTATCGCTTCCTTCGAGAATCCCGGCATCTTGCCCTGGGGCCAGCGGCGCAGGCTTTGTGGGTCGCGGATGTAGCGCGGCAGGAAGTCGCCGGCGAGGTATTCGGTGGGGTTGTGGGGAATGTTCAGGTCCGGTCCGAACTGGGCATCGCCTGCGCCATTGAGGCGATGGCACGCCAAGCAGTTCTTCTGGAACTGGGCGAAACCGGCTTGCACCTCGGCACTGGCGTCATCGGCCGGGAGCAGGGCCGGGAAACGCTCGCTCACGGAAGGCAGATAGCGAATGCGCGCTACCTGGAAGGGCCATTGCTCCGGGCCGATGCGGGCCGCCTTGGGATCAGTCCAGACCAGGTAGAAGGGCCCGGCGCTGGGTTTGTCGGCTGCCAGTGGCGGCCACGGCTTGGCCGGATCTTCGATGGCTAGCCAGGCGCGGGCGCCTTTGTCGTTCAAGAGTGGGGCTGCGGCCAGTTCGGCGGCGAAACCGTCCAGCGCCACGGCCTGCAGGTGCTCGTCGGGTTCTACGCCTTCCAGCAAGACCGCCACCGGCACGGCGCGATAGCGCATGGTCTTCTTGTAGGAGACGTCGTCCGTGATGGTCACTTCCTGCGCCTGGGGATGGGCCAGCAGGGCGGCGGTGTCCCAGGTTCGGGTGCCGCCGGGCAGGTCCAGGGTCAGCTCGGCGGCGTGGAGCGGGGTGAGGCAGAAGAGCAGGGCGAGAAGCGCATGGCGCATCGATCAGTCCTTGTGAAGGGCGGTTTTCAGGTCCAGGTAGCCGCCACCATTGATCACCCGGCTATAGCCCAGGTCCTTCAGGCTGTCCTGGGCGATGCCGGATCGGCGGCCGCTGCGGCAGTAGAGCACTATGGGCGTGTCCTTGTCCGGGGCGACTTCGGCAATTTTCTGGGCGATTTCCTCATAGCCGATATTGTGTGCGCCGGGGATGGCGCCTCCGGCTACTTCCTCCGGGGTTCGTACATCGATCAGCACGGCATTGGGCTGGTGCATGGCTTCGATGGCGGCGGCCTGGTCGGTATCACCGGCGGCGGCCGGCAGGCTCAGGGCTAACGCGAGAACAGCAAGCAGGGTACGCATGATGGCGGCTCCTGGATAAGGCATGTCCAGCGAACCTAGCACAATTGATCGGAGGGGGCGCAGGCCAACGGGACTGCGTTTTTTCGGCATGACCAGAGTCGCGTCCGACATCCTCTTCGGCAGTTGGCGGTCGTCAAGGAATGGCTACCCGCGCTGCGTTGGCCGCAGGGGCGGCTACGCAGCACAGGACGACCAGTTGAGGGTGAATATTGACGATCAGCTGACCAGCCGGGTCAGGTTGGGAAGGATGAGAATGACGGTGGTGGCAAAGACGATAAGGCTCGCTTGCCGCATTTTCGGCTGTTTGAACATGGCCAACTGCCTTTTTTGTTGTTGGAGGTGCGTCGGTCTGGGCTCCCTACGGCCGGCCCTGAGCCTCACCTTCCTCCGTGGCTTCTGGACGAATCACCACTCCGGCAAAACCCGGCAGCGGCTGCTTGCATTTCAAACTCTAGGGCCGGCATCACATTCCGCTTATACCGGTTGGTAACTACCGCAGTGCTGCTAGTAATGCGCGGCTATTGAGGGTGGCTGATCGCTATCGACCAGCCCCGAAGCCAGACACATCCCTTTCACCTTCGCCAGCAACTGGCCATCAGCCGACCGTTCGTCTGAGCGCAGCGGTCAATAGGGCTGAGCTTTTCCGTCATTGAGCCCATGGCCTATAGCGATAAGGTAGCCACAGCCTGCCGGAACTCCGGTGGTCGACAGACAAGAACAACGGGCACCCGATGTGCCGCCTAGCTGCCTCAAGAGGACGCCATGACCGAAGCATTCATTTACGACGCGGTGCGTACGCCCCGCGGCAAGGGCAAGAAGGACGGCGCTCTGCACAGCGTCAAGCCGGTCAACCTGATCGCCGGGCTGCTCCGGGCCCTAGCCGAGCGCAATGACCTGGATACCAGCCAGGTCGACGACATCGTTCTCGGCTGCGTGACCCCGGTGGGCGACCAGGGCGCCGACATCGCCAAGACTGCAGCGCTGGTCGCCGACTGGGACGAGACCGTTTCCGGCCAGCAGATCAACCGTTTCTGCGCCTCCGGCCTGGAAGCGGTGAACCTGGCGGCGATGAAGGTGCGTTCCGGCTTCGAGGACCTGGTGGTGGCCGGCGGCGTGGAATCCATGTCGCGCGTGCCCATGGGCTCCGACGGCGGTGCCTGGGCCATGGACCCGGAAACCAACCTGCACACCAGCTTCGTTCCCCAGGGCATCGGTGCCGACCTGATCGCCACGCTCGAAGGCTTCAGCCGCAAGGATGTTGACGCCTTTGCCCTGCGCTCCCAGCAGAAGGCCGCGCGTGCGCGTGCCGAGGGCGCCTTCAAGAAATCCCTGGTGCCGGTCACCGACCAGAACGGCATCGTTCTGCTCGACCATGACGAGTTCATCCGGGGCGACTCCACCCTGGAAGGCCTGGGTGCCCTCAAGCCTAGCTTCGAAATGATGGGGCAGATGGGCTTCGACGCCACCGCCCTGCGCAAGTACAGCCAGGTCGAGCGCATTGACCACGTGCATACGCCGGGCAACAGCTCCGGCATTGTTGACGGCGCCGCCGCCATGCTCATCGGCTCCGCCGCCAAGGGCAAGGAACTGGGCCTGAAAGCCCGCGCGCGCATCGTCGCCACGGCGGTCACCAGCACCGACCCGACCATCATGCTCACCGGCCCCGCGCCGGCCACCCGCAAGGCCCTGGCCAAGGCTGGCCTGAGCGTGGCCGATATCGACCTGTTCGAAGTCAACGAAGCCTTCGCCTCGGTGGTGATGAAGTTCATGAAGGACATGGGCGTGCCGGAAGAGAAGGTCAACGTCAACGGCGGCTCCATCGCCATGGGCCACCCGCTGGGCGCCACCGGCTGCGCCATCCTCGGCACCCTGCTGGATGAGCTGGAAGCGCGCAACCTGCGCTACGGCCTGGCGACGCTCTGTGTCGGCGGCGGCATGGGTATCGCAACGATCATTGAGCGCGTTTGAGGCGGAGAAGAAGAATGACTGACGCCATCCGTTACGAAAAAGGCCAGGACAGCATCGTCGTCCTGACCATGGACATGCCCGGCCAGAGCGCCAACACCATGAACGCGGTGTATCGCGAGGCCATGGCCAAGACCGTCGAGCGCCTGGAGGCCGAGAAGGACGGCATCGCCGGGGTGATCATCACGTCGGCCAAGAAGACCTTCTTCGCCGGCGGTGACCTCAATGAGCTGATCAAGGTCACCAAGGCCGACGCCAATGCCTTCTACCAGATGGTGCTGGGCCTCAAGGGCCAACTGCGCCGCCTGGAAACCCTCGGCAAACCGGTGGTGGCTGCCATCAACGGCGCGGCGCTGGGCGGCGGCTGGGAAATCTGCCTGGCCTGCCATCACCGTATCGCCCTCAACGACAACAGCGTGCAGCTCGGCCTGCCGGAAGTGACGCTCGGCCTGCTGCCGGGCGGCGGCGGTGTGGTGCGCATGGTGCGCCTGCTGGGTATCGAGAAGGCGCTGCCGTACCTCGCCGAAGGGCGCAAGGTGCGTCCGGAGCAGGCCCTCAAGGCCGGCCTGATCCACGACGTTGCGCAGACCCCGGACGAAATGCTGGCCAAGGCCCGCGCCTGGATCGTCGCCAATCCCAAGGCTGCGCAACCCTGGGATACCGCCGGCTACAAGATTCCCGGCGGCACGCCGTCCAGCCCGAATGTGGCGCAGATGCTGGCCATCGCCCCCTCCGTGCTGCGTGACAAGACCAAGGGCTGCTTCCCGGCGCCGGAGAAAATCATGTGCGCCGCCGTCGAAGGCGCACAGGTCGATTTCGACACCGCCCAACTGATCGAGGCACGCTATTTCACCGAGCTGACCACCGGTCAGGTGGCCAAGAACATGATCGGCACCTTCTGGTTCCAGCTGAACGAGATCAACGCTGGCAGCTCGCGCCCCAAGGGTCCGGCTCCTTACGTGACGAAGAAAGTCGGCGTGCTCGGTGCCGGCATGATGGGCGCGGGGATTGCCCACGTTTCCGCTATCGCCGGTATCGAGGTGGTGCTGAAGGATGTATCGCCGGAGGCTGCGGAAAAGGGCAAGGCCTATACCCAGGGCCTGTTGGACCAGCTCGTCAGCCGCGGCCATATGGCTGTCGAGAAGCGTGATGCCATCCTCGCGCGGATCAAGGCCACTGCCAGCGATGCCGATTTCGAGGGTTGCGACCTGATCATAGAGGCCGTCTTCGAGAACCGCGAGTTGAAGGCCAAGGTCAGCGCCGCTGCCGAAGCCGCAGCGCTGCCGGATGCGGTGATCGCCTCCAATACCTCGACCCTGCCCATCACCGGCCTGGCCCAGGCGGTGTCCAAGCCCGAGAAGTTCATTGGTCTGCACTTCTTCAGCCCGGTGGATCGCATGCCGCTGGTGGAGATCATCCGTGGCGAGAAGACCTCGGACGAAACCCTGGCCCGTGGCTTCGACTATGTGCTGCAGATCAGGAAGACGCCGATCGTGGTCAACGATAGCCGCGGCTTCTTTACCTCCCGCGTGTTCGGCACCTTCACCAATGAAGGGATCGCCATGCTGGGCGAAGGCGTTTCCGCCGCGATGATCGAGAACGAGACGCGCAAGACCGGCATGCCGGTCGGTCCCCTGGCGATCTCCGATGAAGTCTCCATGAGTCTGATGACCCACATCCGCAACCAGACCGCTGAAGACCTCAAGGCGGAGGGCAAGTTGCTGCCGAAGCATCCGGCCTTCGCCGTGATCGACCTGATGATCAACGAGTACAAGCGTCCTGGCAAAGCCGCAGGTGGCGGTTTCTACGATTACCCGGCCGGCGGCAAAAAACAGCTCTGGCCGGAGCTGAAGGCGCGCTTCGAGAAGGCCGACAAGCAGATTCCGCAGGAGGATGTGCGCGACCGAATCCTGTTCATCCAGGCCATCGAAACCGTGCGCTGCGTGGAGGAGGGCGTACTGCTGTCGACGGCGGATGCCAACATCGGCTCCATCTTCGGCATCGGCTTCGCTGCCTGGACCGGCGGCGTGCTGCAGTTCATCAACCAGTACGGCTTGCGCGACTTCGTCGCCCGCGCCCGCTACCTGGCCGAACAGTACGGCGAGCGCTTCGAGCCGCCGATGCTGTTGCTGGACAAGGCGGACCGGGGCGAACACTTCTAGTTTTCAGCTCCGCATAAAAAACCGGCTCGCTACGAGCCGGTTTTTTTGTGTCCGCGGTGTGGGGTTACACCTTGGCGAAGCGGCTTTCCAGATAACGGATGATGTCGTTGGATTCGTACATCCAGCGGCTCTCGCCGTTCTCTTCGATGCGCAGGCAAGGCACCTTGACCTTGCCGCCACCGGCCAGCAGGGCAGCACGGTGGGTTTCGTCGTTCTTTGCGTCACGCAGGGCAACCGGCACGTTCAGCCGATGCATGGCGCGGCGGGTCTTCACGCAGAAAGGGCAGGCGTTGAACTGGTACAGCGCGAGGCTGGAAGCCTCTTCCGCGACCCGGGTTTGAGCTTCCGGACTGCGGCGCTGCTTGCGCGGGCGGGTGATGAGGTCGAGGAAGATGATCAGCTGGCCCAGGCCGACTCGTAATGCCTTGATGAACACTGTGGCGCACCCTTGAGTGAAAAACGGGGCGGCAGTCTAACTGAACTGGCCGGGTTCAGCCGACATTCACGCCAGAAGGCTGCTGTAGCACTTCAGCGACTTCACGTCGAAGGCGGCCGGCAACTGCCATTCGCGCTCGGTCGGCGGGTTGCCCGACTGCACCCCCAGGGCGCGTTCGTTGGCAATGGCGCGGGCGATGTTGTGGTTGGCCTCGATGTTCTTGGCGACTGCACCCACCGAGCCGTGAGCGCAGCCGATCAGCGAAAAGCCATTGGTCATGAAAGCCAGGGCGGCAAGGAAATAGAGGCGGTTCTTTTGCTGCTTCATCGTCGTCGGCCTGTTCTGGGTGTCAGCCTTGGGTCTTGCCGCTGGGCTTCTTGTGGCTCGCCAGCAGCACGGGAATGCTCTGGCTGAGTTGCTGGTAGAAGCTCATCGAGCCGTCCGTGGGGCTCACCCCGATGCGGCCGCGCTCGTAACCGAAGCTGACAGCGAGAACCACCATCACCACGATGAAATACAGGCCGAGGCTGGCGAGGGCGCCGTTGCGTGCGTATTTGACGGTGAGGTTGCTCATGACTGGACTCCGCGACCGGGGACTGGGTGATGCGTAGCGTCGCGAAAATCCTTTCGATGAAAAAACGACCTTCAAGCATGGTAAGTATCGACGGGAGCAATAGTTCCCGAGGGAGGCGTCAATTTTACTTGACGAGGCGTCGAGCGCCGCGAGCTAGAGCGGCGTGGCCTGGAGAAGTCGGCACGGATTGCAGGGAACCTGTGGCTGCCTATCGCGCCGTTAGGCTGTGGCTATGGGCGGACGGATCAAACGGTATTTCAATCACACCGTCTCTGTGTTAAATAAAACGCACATTTCCCCCACATAGAGTCTCTCTGCAATTTCAGGAACCATGAGCTAATGCCACTTCGCATCTGCATTCTCGAAACTGACATTCTCCGCCCCGAACTGATCGACCAATACAAGGGCTACGGCCTGATGTTCGAGCAGCTGTTCGCCAAGCAACCGATTGCCGCGGAGTTCAGTGTCTACAACGTGGTGCAAGGGCATTACCCGCCTGAAGGGGAGACGTTCGACGCGTACCTGGTAACCGGTAGCAAGGCTGATTCCTTCGGGACCGATCCCTGGATCCTGAAGCTCAAGGACTTCCTGCTGGCTCGCTACGAGGCAGGTGACAAGCTACTGGGTGTCTGCTTCGGCCATCAGCTGCTGGCCTTGTTGCTGGGCGGCCGTACGGAGCGCGCGACCCAGGGCTGGGGTGTTGGCACCCACAGCTACCAGCTGAAGCAGAAGCCGGAATGGATGAGCCCGGCGCTGGACGATCTGACCCTGCTGATCAGCCACCAGGATCAGGTCACCCAACTGCCCGAGAACGCCACACTGCTGGCTTCCAGTGATTTCTGCCCGAACGCCGCTTACTCCGTGGGCGATCAGGTGCTGTGCTTCCAGGGGCACCCCGAGTTCGTCGCTGACTACTCCCGTGCCATCCTGGATCTGCGCAAGGACTTCCTGGGCGATGAGGTCTACAGCCAGGGCGTGAGTGGCCTGGATCGGGATCATCAGGGTGCCGCTGTCGCCGAGTGGATGATGCGATTCATCGCTCGCGACCGCGCAGCCTGACGGTCGTACCGCAACAGCAAAAGCCCGCCAATGGCGGGCTTTTTCATGGGCTGGCGTCAGGCGTTGCGTGGGGCGGCGTTCACAGCCATCCGTAGTACTTGAAGCTGGCGTACAGCGCGGTACAGCCGGTTGCCACCACGCCCAGCACGCCGAAGTAGCCGTAATGCCAGGTCAGCTCCGGCATGTACTGGAAGTTCATCCCGTAGATGCCGGCAATCGCCGTGGGGAACGCGAGAATGGCCGCCCAGGCGGCGAACTTGCGCTGCACCACGCTCTGCCGCGACGACTCCAGCAGCAGGCCGATCTCGATGGCGTGGTCAGCCATCTCACGCAGGCCGGTGAGGTCCTCCAGCAGCCGGTTGACGTGGATGGCGATGTCGCGGAAGTACGGACGCATCTGCTTGTCGATGAATGGAAAGTCCAGGCGCTGCAGCTCTTCGCAGATCTCCCCCATGGGGCCGATGTAGCGACGCAGGCGCAGCAAGTCGCGGCGCAGGCAGTGGATGCGTTCGACGTCGGCGTGGCCCAGCGGGCGTTCCAGTACGGCCTGCTCGATCTCTTCCAGCTCCGAGTGGAAGCTGTCCATCAGCGGCCGGTAGTTCTCCATCACGAAGCTGAGCAGGGCGTAGAGCACGAAGTCCTCGCCATGTTCGAGCAGCAGCGGGCGCGCCTCGCAGCGCTGGCGAACGCGGGAGTAAGGGGCGGACTCGCCGTAGCGGGCGCTGATGATGTAGCCGTTGCCGGCGAACAGCTGCGTTTCGATGAACTGCAACTCGCCTTCCACTTCGATGGGCGAATACACCACCAGGAACAGGGCGTCGCCGAAGGTTTCCAACTTGGGCCGGGTGTGGCGGGTGAGTGCATCCTCCAGCGCCAGTTCATGCAGGTCGAACTGCCGCTGCAGATTGCTCAGTTCCTCGGCACCGGGGTCATGCAGCCCGATCCAGACGAAATGCCCCGGCTTGCTGGCCCATTGCAGGCCTTCATCGAGGGTTATGTCGGTGACTTTCCGGCCTTTGGCATATACAGCGGCGGCAACGACTCGACCCATGGTTCAGCTGTTCCTTCATCCGTTTATGTGTGGCGGAGATTATCGCGCCTGATCTTCTGAGTCTTGCCGAAGGCCGAGGTTCTGCAATGGCGTGACTAGAGCGTTTGCTCTAGATTGTTCACGCCTCTCGACCAGAACAAGGAGAACAAAGTGACCGAGGCTTTCCGCTTTTCCGCAGGGCGATTCGAGTGCCCCTATCGCGTCTATCGATCCTCCGTCCCTGGCCCCGTGCTGATCCTGCTGCCGGCCATGGGCGTTGCCGCGCGCAAGTACGAAAACTTTGCCCTGGGCCTGGTCGCTGCCGGTAACCAGGTGCTGGTGGTGGATTGGCCGGGCCAGGGGGAAAGCGGCCCGCGTCCGAACCGGCGGCTCGACTATGGCTACCGTGACCTGGTCGATGAGTTCGTGCCGAGCCTGCTGACTACCGCCAGGGAGCACTTTCCAGAGGGTCGGCTGGTGCTTCTGGGCCACAGCCTGGGCGGACACATCGCCACATTGTTCGCCGCAGCGAATCCGCATTCCGATGTGGCGGTGGTGGGCGTGGCCTGCGGGAATATCCACTTCCGTAACTGGGAAGGCCGGCAGCGTTTGCTCACCCCGTCGGTGGCGCTGTGCTTCAACCTGCTGACAACCCTGTTCGGCTACCTGCCCGGAAAGACCATCGGCTTTGGCGGCCACGAAGCGCGCAGCCTGATGCGCGATTGGGGGCGGGTAGCGTGGACGGGCAGCTTCGATCACCTCGGCCTGGATCTGGTCCATCCACGCAGCAACCCGACACCCTCTCTGTTCATTGGCATCCATGGCGACCCCTTTGCGCCGGAAGCCTCGACCCGTGGGTTGGCGGCATTGATCCAGGAGCAGCCCGAGGTCCGCATGCTGAACTCGCCAAGGCCAGCCGCGGAAAATCCCCATAGCGCCTGGCTGCGTTCTCCGGCGAAGGTCGTCGAGGAAGTTATTGGCGGTCTGGCGCAGTTTTCCGGCCACTTCGCCGCCGGTCAGCTGGCCTGAAATATCCTGTTACGTTCGCTGGGGTTCACGACTAGTGTTCAGAACATAGTCGAGGACAACAAGCGGAGGCGGGTCATGGTGCTGAAGAAGTGCGTATTGGCGGTAGCGATCTGCTCGGTACTGAGCCTGTCGTTTGCCTTTGTGCCGGTCGATCTGTCCAGCTCATCGGTTGCCTATGCCAAGGATGGGGGAGGTGGCGGTGGGGGAGGCGGTGGCGGTGGCGGTGGCGGCAGCGGCGGTGGTGGAGGTAGCGGTGGTGGTGGTGGCCATGGCGGTAGTGGTAGCGGCGGTGGCGGCCATGGCGGTGGAAGTGGTAGCGGTGGTGGAGGCCATGGCGGCAGTGGCAGTGGTCACGGCGGCAGCGGCCACAGCGGTGACGGCGGCCATTCCGGCAATAGCGGCCAGGGCAGTTCCCACAGCGACCGTGGTGCTGACGACGGTGCCGGCCACGACGATGGCGGCCCCCATGGCGTTGGCCATGGCGCGGACGACGGAGCGGACCATGATGTTGGCGAAGCCCACGGTGTGGGCCACGGCGCAGATGATGGCGCCGATCATGACGCCGGCGACGATCACGGCCAACATGCAGGTGGCGAACCGGGAGACGACAACGGTGGCGCGATGTGACGGCCAATGAAAAAGCCCCGCGAGTGCGGGGCTTTTTCATGATCGGGTGTCAGGCCAGGTGCTGCTTGTCCAGTTCGATGGCGGCGTCCAGGGTTTCCAGAAGCGCCTTGCGGACCTTGAGCTTGGTGTTGCGGTGAGCGGTCATGTTGATCTTCTTCAACTGCAGGGCGGCGGCACGCGCGGCCTCTTGCAGTTGCTCGACGGGCACGACCTTGTCGAGGAAGCCGGCATCCAGCGCGCCCTGAGGATCGAACATCTCGCCGTTGATCACCGAGCGGTGGAAGGCGGACTTGCGCAGGCGATCACGGGCCAGTTCGATGCCGACGTGATGCATGGTCATGCCGATCTGCACTTCGTTCAGGCCGATGTTGAATGGGCCCTCGACGCCGATGCGGTAATCCGCCGACAGCAGGATGAACGCACCCTTGGCTACGGCATGCCCCGGGCAGGCGACGATGACGGGGTAGGGATGCGCCAGCATGCGGCGAGCCAGGGTGGACCCGGCAGCGACCAGGGCAACGGCGTTCTGCGGACCGGAAGTCATCACTTTGAGGTCGTAGCCGCCGGAAAGAATTCCCGGCTGGCCGGTGATGATCACGATGGCGCGATCCTGTTCAGCGCGATCCAGCGCAGTGTTGAAGGCAGCGATCACATCCGGGGAGATGGCATTCACCTTGCCGTTACTGAGGGTCAGGGTGGCGATGCCGTCTTCGAGTTGGTAGGAGATCAGCTCACTCATGGCAGGTTCCTTGTTAAGAAGTGGACCGACGTTACTCAGCGCCACCGTGGAGGTAAAGGACTGAGACTGACCGGTAAGTCACCCCTTTGCGTCGACCCCACCCGAACGTGTCCGAAGCCCCTTCTTGGCCACTTGACAGCGGAATTGGAAATTGGCATGCGAAACTTTTTTCATAAACGCATGAAATTTATGAAAAAAGTGTTTGCATTCCAGAAAGCTCTCCACTAAATTAGCGCACCTCGACGGGGCCAACGCCTCGAAGAGATTCCGGTGAGGTGTCCGAGCGGTTGAAGGAGCACGCCTGGAAAGTGTGTATACGGGAAACCGTATCGTGGGTTCGAATCCCACCCTCACCGCCACTTTCCGTATAGATAAGCCCCTGATTTCGAAAGAGATCAGGGGCTTTTTCTTTGCCTGCGAAAAAGCGGGTGTCGAAAAAGTGTTGAAGTCTTCGCTCGGCCTTTCCCGCCTCAGCTCAGCCCGGACAGGGATGGCCGATCACTTTGAAGGGCGCATTCCTGGGCGGTGGCTTCGACGGCTAAAGCCTATTGCTGGAGTCCCGTAGAGCTGCTGCTTCTGATCGGTGGCGACATGGTCCTGCTAGCCGGGTGTTCCTGCCGCTGGACCGGATCAGTGCTTGCGCTCCTGCAGATGGTGGGCACGAATGCCGATCAGCAGGATCAGGGCGCCAAACACCAGTGCGGCTGCGATGAAGTCAAACGCCAGGTAGAGGCTGCCGGTCGCGCTCTTGATTGCGCCGACCATGGCCTGGCTGATCACGCCTGCCAGGCCGCCGATGCAACTGACTACGGCGATGCCGATGGCGGCGCTGGACGGTGTCAGGAGCGCCGGTGGAATGGTCCAGAACAGGGCCACGGCGGACAGCGCGGCGGCGGCGCCGATACTCATCAGGGTCACCGACAAAATGAGGTGGCCCTGGGCCGGGCCCAGGAGCAGGAAGCAACCGGCGCTGACCAGCATGGTCAGTCCCACGTGCCAGCGGCGCTCCAGGTGTCGGTCGGAACTGCGTGCAAGCAGATACATGCCAACTATCGCGCAGGCGTAGGGCAGGCTGGAGATCAGGCCGATGGCCTTGAGGTCTTCCAGGCCGAAACCGCGGATGAGGGTCGGCATCCAGTAGGACACCGTGTTCGAGCCACTGTAGATGCAGAAGAACACCAGACCGGCGACATAGAGCCGTGGCTCACGGAGCACATCGCGCAGTCGCGCCGGGGGCAGGTTGTCGGTCTTGTTGGCTGCCAGGGCTGTGGCAAGCAGCTGCTTTTCCTTCGGGGTCAGCCAGCGCGCATCGGCGGGGCGATCGGCGAGCCAGTACCAGGCCAGCAGCCCGAGCAGAATGGCCGGAATGCCTTCCAGGACGAACAGCGCCTGCCAATCCTTGAGCCCGAGCCACCCGTCGAAGTGGCTCATGATCCAGCCAGCCAGCGGGCCGCTAACCATGCCGGCGGTCATCGCCGCCATCAGCAGCACGGCGGTGATGCGGGCACGCAATGTCGGCGGGAACCAGTAGGTGAGGTAGAGGATTATCCCGGGAAAGAAGCCGGCCTCCGCCACGCCCAGGCAGAAGCGCGCGACGATCAACTGGCCTGGGGTGGTGACGAGCGCGGTGGCCATGGTGACAAGGCCCCATAGCACCATGATGCGGGCGAGCGTGGCGCGCGCGCCAACGCGCTGCATGTAAATGTTGCTGGGAATCTCGAAAAGGATGTAGCCGAGATAGAAGATGCCCGCCCCGATTCCGTAAGCGGCATCGCTGAGGCCGATGTCCTCGGCCATACGCAGTTTGGCGAATGCGACGTTGGCGCGGTCGATGGTGTTGATCACATAGCCCAGAAAAAGCAGCGGCAGCAGCCGCCAGATCGCTTTGCGAAAGACCGCGCGGTTTTCCGCAGTCGGGGTGACCGCGGTGCTTGGCAGGAAGTGCTCGGCTGCTTGGGTCATGCAAGGTCTCCGGCGCCAGGGCGCTCGATCATTGTTGTTGTGTGGGACTGGATCGGGCGGAGTCGCCCGGGACGTTCCGCAGCGATGAACATAGCGATGGGGTGGGTGGAAGTCCCTACCCGAGTAGGGGGGCGGAAACGCCGAATGCGCGCAGGTAGATTCGGCGCTGGCGATAGCTGCCGGTTGTCTCCGGCGCGCCGTGAAATGAGGTTGATGCTTTGGACCGTAGACTTTCGATCCTTACCGGTCAGGGACGCCGCCTCGATGGCGGCGTCGTATTCGGCTCGGTCCCGCACCGGGTCTGGACCGATTGGATCAGGCCCGATCAGGACAACCAGGTGGACCTGCCCTCGCGGGCCTTGCTGGTGCAACAGGACTGCCAGAACATCCTGGTGCTCGCGGGTTGCGACATGCTGCTGGCGCCGCTACCGCGCACCTGTCGTTGCCAGCAGCACACCCATGGCCTGATTGACGGCCTGGCGCAGCTCGGCCTGGCTGAGGGCGATATCCATGTGGTGGTGCTGACACACTTGCACGCCGTGCTGGCGGCTGACGTACAGGTCGCCGTACGCGACGGCGACATACCTCGTCTGCTGTTCCATCGCGCGCGTTACCTCGTGGGCAAGCGGCACTGGCTCCGTGCGCTCCGGCCGCATCCGCGCGACCGTGGCCTGTTCGTGCCGCAGGTCCTGGGACAGCTGGAAGCCAGCGGCCGGCTCAATCTGCTCGACGGCGGCCACTGCGAGCTGCTCGGCGCCGACTGGCGCTTCCATGTCAGCGACGGGCATACGCCGGGTCAGCTGTTGCCGGAGATTCACACCAGCGCCGGCCCGCTGGTATTCGCCGGCGACCTGGTGCCGGGCACGCCCTGGCTGCAGCTGGATGTCACCAGCGGCCACGATCGCAATCCCGAATGCCTGGTGGAAGAGAAGGAGCAGTTGCTCGATCACCTGGTGGCCAACCGGGGCCGGCTGGTCCTGGCGCGCGATCCATGGGTCGCGATGATCCGCGTCACCCGTGACCGCCAGTCGCGCTACCAGGCCTACGACGAGCATCCCTCACTGCTGCGCCTCGAAGCCTGAGCTTTCAGCTACGGACTTTGTAGGAGCGAGCTTGCTCGCGAAGTACCGGCACCGACGTCGGTTCGCGAGCAAGCACGTTTCCGGATGACTAGGACAGCAATCCCAGCGCCCGCGCGTGAGCGACGGCCTGGGTGCGGCGTTTGACGCCGAGCTTCACATTGATGCGGGAGGTGTGAGTCTTGACCGTATTGGACGAGATGAACAGATGCTCGCCGATCTCCTGGTTCGACAGCCCCGCCGCCATGAGCTGAAGCACCACCTTTTCCCGTGCGGTCAGATCCGGTTCCGGCAGGTCGGGTCCAACGTGCGCCGTGTCCGACGAACGCAGCGGGGACAAACGCTCCGCCCAGAGCCTGAACAGGTTGTTCGATGCCAGGACCGAGATGGCCTCTTCGCAATCGTTGCTACGGGCTTTTCCCAGCTCCAGTTCGATCCTCGCTAGGACGACCCGAACCTCGCTGTACAGCAGGTTCCGCTGCAGACGCTGGCACTCCTGGGCTAGGCGCAGTAGGCGCAGACGGGCCTCTTCGGACCTGCCGACACCGTGTTCGGCAACGGCCATTAGCAGCTGGCAACGGTGATGCAGGGAAGGCGCGTAGATGGACGGGGAGGGTGTTTGTTCGTGCAGTTGCGCTTCCACCTTGTGCATCAGCTTCAACAGCGCTTGCCATTCCTGCTGGTAAACCAGCAGTCGCCCACGCTGCTGGTCGATGGCGGCGCGGTAGCAACTGATGTGGACTTTGCCCCGCTGCATGTGCCGCTCAGCCTCATGGATATGGCGCCGTGCGGCCTCCAGGTCGGTGCGTGCGGCCGCCGCCTCGGCAAGGCCCAGACAGGCATGCAGCATCAGCGGGTCGGCGCTCGCCCTGGCGTGGTACAGGCCGGCGTGGAACAACTGTTCCGCAACTTCGGTGCGGCCCTGCAGCAACGCCAGCTCACCCTCGAGCATATCCAGGCGGCCCCGCAGCAGGCCGTAGCGGGGCTGGTCCTCCAGCAGGTCCCGACATTCGCGGATCAGTGCTTCGGCCTGGCCGAGATCGCCCCCCAGCAACAGCATGCGGGCCTGGTCGGTGTTGGCCAGCAGCTCCGTGGCCAGGCAATCGTGACGCCGGGCAAGTTCGAGTGCGGAATGGATCTGGCTTTCGGCGTGGACGTAGTCCCCGGTCGCCATGGAGATTCGTGCCAGGGTGGAGTGGCAGAGATAGGCAGAACGCCAGTCGCGGGGGGCGAGGTCGACCAGTGCGGCCTGGCAATGTTCGCGGGCTTCTCGCGTACGACCGAGCATACCCATCAGCATCCCGTGCAGCGCTTGCCAGTTGGCCAGCAGGCGGCAATTCCACGACGCACTGGGTTGTGGCAGGTAGGCGGCGAGTTGATTCATGGTGGCTTCCGCTTCTTCCAGTCGCCAGCTCACCAGCAAGGCGCGGCTCTGCAGCCCGACCAGACGCGGGGTGCTTTCCAGAAGGGCGGTTGGCATCTGATCGCGCCACTGCAGCAGGTTCCTGAGGTGCTGGTGGGTCAGCAGCCAGTCGAACTTCAGGTGATCGATGAAGCTGACCGCCACTTCGGGCCGACCGGCGCCCAGCGCTTGCTCGATCGCCTCGTCGTGCAGGCCCAGGTCCGCCAGGGCACGGCATGCCCGCAGACGCAGTCGCGCGAGGCTGGAGTCCGAATGCTCGCTGGCGAGCGCCTGGGCCACTGGCGACAGTAGCCGGTACCAGCCGGAGGCGTGCTCCACCGGGACAAGCAGGGACTGCTGGCTGAGTAGATTGTGAAACTGTTGGGCGCCATTGGCATCTTCCCAGATCCGTGCGCAGAGCTCGTGCGAGGCACGGCCCAGGTGGGCGAGCCCGAACAGCAGGTCATGTTGCTCCACGGGTAGGCGCGGCAGGAGTTCATGGCGCAGGTAGTCACGCAGCCAATGGTTGCCATTGGCACACTCGCCGCTGTTCATGAGTAGGCGCACACCAGCGCACCATCCGTGCGTCTGCGCCCAGAGCGCCTCGCGTGAGTGGGGCGGCAGACCAGGGGAGCCCAACTCCAGCAGCTGGCTGAACTCTTCGGCAGTGAAGGCCAGTTGCTGCGCGGTAAGTTCATGCAGTTCCCCATCCAGCAACAGGCGCGGAAGGTTCCAGTTCGGCCGGTAGCGGCTGCTCACCAGCAGGCGCAGGCCCGGGGCTCTTTGCAGCAGTTGGTCGATCCACGCGTCCAGGGCCGGATCGGCTGGCTGCGGGTAGTCGTCCAGCACGATGAACAGTGGGGCCGGCGACGATCCGATGGTTTCCAGCAGCGCCTGTTCCTCCGCGCGTACGCCAAGGCTCGAAGCCAACCGAGCGAGAAATTGTGCAAGGCTCAGTGGCTGGCCCGCCAGGCTCAGCCAGGCACAGCGTGCGGAAGCGGCCAGTGAATGCGCTGCTTCAGCAAGCAGGGCCGTCTTGCCATAGCCGGGCGGCGCATAGACCAGGCCCAGTTGCCGGGGCTCGTCGAGGAGCGTGTGGACCAATCGTGAGCGGGGCAGGTGTGCCGGCGTTAGCGTGGGCAGTCCGGCTGGCGATGGTTCCGACGTGGGGAGGGGGCTTGGGCCGAAGCTGGTCATGGCGACACCTGTGGCGGTTCACGGCGGTTCGCCATAGGAGACGTGAGGTGCCGGGGATGGTCTATAGCAGTTCGGGACAGTGACGCCGCCCCAGTATCGCCGGGGCGGCGACTGTATCAGCGGATGCCGGCGTTGCGCAGGGCTGCCGGGGTGAAGTCACTCATCTTCGGACCGAAGCTGTAGTCGGTGCCTTGCTTGTTTTCATTGCCGAGGTTGGAAACCAGGTAGCGCCCAGCGATGAGGTCGTAGAGGCCCATGGCGGCATAGACCGCCACGCCTTGGCGATAGTCGTTCATCACGTGTCCTTCGGCCACGCGCCAGAGCTGGCCACGGCCGTCGTAGTGGTCGATTTCCACCGCGGCCCAGGTGTCCTCGTCGAGGAAGATGTGGCGCTTGGCGTAGATGTGCCGTTCACCGGCCTTCAGCGTACCCACCACTTCCCAGACCCGGTGCAATTCGTAGCGGGTGTGGTCCTGGTTGATATGACCCGGCTTGATGATGTCGGCGTATTTCAGCTGCGGTGAAGACAAGTGATAGGAGTTGTAGGGAATGTACATCTCCTTCTTGCCCACCAGCTTCCAGTCGTAGCGGTCCGGCGCTCCGTTGTACATGTCGGAGTTGTCGGCGGTACGCATGCCGTCGGAGGCCGTGCCGGGGCCGTCATAGGCCACCTGCGGGGCGCGCCGCACCCGGCGCTGGCCAGCGTTGTAGGACCAGGCCATGCGCGGTTCCTTCACCTGGTCCAGGGTTTCGTGGATCAACGTCACGTTGCCGGCCATGCGTGCGGGAGCGGTCACGGTCTGCTTGGCGAAGAACAGAATGTTCGAGCCCGATGCCGGGTCCACGTCCGCCATCTTCCAGGGCAGTCCAATGTCGAAGCGGATGTTGACGATGGTGTAGTCGCCATTGACCTGCGGCGTAGCCTGGGCCTGGTTATTGATGAAGTTGGTGCCACGGGAACGGGTCAGGTGGTTCCAGATCACCTCGACACCGGTCTTCGGGATCGGGAAGGCGTAGTAGTGCGACTTCTCGAAGTTCTTCAGTCCATAGCCATCGTTCACCGTTTCGGTATTGAGCGCACTGACCTTGGCTGCGTCATAGACAGATTGCGGCGCTGAGGCGGTGCGATGGGTCGGGTACACGGGGATCTTGTAGGTCGCGGGGTAGCGCTTGAACAACGCCAACTGGCCGGGGGACAGCTTGTCCTGGTACTGCGCGACGTTGGCGGCGGTGATGGTGAACAGCGGCTTCTCGTCCTTGAACGGATCGCCGAGGAAGCCCTTGGCATCCACCGGTGCGGCGCCTGGCTTGAGGCCGCCGTCCCAGCTCGGGATGCTGCCGTCGGCATTGCCTTCCTTCTGCGCACCCACCGGAGTCAGGGTGGTGCCCAGCTGGGTCGCTTCCTGCTCGGAAACAGCGGCCATGACGCTGGTGGCCAGCAGCGACAGCGCCAGGGCGCCGGTTTTGATGATCATGCTTGCTTTCATGGAAATACCCTCTGCCGGTTTCGGCTCAGAAGTTCACGCCGAAGCTGAGCGAGACGAAGTCGCGGTCAGTGCTGGTGTTGAAGTTTCCACCGAAGAAGTCGGTGTAACTGAGGCTCGCGGTGTAGGTGTTGAGGTAGTCGGCATCGAGCCCGACGCTGACGGCCTTGGCGCCTTCTTCGAAGTTCGGACCCCAGCCGTCGACGTCATGGGACCAGGCCAGGTTGGGGGAGAGGTTGATGCCGGCGATCACGTTCGGGTAATCGAGCTTGGCGCGCACGCGGTAGCCCCAGGAGTCCGTGGTGTAGAAGCCGTGGCTGTTGCATTCCTTCTGCGGGTTGGTGGCGGTGGCGCAGACGGTGGTGTTCTGGTTGCCGGGGAACTCACCCGCACCATAGACCGGGCTGCGACCGAAGCGGATGTCGGTGCCGTCGGCGTCGCCCAGGCCGTTGATGCGGTTGTAGCCGACTTCGCCCACCAGGGTCAGACGGCTGGCGCCCATGACCTGGTCGAAGAACTGGGTGGCGGTGACCTGCGCCTGCATCACCGGCATGCGCTTGTAGCCAGGCAGATCGCCGCCGAGCGCCTGCGCCGTTTCGCCGCTGGTGAAGACCGGGGAGGTCTGGGTGCGGAAGTCGGTGTCGGTGGACTGGATCGCTGCCAGGTTGAGGTCGGCGGTGTTGATCTGCAGCGGCATGTTCGGCCGGTAGCTCAGCTCGCCACCGACGGAGGTTGCGCCCACGGTGGTCTGGAAGCTCAGGCCGTAGAGGCGGATGTCTTCCGGGTAGTCCACGAAGTAGCGCGCGGCACGGACCCGGTTGAACTGGTTCTGCACGGCGGCGACCTGGCGGGCGGCAGCGGGCAGGGCACCGATCTGTGCGGCGGTGATCGGCGCGACGGTGGTCTGCTTGAAGCTCAGGTAGGGGTTGCGGCTGTGGTAGTTCATGGCATAGAAGCCGAACTCGGTGTCGTTCAGCTCCGGCACGAACCAGCGCAGGGCAACGCCGTACTGGCCGCTGTCGCGCGGGTCGTTGTCTTCCAGACGCGGCATGTAGACGTCGTCCACCACGGCGTTGGTGAGGATCTGCGCGGCAGTCGCGGTGTTGTTGGCAACGCCGGGGGCGAGGTCCGGGCCGGCGAACACCAGACGGTCGTTGCAGCCCTGGGGCAGCGGGTCGGAACCGAAGAAGGTGCCGCAGTTGTCGACCACCGAGTTGTCCCACTCCAGCTGGTAGAAGGCTTCGGCGGTGAGGTTCTCGGTCAGGCCCTGGGAGAGGTAGAACATGTTCACCGGGATCAGGCCTTCCTTCACTTCGGCACCCGGACGGCGCAGGGCGGCGACGTCGATGGGGTTGATGCTGTTGATCGAGTTGCCGATGAAGGTGCTCTCACCCCAGCTCACCACCTGCTTGCCCAGGCGCACGTTGCCGGCGAGGTCGCCCAGGTTGTAGTTGTGGTAGACGAAGGCATCGAGAAACTCGGCGCCGGAGGCCTTGGCGAGGTCGTCGCGACCGCTGTCGTCGATGTCGTAGAACAGGCGGTGCTCGTCTTTCAGCTCGAAGTCGTACCAGTACTTGCCGCGCACGAACACGCCGCTGTCGCCGTACTTCAGCTCCAGGTCATGCACGCCCTTGAAGATCTTCGAGAAGGTCTCGCCTTTCTTGAAGTTCTGGCGGTTGTCGTCGGCGGTGCGGGTGGCCGACTTGCCGCGCAATCCCTGGGTGTTGGCGGAGTTGATGAACATCGGGTCCGGCCCGCGCACGGCCCAGCTGGCGCCGACGGAAATCGACGAGTCGAACTGCCCTTCGATCTCGCCCAGCTGGAAGCTGACCGCATCGGCGTTGGCACAGGTGCCGAGCGCCACCGCGACCGCCAGCAGCCGGGGAGTGAAGGTCGCCAGACCGCGGGTGGAACCACTGGCCGGCGACCGCTGATTCAATGAGGTTGTGTGTCTTGCGTGTGTCACGTGTTGGTTCCTCTATGGAGTCTTTCTTGTTGTTTTTCAGGACCGCAAGCACACGCTATCCCCGGCTTCCCCCACCCATCCCCCTCCAGTAGGGGGGGATTTTTCCCGCCCGTCGTACCCCTCGGCATCCCCCCTTGGCCGGACAGGCCCGCGCCCCCTCCATGAGGGGGGGCGTGGCTGTTCGTCGCTGCGCAACCATCGGTCCAAGGAGTGCTGCCATTGCCGTCGAAGACAGGCACGCAGCCCGGACCTTGTCACCTGAACCTGGAGAAAGTGATGTCGCAGAAAGTCTATGTCGCCGGTGTCGGCATGATTCCGTTTGCCAAGCCTGGCCAGAGCGGTACCTATATCGAGATGGGCGCCCAGGCCATCCGCCTTGCGCTGCAGGATGCCGGCGTGGATTACGGCAAGGTCCAGCAGGCCTACGCCGGATACGTGTATGGCGACTCCACCAGCGGGCAGTCGGCGCTCTATGAAGTCGGCCTCTCCGGCATCCCGGTGATCAACGTCAACAACAACTGCGGCAGCGGTTCCACTGCGCTGTACCTGGCTCGCCAGGCCGTGGAGAGCGGCGCGGTGGATTGCGCCCTGGCCTTCGGCTTCGAGCAGATGCAGCCCGGCGCCCTGAAGTCCCACTGGCTGGATCGCCCGATCACCTACGGCAAGGGCCACGAAGTGGCCGACGCGATCTTCCCCCAGGGTCGCGAAATGCCTGACGCCCTCAAGTTCTTCGGCGGCGCCGGTCTCGAACACATGCAGAAGTACGGCACGAAGATGGAAACCTTCGCGGCCATTCGCGCCAAGGCCAGCCGCCATGCCGCCAACAACCCGCTGTCGGTCTTCAAGAAGGTGGTGACCACCGAGGACGTGATGGCCGACCAGGTGATCTTCCCCGGCGTAATGACCCGCCTGATGGCGTGCCCGCCCACTTGCGGCGGTGCCGCAGCCATCGTGGTATCCGAGCGCTTCGCCAAGCAGCACGGCCTGCGTACCGACGTGAGCATCCTGGCCCAGGCGCTGGTAACCGATAAGCCGGAAGCCTTCGAGCCGCCGTCGCTGATCAGCATCGTCGGCGTCGGCATGACCCGTCAGGCCGCCACCGAGGTGTACGAAAAGGCTGGCGTTGGTCCTGAAGACATCCGTGTCTGCGAGCTGCACGACTGTTTCGCCCACAACGAACTGTTGACCTACGAAGGCCTGGGTTTCTGCCCGGAAGGCGGCGCCGAGAAGTTCGTGATGGATGGCGACAACACCTATGGCGGCCAGGTGGTGATCAACCCGTCCGGCGGCCTGCTCTCCAAGGGCCACCCGCTGGGTGCCACCGGCCTTGCCCAGTGCTATGAGCTGACCCACCAGCTGCGCGGCACCGCCGGGGCCCGCCAGGTGGAGGGCCTGCAGCATGCCCTGCAGCACAACCTGGGCCTGGGCGGCGCCGGCATCGTGACCCTCTTCGGCCGCGGCTGAAGGCAGTGCGCGCCCCTCGCGGGCGCGCGTTTCAACTCACTCGAGGACTCCATGACATGGCAGACAAGAGTCTGATCGGCCGTTCCCTGGGAGTGACCACCGCCGAAGTGGAGAAGGGCCGCCTGCGTTTCTTCGCCAAGGCCATCGGCGAGACCGATCCGATCTACACCGACGAAGCCGCTGCCAGGTCGGCCGGGCATCCCGGATTGCCGGTGCCGCCGAGCTTCCTGATGTGCCTGGAAGCCGAAGGGCGGGACTCCGACCACATTGTCGAAGACATCTTCGGCTTCGACCTCGGGCGCATCCTGCATGCCGAGCAGGGCTTCACCTATCACGGCATGGCCTATGCCGGCGACGTGCTGACCTTCGATACGCGGGTGGTGGACGTCTACGAGAAGAAGGGTGGGGCGCTGACCTTCGTGGTCCAGAAGACCCGGGTTACCAACCAGGACGACCGGCACATCGCCGACATCCGTTCCTCCCTCGTGCAGCGTTGAGGATCGTGCAATGAGCCTTCCCTTATTCGACGAGCTGCAGATTGGCTTTGAGCTGCCGCCGCTGACGCTGCCCGCGGTCAACCGCACCGCGCTGGCCCTGTATGCCGGCGCATCCGGTGACCACAACCAGGTGCATATCGATCTCGACTTCGCCCGCAAGGCGCGCCAGCCCGATGTGTTCGCCCACGGCATGCTCTCGGTGGCCTACCTCGGCCGCCTGCTCACCGGCTGGGTGTCGCAGACGCAGATTCGCAGCCTGTCGGTGCGTTTCACCGGCATCACCCAGCTGGGACACGTCCCCACCTGCAGCGGCGAGGTCATCGAGAAATTCGAGACCGATGGTGAGCGGCGCGTACGCCTGGCGATTCGCTGCGGCAACCAGTACGACGAAGAAAAACTGATCGGCGAAGCCGTCGTGGCCCTCGCCTGAACCCCAGAAGAACAAGGAACTACCCATGAAAAAGCTCGAAGGCAAAGTCGCCCTGGTCACCGGTTCCGGCCGTGGTATCGGCCGCAGCGTCGCCCTGAAACTGGCCGCTGATGGCGCCCGCGTGGTGGTCAACGACCTGGACGCCGGCCCGGCTGAAGAAGTGGTCGCGGAAATCCGCGCCGCCGGTGGCGACGCCGTCGCCTGCGTCGGCAGCGTGACCGCCGTCGATTTCGCCGACCGCTTCGTCAAGACCGCGGTGGACAGCTACGGCGGCATCGACATCATCGTCAACAACGCCGGCTACACCTGGGACAACGTGATCCAGAAGATGAGCGACGAACAGTGGTACGCCATCATCGACTGCCACATCACCGCGCCGTTCCGCATCCTCCGCGCTGCCCAGCCGATCATCAGCGCCATGGCCAAGAAAGAGGCCGCCGAGGGCCGCGTGGTCAACCGCAAGGTGGTCAACATCGCCTCGACTTCGGCGGGCGGCAACCCGGGCCAGGTCAACTACTCCACGGCCAAGGCCGGCGTGCTGGGCATGACCAAGTGCCTGGCCAAGGAGTGGGGCCGCATGAAGGTCAACGTCAACGCCGTTGCCTTCGGCCATATCGAGACCCGCCAGACCCAGCCGGTGGAAGGCGACCCGAACTACATCAACATCGAAGGTCGCGAGATCAAGGTGGGCATCAGCCCGGCCATCGTCGAGCAGTCGAAGACCATGATCCCGCTGGGCCGTCCGGGCAATACCGAGGAGGCGGCAGGCGCGGTCTATCTGTTCTGCATCCCGGAGTCCGACTACGTCTCCGGCCAGGTCCTGGTCTGTGGTGGCGGCATCGGCAACGTCTGATGCGACTGACGGGGCGCGTGAGCGCCCCTTCTTTCAAGGAGACCGTTGCATGGAAGAAAACACTGTCAGCCGTCGTCTGCTGCACACCCGCCAGGTGACCTGCACCGGTTATGAACGCGACGACGGGCTGTTCGAGATCGAGGGACGGCTGCTGGATACCAAGGGGGTCGACACCGAGTTCCCCTATGGGGTCATTCCCGCCAACGGCGTGCTGCACCAGATGCTGATCCGCATGACCCTCGACCGCAAGCTGGTGATCCAGCACATCGAAGCCATTTCCGAACAGGCACCCACGCCCGTGTGCAGCCATATCAACCAGGCCTACGCCGCGTTGGTGGGAATCAGCATCGGCCCCGGGTTCAAGAAGCGCGTGGCCGAACGGGTTGGTGGCATGAAGGGTTGCACGCACCTCACTGAGCTGCTCGGTCCCATGGCCACGACCGCTATCCAGACCCTGGCTCCGGTGGTGCAGAAGCGCCTGCGCGAGCGCGCCGCCCGCGACCCCGATTTCGAGATGCCCACCCACTGGGCCATCGGCACGTGCCACGCCTACCGCCCGGAAGGCGATGCCGCACTCCGTGTTCGTGAATGGCGGCCGACCGATCGCCGGACCAAGACCTGAACGGGCGGGCGCATGCGCCCTTGCCTTCGCTACAAGGAGTTTTCCGTGAACAAGAACAGTCTCCGGCGCACCCTCGTGGTCGCGCTCCTCGGATTCCTCGGCCATGCCCCCGTATCCAGCGCAGACACCCTGACGCCGGTCGAGGCGCGCGCCATCGCCAAGGACGCCTACATCTACGGCTTCCCGCTGGTGGACAACTACCGCGTGCAGTACACCTACTTCCAGGACCAGCAGCACCCGGAGTTCAAGGCGCCCTGGAATACCCTGCACAACACGGCGCGTATCTACACCCCGGACGACAAGGCCTATCCGACGCCCAATGCCGACACGCCATACTCCCAGCTTGGCGCGGACCTGCGCGGTGAACCGCTGGTACTGACAATGCCGGCGGTGGAGAAGGGCCGCTATTACTCGGCGCAGTTCGTCGATGCCTATACCCATAACTTTGGTTACGTCGGCAGCCGTACCACCGGCAATGGCGGCGGCACCTTCCTCCTCGCCGGGCCGGACTGGCAGGGCACGGTCCCACCGGGGATCGACCGTGTATTCCGCTCCGAAACCCGCTTCGCCTTCGTGTTCTATCGCACCCAACTGCAAGGCCCGGACGACCTGGAAAAGGTGAAGAAGGTGCAGGCCGGCTACAAGGTACAGCGTCTGTCCGCGTTCCTCGGCCAGCCGGCGCCGGCCCCATTGCCTGCCGTGGACTTCCGCGTGCCGCTCAGTGCCGAAGCGGAGCGGAGAAGCCTCGAGTTCTTCAACCAGCTGAACTTCGTTCTCGGTTACTGCCCGATCCATCCTTCCGAACGTGCCCTGATGGAGCGCTTCGCAAGGCTGGGAATCGGCCCAGGCCTGACCTTCGACGAGCAGGCCTTGCCGGACGATATCCGCGCGGCCATTACTGCGGGCATCGCCGACGCCTGGCGCGAGTTCGAGGCGCTCGGCCAGAAGGTCGCGCGGGGCGAGATTTCCACGACGCGTTTCCTCGGCAGCCGCGAGTTCCTCAATAACAACTACCTCTACCGGATGCGTGCGACGGTCACCGGCCTCTATGGCAACGACAAGGAGGAAACCATTTATCCGCCGTTCTACCTCGACGCCGACGGACAGAAGCTGGATGCCTCGCGCCATCGTTACACCCTGCGCTTCGGCCCCGGCCAGCTGCCGCCGGTGAATGCCTTCTGGTCGCTGACCCTATACGACGCCTCGCGCCTGCTGGTAGCCAACCCGCTGCATCGTTACCTGATCAACTCGCCGATGCTGCCGCAGCTCAAACGCGATGCCGATGGCGGCCTGACCCTGTACATCCAGCACCAGTCGCCGGGCAAGGCCCATGAAGCGAACTGGCTGCCCGCGCCGGACGGCCCGTTCTATATCGCCGGCCGCCTGTACTGGCCGAAGCCCGAGGCCCTCGATGGCCGTTGGCAGGCACCGAAACTCCAGCGCATCGACTGATCGCCGGAACACGCCGCGCGCGAAAATCCTCGACGGCCGCGGGCCTCTCCCTGATGGGGAGAGGCCATTTTTTTGTGGGTGCGACGGGTGGGCCAGGCTTTTGTAGGAGCGAGCTTGCTCGCGAAGGGCTGCACGTTGGGCTTCGCGGAGCTCAGCCGCAACCTACGAAACCGTGTTCTGCCTATGACAGCGAGCTTTGTGTAGGAGCGAGCTTGCTCGCGAAAGTTTGTGCTCGGAATGTTCGCGAGCAGAGCTCGCTCCTACGGGGGCGGGGGGGAACTGGGTGCGGGGGCTCAGATAAAAAAGGCCGTCACAAGGACGGCCAAAGCTCCGTACCGGCGGTCGACACTCGCCGGCCCCTTCCTCCGCCCGCCAGAGGCGGGCGGTGGAAACTCAGAACAACATGTCGTCCATTTCCAAGACCGCGTCGCCGCCCTGGATCACGATCCGCGACAGCCCTTCGGCACGTGGCAGCAGGTGCTCGGCGTAGAAGCGCGCGGTCTGCAGCTTGCCGCGATAGAAATCCTGCTCGACGGTTCCCGCCTTGAGCTGCTCATGGGCGACCAGCGCAGAGCGGGCCATCTGCCAGCCACCGGCCACGGTGCCGAACAGCTCAAGGAAAGGCACTGCGCCAGCCAGGACACGGGGTGCCTGACCCTTGAAGTTCTCGACGATGAACTCGACCGCCGCGTTCAGCGCTACCACGGAGGTGGCGAGAGCGCTGGCGATGTCCTGCAGCTGAGGATCATCGGCCCAGACAAGACGCTCCATGACGTAGCGCATACGCTTGGTCACCAGCCCGATGGCCTTGCCGCCATCGCGGGCGATCTTGCGGCCGACGAGATCGGACGCCTGGATGCCGGTGGTGCCTTCGTAGATGGTGGTGATGCGCGCGTCCCGCAGATGCTGGGCAGCGCCGGTTTCCTCGATGAAGCCCATGCCGCCATGGATCTGCACGCCCAGGGAGGCGATATCCACCGCGTTCTCGGTGCCGCAGCCCTTGACCACGGGGATCATCAGGTCGACAAAGGCTTGCCATTCCTCGCGGCGTGCGAGGTCGGGGTGGCGTTCGGCGCAGTCCATTGCGGCGGCGACTTCGCAGGCGATGGCGCGCATCGCCTCGGTGCGGGCTTTCATCGACAGCAGCATGCGGCGAATGTCCGGATGGCGAATGATCGCCACCTTTTCGCGACTCTTCGCGCCGGCCTCGGTGCCTTGAACGCGCTCACGGGCGTAGGCGAGTGCACGCTGGTAGGCACGCTCGGACAGGCCGATGCCTTCGATACCGACGGAGAAGCGCGCGGCGTTCATCATGATGAACATGTATTCCAGCCCGCGATTCTCTTCGCCCACCAGCCAGCCCAGGGCACCTTCGTTGTCACCGAAGGCAAGTACGGCGGTGGGGCTGCCGTGGATGCCCAGCTTGTGTTCGATGGAGGCACAGCGCACGTCGTTGCGTGCACCCAGGCTGCCATCGGGGTTCACCAGGAACTTCGGCACGACGAACAGCGAAATGCCTTTCACACCCTCCGGCGCGCCCGGAACGCGGGCCAGCACCAGGTGCACGATGTTGTCGGTCAGGTCGTGCTCGCCATAGGTGATGAAGATCTTCTGGCCGAACACGCGGTAGGTGCCGTCGCCCTGGGGCTCTGCACGGCTGCGTACGGCGGCGAGGTCTGAACCGGCCTGGGGTTCGGTCAGGTTCATGGTGCCGGTCCACTCGCCGCTGATCATCTTCGGCAGGTAGGTTTCCTTCAGGTAGGAAGACCCACAGAGCTCGATGGCTTCGATGGCGCCGCGGGTGAGCATGGGGCACAGGCCGAAGGAAACGTTGGCGCCATTCCACATTTCTTCCACCAGCGCGGAAATCAGTCGCGGTAGGCCTTGGCCGCCGAATTCCGGGTGGCAGGAGAGGGCGTTCCAACCGCTTTCGACGAACTGCCCGTAGGCCGCGTGCCAGCCTTTTGCGGTGGTCACTTCGCCTTCGTGCCAGCGCGCGCCCTCACGATCGCCGATGACGTTCAGGGGCGAAAGCACGCCCTGGGCGAACTTGCCGGCCTCACCGAGGATGGCATCGACGAGATCGGTACCCAGCTCTTCGCAGCCAGGCAGTTCACTCACTTGTTCCAGGTATCCCAGTTCGTTCAGGACGAACTGCATATCGCGCAGGGGGGCGCTGTATTCACTCATGGCTGAGACCTCGAGGGGCGTGTCAGTAGCTGTGGAAGCCGCGGCCGCTCTTGCGACCGAGGTGGCCGGCGGCGACCAGGTCCTTGAGCAGGTGGGCAGGGCGGTACTTGGGATCGCCGAAGCCTTCGTGCAGGACCTGCATGATGGCGAGCAGGGTGTCGAGGCCGATCATGTCGGCCAGGGCCAGCGGTCCGATGGGGTGGTTGCAACCCAACTGCATGCCGGTGTCGATGTCGCGGGCACTGGCCAGGCCTTCCTGGAGCACGAAGACGGCCTCGTTGATCATCGGAATCAGAATGCGGTTGACGACGAATCCGGGGGCGTTGTCGACGTTGATGGCGGTCTTGCCGACCGCCTTCGCGAAGGCTTCCACCGCGGCGTGGGTCTGGCTGGAGGTCTGCAATCCACGAATCAGCTCCAGCAGTTGCATGGCTGGCACGGGATTGAAGAAGTGCACGCCGATGAACCGCTCGGGGCGTTCCAGCACGGCGGCCAGCTGGGTAATGGAAATGGACGAGGTGTTGGTGGCGATCACCGCATGGGCTGAAACCACCGCTTCGATCTGGCGCAGGATGCGCAGCTTGAGTTCGAGGTTCTCGGTGGCGGCTTCGATCACCAGGTCGGCGTCGGCCAGGCTGGCGTAGTCCGTGGTGGCCTGCACTCGCGCCAATGTCGCTTCGCGCTCGCCTTCGCAGATCCTCGCTTTGCGGACCTGGCGCTGCAGGCCTTCGTCCATGGCCGTCATACCACGGGCCAGGGCAGATTCGGTGACATCGATCAGGGTGACGTGCAGGCCAGCAGAGGCGCAGACCTGGGCAATGCCGCTGCCCATGGTGCCGGCACCTATCACGCCGATTCTGTTGAGGCTCATGGAGAACTCCGAGGTTGGCGAAATCAATCGCGCAGAGTTCAACAGAAGGTCGGCAAGAATGGCCCACCCCGGAGGGGTAGGTGGGGCCGGGTAGCTGTGGGTTTGGTGAGGGAGAGGGTAGCGTTACGTTGCCGCAGTGGCCCTGTTTAGCGGAGATCTTCGCGAGCAGAGCTCGCTCCTACAGATGAAGCGCGGGTCACCCTCCTCTTCAGGGGGAGGGGTTGGCCGTAGCCTGCTGCCAGCCACCGCCCAGGGCCATGAACAGGCCGATCTGCGCCTGGACCACCTGGCTCTGGCTGGCGGCCAGTTGCTCGGCGACTTGTGCCTGGGTGCGCTGGGCATCCAGTTCGGCCAGGAAGGACTCGCGGCCGGCCTGGTAGAACGCGTGGGTCTGTTCAGCGCTCAGCTGCGCCGAACGGGCGGTTTCATCCAGTGCCGCATGCTGCTGAAGGGCGGCGGTGTACTGGGCGAGGGCTGTCTGGGTTTCCCGCAGGGCATTGAGCACCACACCGTCGAAATGCGCGAGGGACGCCTGGGTGGCGGCTTCGGCCTGTTGCACCCGCGCACGGGCGCCCGTGGTGGGAATGTTCCAGTGGATGAGCGGACCGAAGCCCCAGTGCTGGGTAGAAGGGTCGCCCATGTCGTCAAGGATGCCGATCAGGCCCGTCGAGGCACCGATGCTGATGTCGGGGTACAGCTCACCGGTGGCCACGCCTATGCGAGCGGTGGCGGCAGCGAGCTGGCGCTCGGCCTGGCGAATGTCCGGCCGGCGTTTGAGCAGTTCGGCGCCATTGCCCACCGGCAGCGGCTGGGTGAGTTCGGGCAGATGACGGCATTCGGTGACGCCTGGTGGCAACGCCGATGCCGGCTGGGCGGTGAGCATGGCCAGTTGGTAGATGCCGGCCTGCTGGGCGGCGGTGTAGCGCGGCAGGGCGGCGCGCAGTGATTTGAACTGGGTGGCCGAGCGTGTCACTTCGGTTTCGTTGCCGCGCCCGGCGGCGTGCAGTTGCTCGGTGAGTTCCAGGCTCTGGCGCTGCAGGTCCAGGGAGCGCTGGGCGACCTCGCGTTCTTCATTGGCCGAGCAGACCTGCGCATAGGCACTCACCACCCGCGCCACCACGTTGATGCGTACCAGGTCGGCGGCGGCCTGCGTCGCGTCGGCATCGGCGCGGGAGGCCTCGACGCCGCGCTGGAGCTTGCCGAACAGGTCGAACTGATAGGACAGGCTGGCATTGAGGTTGGCGAAGTTCACCACGGGCACTTTTTCCATCAGCAGGAACTGCTGGCCGGCGACCTGGGTGCGTTGCAGGTCGGCGCTGAGGGATTCCTCGAAGCCGCCGCGATCTTCCGCTTCCGTTACCTGGGCGGCGGCGCGGCCGAGGTTGGCAGCGGCCACGCGCAGGTCGGTGTTGGCAGCCAGCGCCTGTTCCACCAGGCGTTCGAGCTCCGCTGCGTGGTACAGGCGCCACCAGTCGGCGGGCACCGGCGCGGAGATAACCGGTGCGTCGCTTGTGGCGAGTTCTCCCTGGGCGTCGGCCCGGTTGATCGCGGCGTCTTCGGGCAGTGCGTAGTCAGGACCGACCACCTGGCAGGCGGAGAGGCTCAGGGCCAGGCTGGTGCTGGCGGCGAGCAGGCGCAATCTCATGGCTGCACCGGCGCTTCGAGGATGGACACGGTGGCGGTTCGCCCGGCCACCATGCGGAAGTCGTCCGGTACCTCATCGAACAGGATGCGCACCGGAACCCGCTGGGCCAGGCGCACCCAGCTGAAGGCCGGGTTGACGTTGGGCAGCAGGTTGGCGCCGCTGGTGCGGTCGCGGTCCTCGATGGCGGCGGCGATGCTGTGCACGCGGCCGGTCAGGCGGCGCCCGTCTCCCATCACGCGGATGTCCACGGCCTGGCCGACCTGGATCTGCCCGAACTTGGTTTCTTCGAAGTAGCCGTCCAGGTGGAAGGAGTCCTTGTCCACCACCGACAGCACGTTGTGCCCGGCGCTGACGAATTCACCCGTGCGCGGCGCCCGGTCATTCAGGTAGCCGTCCACCGGGCTGGTGATGACGGTGCGGGCGAGGTTGAGCTTCGCCCCTTCCACCGTGGCTTCGGCTTCGGACAGCGCGGCGCTGGCACGCAGCACCGAAGAATCGCTGGCCTCGACGATTTCCTGGGCGACGAGCCGGCCCAGGGCGCGGTTACGTGCCTGCTCGCGGCGCGCCTGGGCGAGGGTTTCGCGGCGGTCGTCGCGCATGGCCTGCGCCTGCTGAAGGGCGACCTTGAAACGCTCCTGGTCGATGACGAACAGCACCTGGCCCTTGCTGACCGGTTGGTTGTCATGGACCTCCACATTGTCGATCAGGCCCGAGACATCGGGCGCCACCTGGACCACGTCCACACGGATGTGGCCATCGCGGGTCCAGGGTGCGAACAGGTAATAGCTGACCATCTGCCAGATCAGTACGGCGGCGACGGCAACGGCGAGCAGGGTGACCAGCAGGCGAGCGGAGGAGAGTGCGAGTCGTTTCATGATTGCATCAGGATTCGGCTGAAATGTTCGAGGGTGCCCAGCAGGGCGGCGTACAGCGCGATGTTGAACAGCGCGCGGTGCCAGACCAGGCGATAGACATGCAGGGCATTGAGCAGCTTCTGCAGCGGCAGGTAGACCAGGTAGGCCAGGAGCATCAGCACCAGGGCAGTGGGCAGGAAGACTCCGAAGATATTGATGTCGCCGATCACAGCGCTGCTCCGTCCAGGCCCGCGGGGATGGGTTGTTCCGTGCCTTGCACCGGCGGCGCGGCAAGTGCCGGACGCAAGGCGGTTTCCAGCCCGGCCAGGGCGTGCAGGACGGCCAGCGCGGCCTCTTCGTGCTGCGGCGCGGCAGCGGCCACGGCCTGGCGGGCGTGTTCGATCAGGTTCAGCAGCGACGGCGCCACGTCACTGGCGACGGCGCTGCGCAGGTTGCGCCGGAAGTGCCGGCCGACGCCGCGCACCACCAATTGCAGCGGTCGTTGCAGGTCTTCAGGCAGCCGGCTCTGGTGGGCCTTGATGTCCAACAGGTTGTAGGCGATGCGCAGTTCACGTTCGGCGCCGCTGCTGTCCTGGCCGCTCAGGTTCAGGCGCGGCAGGTGCTGGGCGAAGCGGTCGAGCAGGCGTCCGGCGAGTCGGCGCTGGGCCACCAGGGTGTCGGCGCGGCTCATGTCGGCGAGGTCCTGCCAGCTGGAACGGGTCATGCGCCGGGCCAGCAACTCGGCGCCGAACGGGCGGAACACCAGGGTCCAGAGGAAGGCGAACAGCAGGCCGATGGGGCCGGCCAGGTTGCTGTTGAGGAAAACCTGGACGTTGGCTTCGTAAGCGCCCTGGATGCTGATGAAGGTGGCCGTGTTCACCGCGATCAGGAGTGTCGGCAGGTAGAAACGGGGTTGCACGGTCAGCGTGCCGACGCAGATGAAGGGGCCGGCGAAGGCCAGCACCAGCAGCGGGAAGTCGTGGACGTTGGGCAGCACGAGGAAGAGGTAGAGGCTGGCCAGCACCACGCTGAAGCTGGTCCAGACGAAGAAGCGCCTGATCTGCACCGCCGGTTCATCGAGGGTGGCGAAGAAGCAGCACGCCACGGCGGCCAGGACCACGGCGCTGGCGCCATCGGTCCATTGCAGCCAGATCCATAGCTGCGTGGCGACGAAGATGCCGAGGATGATGTAGGCGACGGAGTACAGCATCAGGCCGCGGTCGAAGAAACGCGCGCCACTGCCCAGGTGCCAATGGCGGTAGACCGATGTCCACGGAGCATGGTCGTTCTTGTCCAGGCGCTGGTGCAGGTCGCGGCAGTCCTGCCAGAGGTCGAGCCACTGCCGCAGGCGATAGAGGCTGCTGCTGAGCAGCGACTGGCCGGCATCACCCAGGGTGCGGATATCCGGCTGCAAGGCATCCAGCTCCAGGCGGAGCCGCGTGCGTGTCTCGTCATCCGCCTCGCCCTGCAACCAGTCGAGGCAGGCATGCAGGCTCGGGGCAAGCCGCGCGGCCAGGTGCGGTGCCTTCTCCCGCAGGGCGAGCAGGCTGTCGTGTAGGGTATCCACCGCCGGCAGCAGCAAGGCCATGCGTTCGCGAAGCTCACGGGCATCGCGCACGACACGCGGGTGCGCTCCTTCATGCGGCAACTGGCCGATCATCAATTCCAGGCCGTTGAAGGTGGTGATCATGCTGGCGCGCAGCTGTACCAGTCGTTGCAGGTCACGCGGGTGCTGCAACTGCAGGGCGCAGTAGTCGCGGGCGTCGCCGAACCAGCGCTTGGCGTTGCCGGCCAGCACCGGGGCCAGCCGGCTGGGCCAGAACAGGCTGCCGACCACGCTGGCGCAGATGATGCCCAGGAGAATCTCGAGAAAACGCGAGTAGGCGAGGTCGAAGACCGCCTGGGGGTTGTCCACCACCGGCAGGGCGATCATCGGCATGGTGTAGCCGGCCAGCATCAGCGCGTAGTTGTCGGCGGTGCGCACATGCATCGACAGGAACAGCATGCCGCCCGTCCAGAACGCCACTACCAGGCTCAGCAACAGCGGTTGCTGGGACAGCAGTGGCACGATGAATACGGCAGCACTGGCGCCGAGCAGGGTGCCGAGCGCGCGGTACAGGGCTTTGGAGCTGGTGGGCCCGACGAAGGGGTTGGCGACGATGTACACCGTCGCCATGGCCCAGTAGGGGCGGGGCAGCTGCATGTACAGGGCGATGTACAACGCCAGCATGGAAGCGGCGAAGACCTTGATCGAGTAGAACCAGTCGCGGGCGGGGGGCAGGTTGAGCACGATCAATGGGCCTGGCTGAACTGGTCGAAGGCGTCGAATACGCGCAGGGCGGCTTGCAGGTCCTCAGTCGACAGATGCGCCAGGGCCTGGTGGCGCAGGAGGATCAGCTCGTTCTCCAGCTTCTCGCTGAGCTCGCGTCCGGCGCGGGTGACACTGAGCGTCTTCGCGCGGCGGTCGCTGGCATCTTCCTGGCGTTCGATCAGGCCGGCGCTGCACAGCTGATCGAGCAGGCGCACCAGGGAAGGCCCCTCGATGCCGATGGCCTGGGCCAATTGCACCTGGCGCACGCCACCGCCCAGCCGGCCGATCATCAGCAAGGGCCCGCAACAGGCTTCGCTGATTCCGAATTTCGACAGGTTGATCTGGCAGATACGCCGCCAATTGCGCCCGCTGATGACCAGGCGGCTGCTGACTTGCAGATGAAGGGCTTCGACAGACATATACAAAGAATGCTAGCTATCTATTAGGATGCTATCTAATCATTCGGCTGGATGCGCTTCAAGGGCGAAATCGCGCAACAGTGTGTTTCGCTTCAGATGCTTGCGCGAGCTTCCACGCTGCGCCATCAAAGCGCCGGCCGGACGCTCTGCCACGGGAGTTTCCCCGGCGGGGCAACTGCGAACGACGAGAGGAGCGGGGTATGAATCGCAACGAATTGCGCAAGGCCGACATCAACCTGATGGTGGTGTTCGAGACGCTGATGCAGGAGCGCAATGTCACCAAGGCCGCGGAAAAGCTGTTTCTCGTCCAGCCCACCATCAGTGCGGCCCTGAATCGCCTGCGGGCGCTGTTCAACGACCCGCTGTTCGTCCGCGTCGGTCACCGCATGGAGCCCACCGCCCGCGCCGAGATGATCTCCCGGCACCTGTCGCCGGCGCTGGATGCCCTGTCCGTAGCCCTCAGCCTGACCCACGAGTTCGATCCGGCCACCAGCAACATGACCTTCCGTATCGGGTTGTCGGACGATGTCGAATTCGCACTGCTGCCGCCGGTGCTACGGGCATTGCGCAATGAAGCGCCGAACATCGTGATCGTGGTCCAGCACGCCAACTACTGGCGAATTCCAGAGCTGCTGGCCAATGGCGAGATCACCGTTGGTATCACCCAGACCCGCGACCTGCCGGCCAACGCCCGCTGCAAGCGCCTGCGCCGCGTCTCCCCGAAGGTGCTGCGCGCGGACCTGGACGGCGCTCCCCTGACCCTGGACGAGTATTGCGCCCGGCCGCACGTCCAGGTGTCCCACACCGCCAGTACCCACGGGTTGGCGGATGACTGGTTGCAGGCGGTTGGTCGCACGCGCCGGGTGGTGCTGTCGGTTCCGCAGTTCAGCGCCTTGCCGGCCTTGCTGGCAGACACCGACCTGCTGGTCAGCCTGCCCGACTACATCGCCGAGGCCATGGCCGCGTCCGGCCAGCTGCGTTACGAGGCGCTGCCTTTCGAAACCCCTGAACTGGACCTGGACATGGTCTGGCTCAGCATGCTCGACAGCGATCCGGCGGAAAGCTGGCTGCGCCAGCGCCTGCAGGCGTTGATGGGGGAGGGCGATTGATGGCTGTCCCGGGAGCAGGCAGCGGCCGTTGCGAGCGCCCCTGACGAAAAAAGCGAGCCTTTGGCTCGCTTTCTCATTCTTCCGGCTTCTTCGCCTGTCCTTTTGTCCACTGTGACTTCTGGCGGCCGGTATTCCATCCGGTCTGGCCGGTCGGGATCTCTGTGATTTCCCCGCCCTTCGACAGAAAGGCCCTGGTCTGTTCGTCCAGCTCGGATCTGGCGCGGTTTGTTGGGTTGTCAGACATGAGGGCACCTTTGATTTGAGAGCCCTCGGAAGCGAGGCTCGACCCTGACTATACAGGCTCGCCATCGGGTCAACCCATTAAATCGGCCAGCCGGCCAAACGGGTCGAGAATGGCCATGTCCAGAAATTACTTTTCAATCCTGACGAACCCTGTATTCTTCGCCCACTGCCTGCTCAGTCTTGCGGCACCGTTTTGATGTTCTGTCCTTTCGATGTTCCATCTCCTCGGCACCCTTCACTACGCATACAGTCACCGGCCAGGTTTTTGCCTGCCACGTATTCCTACACCTTGGAGACAGCATCATGTCCACCCGCCAAAACGGTACCGTCAAGTGGTTCAACTCTGAAAAAGGCTTCGGCTTCATCACCCCCGAACAAGGTCCGGACGTGTTCGTACACTTCCGCCAGATCGAAGGCGACGGCTACAAGTCCCTGGACGAAGGCCAGCGCGTAAGCTTCATCGTCACTGCCGGTGCCAAAGGCCCGCAGGCTGAGCAGGTTCGCGCTCTGTAAGAGCCGCTCAGAAAAAAGCCCCGCCTCATGCGGGGCTTTTTTTTGCCTGGGCGGTGACCCTTGGTCCGGCATTCGGTCTGCCATCACCGTTGGGCGTGCCGCCTGGCGATAGCTCAGCCTCGGCGCTATAGTCCGCGGCTTTTCGATTTCCCACCTGGTGCGGTGCTATGGACGACGATCTCGACCTCCACGAACCCGAACACGATCATCTGCTCGACAACGACGATGATCTGGATGACGAGTGCTTCGACGACGAAGACGCCGATCCGCTCGACGTCGTGGATGGAGAGTGCGATTACTGCGGCGAACTGACCGAGCGCACCGATCGGCGGGGCCAATTCGTTTGCGCCGACTGCGCTGACTTCGACTGAAATCAGACGAAATGCTCGCCTTGGTCCAGCACGGCCAGGGCCCATTCTTCCTGCCCCGGCTCCACCAGGGCGGCAGCGCGCCAGGTCCTGACGCGGCCGACGTCCACGTGGATGAACCCCTTGGATGGATAGAAGCCCACGCCACCGGCACCGATGGCGCGAACCAGCTTGCCCAGCCGTTCGACGCTGACGCCGGGGATGCGGATGTCGGCGGCCATGCCACGGATGTGCAGCGACTGCCGGGCGGCGCCTTCCAGGGTGGCATTGTGCTGCGGGGTGCGGTAGCCGCTGTTCACCAGGATGCGGGTGGGGAGCTTGTTGATGCGCAGCCAGGCCTGGATGAGGAATAGCAGGTCGAGCAATTTGACGTTGATCTTCACCGTGCTCTTGTACTTCACGTCCCGCAGGATGCGGCAGCCCTGGCGATAGCCTTTCAGGTCCCAGCCCTTGCCCTTGCGGAAATAACAGAAGGTGGCGACTTCCCCTGAGGCCGGGCGTTCCAGGCGCAGGTGGCGATCACGATTGAGCAGGCGTGCATGAAGGTTGCGTGGGCGCAGCGTCGTCTCGATCCGGGCGGCCAGGACGTCGCCCGTGACCAGGGCCGCGCCGAAGGCGGCGAAAGCCTTGAGTACCTGGCGTCTGGAGATTCCGGGAGAGGAGGCAGCCATGGGCAACCGCTCGCTGGGAGATCGGGGGTGATCGACTATACACCCGGTCGCGAAAACTGCAGAAGATCTCAGAAAAAGCCCCGCGATCGCGGGGCTTATCGTGACTTATCGGTGACCTTTCCTGTGGCCGTCCCGGTCTCGGTCATCGTCGTCCCGGTGGTCGTCCCAGCCACCTCGGCGGTCGTCGTCATCGTAATGATGGATGATGCAGCCGCTGTTGCTGGCGAGCACCATAGCCAGCAAGGCGACCTTCACGACTTTGGCGAGCATGCGCGTTACCTCTCGGCCGCGGGGATCGGATTCCCCATGTCCTTGAGACAGGTAGCCGGCGAAAAGGATCGATCAATCGGCCGGCTTTTCCAGGCGCCGGGCGATCTGTTCCAGCAGTACCAGATCCTGTTCGACCAGGCGGCCTTCGCTGGCAGCGCGGCTGAGACGATCGAGCACCTGGCGGGAGCGGGGGCTCAGTGTTTGTTCCGGGCCATAACGGCCCTCTTTGGATTCGGCGATCTGCATAACGGGATTGAGCAGGTCGTTGAGCGTGACCTCCAACGCCTTGGCGATGCGCTTGAGGTCTTCGAACGAGGGCTCGCGGGTATCCCGCTCGTAGTTACCGATACGGGATTGTGATTCCCAGCCGCACTCGTTGGCCAGGGCCTGCTGAGAGAGTCCTTTCAGCTTTCTGTAGTGCGCAATGCGCGATCCAAGCGTGTTCATGCCGCGAATCTTAATGACGGAATGAAGCGTACTTGGCTCACTTATCGTGTTTGCATAGTGCGCGAAACGTGATTATGGTAATCCGCAACCAATGGATTGCCAAGGGCGCTCAAGGATAATGAGGAAAACCCGCAAGGACGGGGCCAGTCCGCCACCCGCGATACCACCGCCCGATAGCTCACGCTGCACAGGGTGTGATGGGTTTCGTGCCGCAGGTCGTGATGCGGCGTGGCGGGGTTGGCTGAAGATGTGGTTCTGGGCCACCGGGCCGCCTTCCTGACGGCGCCAGGCTGTCTCTGGTTTGCCCCCTGTCCGCGCGAGCGGGCAGGGGGCTTTTGCATTCAGGCCAGACGGAAGCGGTTGACCTCGGTCTGCAGTTCACCGCCGAGGCGGGCGAGGTCGATGCTGGCGGCCGAAGTTTCCTCGGTAGCCGCCGCGGACTGCTCGGCCACATCACGGATGCTGGTGACGCTGCGGTTGATCTCTTCGGCCACGGCGCTCTGCTGCTCGGCGGCGGTGGCGATCTGCTGGTTGAGCTGCTGGATGTTGGAGACCGAGTTGTTGATGGCCTCCAGCGCGGTTCCGGCCTCCTTGGCAGCGTCCACCGTATTCCCCGCCTGGGTGCGGCTGTGGCCCATCATGTCCACCGCGCCCTGGGCGCCGTCCTGCAAGGTGCTGACCAGTTGCTCGATCTGCGTGGTGGATTCCTGGGTTCGGCGGGCGAGGGCGCGTACTTCGTCGGCGACGACGGCGAAACCACGACCGGCATCCCCGGCTCGCGCGGCTTCGATGGCGGCATTGAGGGCAAGCAGGTTGGTCTGCTCGGCGATGCTCTTGATCACGTCGAGCACGGTGCCGATGTTGGTGCTGTCGTGCTTGAGCCGTTCGATGGCCCCGGCGGATTGCTCGATGGCCTGGGCGAGGTGTTCGATGCGCTCGATGGCCTGCTGGACGACCGCGGTACCGTGCTGCGCCTGGCGATCGGCATGGCTGGCGGAGTCGGCGGCGGATTCGGCGTTGCGGGCGACGTCCTGGACGGTGGCGACCATCTGGTTCATGGCGGTGGCCACCTGCTCGGTTTCCATCTTCTGCTGGGTCACGCCGGCGCTGGTCTGCTCGGTGACGGCGGACATCTCCTCTGCGGCCGTGGCCAACTGCTCGATTCCGCTGCCAATACGCTTGAGCAGGCCGCGCAGGCTCTCGGTCATGTCCTGCATGGCCTGCATCAATTGTCCGAGCTCGTCCTTGCGATCGCTGCGGATGTCCGAGGTCAGGTCGCCGGCGGCCACCTTGCGGGCCTGTTGTACGGCCTGGCGAAGGGGAACCACGATCAACTGGGCGATAACCAGGGCGGACAGCAATCCGACCACGAAACCGATGGCGGCTGCCGTGGCCAGGATGGTCTTGGCCTGGTGTGCATCGGCTTCCAGCAACTGCATCTGAATGTTGAGCGCGTCGGTGGAGGAGCCGGAAATGCCCGTGGCGCGTGTGGTCAGTGCGGACTCGGAGTCGGCGTGGAGCTGGATGCTCTGGCGCAGGTTGGCGAATTCGCTGCGATAGCGTGCGATCTGCTTGCGCGCCGAATCCAGGTCCTCGCGGGCGGAGGGTTCGCTGATGCGTGCGGCCAGTTCGTTGGCCCGGCTGTCGAGGGCGTCGAACACGGCGTTGAGCTTGTCGGCGTACTGGCCGTCGCGGCGCATGACGAAGTCTTTCTCGTGCCGCCGTGCGGTGAGCACGTCCTTGGCCATGCCAGACGCATGGGTCGCGCTTTCCAGGGCACGAATGCCGTCTTCATCGCCGCTTTGACGGATTTGCTGGAGGGCTTCCTGGGTCAGGTGCTGCTCCAGTTCGTCGAACTGCTTGAGCGCCTCGCGAGCGGCTTGCTCCATGTTCTGCTGGGCGCTGCGTTTGTTCTTCTCCATTTCCGCCAGTCCCGTCAGGTTCTGCTGGTACTGGCCGAGATCGGTCTGGATCTGTTTCATCAGGTCGATGGTCTTGGGAATGGTCATCACCTTGAGGGTGTTGTCGGCGATGCCCTGGATCTCCCCGATGATCTGCAGCGCGTTGTCGATGGCCTGTTCATCACTGCGGATGATGAAGTCCTTTTCGTGCTGGCGGACCTGATAGAGCTTGGTGTCGATGTCATTGACCCGCAGCAGGATGTCGAAGCGGTGTAGCGCACCTTCCAGTGCACGCCAGCTGGTCCAGGCCACGAGCAGAGTGATCGCGAGTACCAGGCCGAATCCGGTGAGCAGCTTCTGGCGGACGCTGAGGTCGTTGAAGAAGCGTTTGATCGAGCTGTTCATGGCAGACGCCTCGTATCGAGTGGGCGAAGGGGAGGCAGGGGGCGAGCGAAGGTAATGCAGGCGGGGGAGAGCATCGCTTGACATCCTGTCAGGGGGCGCCATCCACGGCTAATGGCTATGAGCCACTAAATCTAGACGCCCCGTTTCGGTGCTGTCCAGTTCGCCAGGACAATTGCTCTTGTGGATAGCCACTATTGAAGCAACTGATTTCTATAGGCCGAGCCCCTCCCATAGGCTTTACCCATGCAAAGCGATGGAGGTGAGGCCATGTCCCACGTTGATGTCATGTCCCTGGTCGGGACTGCCGTTCCCGAAGCCCTCAGGACCGCTGGCCATATGGCTTGCTGGGTCGTGGTAGTGGATGGGGTGATGCGTTCCGGTCCCTTCACGTCCCGTGATGCGGCCGGCGCCAATCAGGCGATCTGGCAGCTGGAACTGGCCCGTCGCGAAGGCACTCCCTATCGACTGGCGGCCTGAGCCCCCGTTTCACGCAACCCCTTTTCGGCACCATGCTCCCCTTGGCCCGCCTTCATGGCGGGCATTTTCTTGAATATTCACTTAGTTTCGAAATGAAAAGCCCTTAGCGCTGGGGTTGGCTGAGTCACGAGTCAACCCGCGTTTTCACTAAGAATAGAATTATGTGGCTGTCGTTTCGGTAACTATTGGAAGCGTTAGAGAACACGAGCTATCGAGCGGCCGGTGGCTCGGAGTAGTTTGTTCCGTCCTTCGTTGACCGGGTCAAGATGGGGATTATAGAGGCTAGGATTGACATGCATTTGCGGTAAGCAATCGTCCTTTTACTACATTATCCAACGTGAGGTGTAAAACGAGGATGCCCTCGGTAGTGGTCATGGCCCAGGAAAACGGCGCATTTATTGGTAGATTTTGGATCAGACTGAGAACGAAAGTGAGCGAGTTGCGATTCGGTAGGATTCGGAAATTTTTGCGGAGCTATTGTCTTGGATTAGTCAAAACTCTTTGTAGTAATTGGGGTTCTCCCCAAGATTTAATTCTGCACGAGAATCTGTGCAGATCTCACATTAAAGTTTAAGTTTTCATCCTCTCTGTTCTAATAGTTTTATAAGGCTTTCCTTGGAAAATAATTCTATGTTTTCTATATGGTGTTGGTTGGAGTGACGTAGGAAACACAGTTCGCCTTTCCTTATGAGTGATTTTATAATTGCTACGCTGCATCCTAATTCTTTGTGCGCGGCGTGGATTGTGATGTAGCTTGAGAAGTGAACTTTTGCAAGGGCTACGCTGTGTTTGTTTATAAGCTTGGTTTGTGCAAGCTTTAGTGTGGGGATGAAATCTGTTATTACGAATCTTTGGACTAGCATGGAAGAGGAGCAGCCGATGAAGTTAGCTGCTTCTGGAATGGTAAGGTGCTCATCTCGCCATTTGATCGCCTCAACGAGGAGGGTGTTCGGATACTTGCTATGGCTCAATGAGTTTTTACGGTTATCAGTTTGTGCTCGGGTAAGAAGATTGGAGTCCAATAAGTATTTGGTGTCAGCTAGTTTTAGGTCGAGGCGTCGTGCAGCTTTACGAAGCGAGGTTGATTCATTTGCGGGCAAGATTGGTACGGGGGCAATATTTTTACCCAAGACGCTGAGTAGACTCTCAAGTTCAGTCGTTCGATTGTAGACTCCGAAGCGAAGGCTTCTGATAGCTATTGGTTTCAAATCTAAGCGCTGCATTATAGCTTTTGTAAAGAAGGGCGAAAATTTTAAACGGCTGTAGATTTCCGGATAGAGTATGAAGTCTCTCCTAAAGTCATAGATGGATGATTCTGTGATGAGAAATGGAGATGCCCTATTTAGTCGAATAGACTTGATTAACTTGACTTTGCAGAGCGCTGATACAGATACTGTAGAGATATTTAGCTGTGCCGCGACTTGCGCTAGATTGAGCAGCTTGAAGGTGTCGTCAGGCTGAGCAATGTGTGTGTGGTCTTCCCATTCAATATGCGGAAGATTAATCAGTTCATGGCAAAGGTCCTTGCATTGAGAGAGGCGTTGTCGGAAGGGGGCGTTGTTTGCTCGACAGATCTTCCCGGACTTCCTAAGAATTTCGGGGGGGCGATAGGAATTGAATAGATAGGTTAGTTCTTCGGTTGTGAGTGCAAGGTTTGAGCAATGACAGTTTTGAGTCGACAGTTCAGGCTTTTGTTGGCACGTATTGTAATAGTATTCAAAGGCAAAGCTTCTCAATAGTTTAGAGTGAGTACTCATCCAGGAGGCCAGTAACGCTCGTCGATGAAGGCATGGATACTCAGCTTGGTTGCGTGCTATGACCATGAAGAAGGTTTTTTTGAGTCCCTCTGCAATTTCAATACAATCTTCCATTTTTCGTATGTCGGCGTTGGGTGTGTCAAAGTAATGTGTAGCGTTTAGGCACGCTAAAAGGTCTTTAAAGTAGCCGTTGTTAGCGGAGTTCAAGTGGTCCGCAACTATTCTACTATGAGGGCTGTCATCGAATTCATCCGGACTGAGTTTTAAATCAAAACCGCAAGGGCAGAAGAAATTGCTATCTAGCATCGTCCAGTGAAGAGGTCGGTGACAATTTGGGCATTTTTCGATGTAGCGTTGGTTGTGAGTGGGGCACGTGATTGACCAGATGAAGCAATGCGTTCTATCCAAGTATCCAGTTCTCGCACAGGAAGGACATAGCGCAATGTTTCGTCTGAGAATGGCTATTGGCTGATCCGTCTCGAGAATGCGTACGCGTCGAGCGAGGTTTTGATAAGTCACTGTAAAAAAACAGTCGGATATATTTTTTAGTTCCTTCGGTGAGTAGAGTTTTTGTGCAAGCAACGATTGCTGGCTTTTTGAGTCCTTGAGGAGTTCCGGTCTGAATTGTATAGACCGAATAGATAAGACCCGGTGGTATAGAGCAATGCTTTTAAAGCCGTTATTCCAGGCAAAGCGCAATACCAGGCTGAATGGACTTTCATTCTTGTGGGGGAGGGGCACATAGCGCTGCTGTTTCATGGCTTCACCGGTAAATGAGGTGTCGCAATTGGCTCGGCGTCATGCTGAATGGGTTCTTTTTTGTGAGCCGTAGCCTTGTGATCAGACTATCGGCTGCGAGCAGGAGGTCGTCTTTTGAAAGGCTTTTGTCATCTCGCTCAAGCGCCAGTCGGAGGGCTTCTTTGAGTAGCGTGTGTAGAGCGTCAATATTGCCGCCACTATATGAAAACAAAGCAAGAAGAATATTTTCATCGGTCAAAGATATGGGGTGTGTAAAGCCCATGTTGTCTTCTATTTCGGTCGAAAACGCACCAGCAAGGTGAACAAAGTCGTCCAGGCCAGATTGAGATTGAAGAGAGAAGTCGGAGAGGTAGGCCCGATAGGGATATCGCCGAGGGAGTTGATCGTGCTGATCTACAACGAGTTCTGAGTTTGGTATGCCGGAAAGTAGTACTGCACCATGGAAATGGTCTTCGCTAAATACTTTTACCCAGTCACAAACGGACTGCCGGGTGCGCTCTGCGCCACGTTCAATTAAGTGCTGCCATTCGTCAAGTATTACAAGTTCCGTTCTTAGTATGCGGAGAAGTGCGCATAGACGATGTTCCAGAACGTCCTGGTTCTTTTCAAATCGATCCTCGCCCAATTTTCTCAGCATGGCGCACGTAAGCTTCTTAATAGTTGCATCTTCCGGGACCTTACAATAAAGAACCGGGACGGTCTTAATGATTCCAGAATTTTCCCTGATAATTTTGGGTTTTTCCATTTGGTCTATCAGTGTTTGGCATACTCTAGTTTTACCTGTGCCGGACTTCCCAAGCAGCATGGGCGATACGGATTCCCCGCAAATTCGGGTCATGGCCAGTGACTTGTTAATGGTATCGATTGCCACTTGGAATTCAGGATGGATTACCGTAAAGGCATTGAAGGCTCGCATTTTGATTTCATTTTCGGGGGTCATGTTGATTACCTCAGGTCCGGTCGGATCAGGATCCCAACTTGCGAGCTTTGAAATTTGATCCCGTGACATTCGCCATGGTAGGTGCTGAGTGGGAACGTGTCTTCGAGTTATGACGCTTTTCGCCCTTGGAAGGAGTTCGTTTATTGGTGGCGATAATTTTGACTTTCTGATGAAGTTCGCGCAGTAGAGTGCAGGCGTGAATATGGTCAAAGCGCTCATGCTTTTCGCGGATTGAGTCACGAATCTGCAAGTGCTCACTTAGCGTCAGGTTGTCTTGATAGTCCGGCCAAGTCGCGTGCGCTGGATGCCACTCTTTGGGAGTGTCCGGATGGGCAATCCAAACGGATGCAAGATCGCATGGGTCAAAGTAGACGACTGCTTTCTTGTGTTTCCCCAGTTGGCTCGCGATCAACGAGATAGATGGGCCTGTCCACGTTAGGGAGTTCAGTGTCACACGGCCCTTGCTAAGCCTGCGATGTTCGATACTCAGACATAGCTTATTGAGGTCTTCTTCAGAGTAGCGTTCTGGGGGAAGAGATGATTTCTGTAGATATTCCCATGTCTCGTTTGGGCTGCCTTGTAGCCCCATATGATAGGTGTTGTGATAGATGTTTAACCATTCCGAGAAAAGCTGTTTGAGTTGCTCGAGTGTCAGGCAAGCGCGGGCTACTGAAGGATAACTACCGCGTTCCTGAACGGAGCTTTTAACCGTTCCGGGGAGCCAGTGTGCAAACCCACTATTGACGGTGCCAAAAAAGCGCTCGACATAGGCACGCCGATTCGGCTCTCCGGGTGGAGTATAAGAAAGTTCAATGCCAAGTATTTGCGCAATATCTTTCAGCCAATGGGCTATATTCTCCGGGCCATTGTCCAGGGTGCCTTTGTGATGCTTTCCCCCGGAAAGCGGGTCATTGGGCAGACCGAGAATGGCCATTTTCAATGCTCGTACAACTTTCTCTACCGTAGGAGTACCCAGTGATATATCCCAGCCAACACACTTTCGGCTCTTCTCATTGATGAATGCAACTAGTGTCGGCCTGCCGATGACCACACCGTCGTTGTCGACCACCATTACATCCATTTCTTGCGAATCGATCTCGACGTTAGTGTACAGATCATCAGGAGCACATTTCTTATCCTGGGATTTATGTTTCTTCGTTGCATACTTAGAGTCGTGTCTTGCAATATCTATTTGGTAGCCGTCAATTTTGTACAAGCGTCGCCGGAAGGTGCTGTAGGATGGTGGTGCATATTTACTTTGACCGCGCTCCACTCTTTGTTGGTTTTCTGCTGCTATTTGGCCGATTAGGAGTTTGTAGACATGCTTAAGGGTGGGTCGCTCTTTGGTGAGGTACTCTTCATTAAGGTAAGTTGATATTAGTTCGTCATTGTGTTCGGATAATCGAGGTTTTCGTGAGTCCGGATAATGGTTCAGCAGAGCTAGCGGGTTGTTGTTGCTCTTCTTGTAGCGCCTTGCCCAGTAATGGACTGTTGAATAGGAGGGTGGGTCTTCATCTTGTATTTCTTTTGCGATCTCGGCAATCAGTGCGTTGATTCGGTCGCGAGGAAGCGCCCCGGAAAACTCCTTTAAGCAGGTGGTCACGTAGATGTGTCGGCGAAAATAGATTTGTTTTTCTTTTTCAGTTGCCGATGTCAAATGTACGGCATCGGAGAGATCGATAGGGGCGTTTTTGCAAAGAGTTATAGTGTTTCTGATTTGAAGCTCCGCGAACTCTTGTTTTTCCAGGAATCTGCGGGAACCTGTTTCCAGGCAACATAGCCCTATAACGGTGCCGACAGTGGTTATTTCATAGGTTTTGTTGTTCATCTTGTAGTGGGCGCCGATAGATGGCTGCTTTATGGTGTTCATAAGTCCTCCAGTATTGCGAAGCCAACGCACATGCCGATTTTTTGATTGATTACAGTGACTACTACTGGCTTTTCAATGACGTTGCCGTTGTCGTCAACTAGAAATACATCAATCTTTTGAAATTTGAATTTGATGTTTTCGTAGAGGTGCGTAGAATTGTTTTGCTTTCCTTGGTTTTTATGCTTGTTTGCCCTTCGATCGTATCTTTCAGTGCTCATTTGGTAATTATGTCTGCGGAATAAAAGATTCCTTTCTTCTTCGATAGTCAGTGCCCGTTTTGCATCGAATGAAAGAGCGGTCGGCGAAATTTGGTGGAGGATTATTGCCTTTCTGATCTGAAGTTCAGTGAATTCTTGTTGGTTCAGGAATTTTCGGGGTGCCAGTTTTCAGGCAGCAAAGCCCTATTACGGTTCCGACTGTGGTTACTTCATAAATATTGTTATCCATCTGGTAGTGGGCGCCGATCGCTGGCTGATTAATCGTGTTCATGCGGCACCCTCCAGTATGCTCAGCGGAGTTAATTTAAGAAGCAGATCGGTCTTCAGATGCTTGTCGAATATGCATCTATAGACGGCCCTGGGGCTTGCGCTGTATTTCTTTAAGAATTCTTGGAAGGTCAACGGAAATGATGCGAAACTTAACGCTGATATGCAGTGATTGAGTTCTTCTTTGTTTACATTGAAGGAGTTGAAGTACAGAAGTTTTAGGTTTTCTAAAGTTGCTCCTTGGTTGATGCTGTTGCAGTCGGCAATGTGAAGGATTGCTTGTCTTTTGCTGAGTTCATCCTTGGCGATTGATAGCTTTCTCTGGTATGCGGGGTGAAGCTTTAACCAGTCCGGTTTTACTTCTGTGTAGTAGGTGCTGTCAGTTGTTTCGACTAAGAAGTCGGGAGTGTAAGTTGCGGTTTTTCCATCGACCAAGAACGACATTGTCTCTGGTTGGGCAAAGTAAGCTACGACTTCCTCAGCGTACTCTAGATGAAGACAATAGTCGGCCTCTAGTAAGCTTTCGCAGATGACTTGACACGCATTCTTACGCGAGGGGAAACAAACGAGGTACCTGCCGAAGTGTCCTTTCGTTAATTTCCGAGCTGGGGGAATCGAAGGCATATAGTTCCTCCTGCCAAGACCAAAGTCACGGCGATAGGGAATCGGACGTAGGGCGGTGTGTATGCATCAGGCTACGCCGTCTGAGGTGCAAGTCATCCCAACCCAAAGCGCTTGCGACAAAGGGTAATAAGTAGATTTTTCAATCGCTTAGAACGGTTCTGGAGTCCCAGACCTGTTCAGCAAAAAATGGGAGGCTCGTCAGAGGCTCTAAACAGCCACTTTGCCGCAGTCAACCAATCAAAAACGCTTGCGATAAATAGGCATAAGTCGTTTTATCAAGGGCTTAGAATGGTCCCAGAGTCCCAAACCTGTTCAGGAGGAAGCGGGAGGTTCGCCATGGGTGCTAAAGATCCCGATACGAACGAGTTCAACCGTTTTGTCCGTCAGATTCGGGCTATGTCGTTTGTGCATACCTTGGCGCACACTGCGCGGGTGCATCACAACGGACGAGCGCTGGCTGTCTGGTTGGTGCAGCAAGGGTTTACGGAGGCAGAGGCGTGGGAGCACCGATGCGATGCGTGGTTCCGCGGCACGTTACCCAATGCATCGCTGCGCAAACGCCTAGTTGGCATGTTTCCGCATTTGCAGATGCTGCTAAGCTCGCCGCTGTGGCTTGCGCTGAGTGATATCAATGCCGGCCCACCATTCTGGGATGCCTGCGCCTCGGCTACCCGATTAAATGACCGCAAGCTGCCCTTTTTTTCCAACTCGAGAGCGGATCGTCTTTGCAGTTGTCCCAGTTTGGAGCGGATGGGGGAACTATTGATCCTGATGCGTAGTCGGGATCTTTGCGTTGACGCCTATCGACTTTGGCTGCAAAAGAATTTCTACTCATTCTTTTGTATTGCGTGTATGCAGCCGTCGCTCCATTGGGTGAGATACAAATTGCTTTATGCAGTGGATGAACTGCAGGCATGCAATCTGTTAAGTGAGGGGGTATTGCGTAATTGGCCATCTTGCATCGAGGAATTTGAGCGCGATATGTCTGACCGCTTCGAAGTGCTGGACAGCCTGACGGAGCGCGGATGGATTAGAGGTTGGGAAGACGACAGCTACTTATTGGTATGGCTGATGTTTGATTATCCGGATATCGCGAATGACGTGGTTTACTCCGACAAGGAAATTCTGATGCCGGCCAAGATTCGCATGCGTTGGCGGCGAGACATCGAAAAGAGGAATAGCACAACCGTCGATATTGCGTGGTCGACTGTATTTTCTGAATTCAGACTGGGTGCTAGTGACCGCCGAGTACTGCGGCGATTAGGTATGCTGGTTTGAAACCAGGCTATCTGCCCTGTCTCAATTGTCGGCGGTTGGCTAGGAAAGGGGGGCGGTGGGAGAGTGAGATTGCTGCTGCAAGAGTCTCTCTTGATTCCGTAGTTGGCGTCGGCACTGGCGAACCTCAATCAGGCGTTGTCTGAGCCGCTCCTGTAGCGTGGCGTTCTCCGTTTGCAGGGTATTCAAGGCACTACGCAGGTGCGTTTGCTCAGCCTTAAGTGCCGCCGAGGCTTCCTGGAATTGATGGCGCTGGTCGCTGAGCTCCCGACGGTGTTGCTGCAGTTGAGTGCGTGCTTCGCTCAGTAGCCGCTCATTGTCGCGATTGAGGACGGTCAGTTCGTCCTGTTTGCTGATCAGGCTGTTTTGCAGGGCACGGTGCTCCCGGCGCAACTGCTGCATGGCCTCATCGTGCTGTCGCAGTTCCTGCTCGCGGTGTTCTTTCTGCGTCTGTCGATAGTGCTCCAGAGCTTGGCGGGCGTGCTGGTGTTTTTCTTCGAGGGACTGCAGTTGCTGCGCCTGCGCTTCCGACAATCGCTGCCAACCGTGCTCGGCTTCCAGCCGGCGACTGCTCTCCACCTCGGTGGCGCGTAGTTGCTCCTGCAAGCTCAACTCGATCTGAAGACGTTGCTGCAGCTGGGCGCTCAACTCGGATTGGCTGCGCTGCAGTTCCTCGATCCGCTCCTGGCTGTACTGACGTTCTGTGCGGTACTCCAACTGTTGGCGCGTCAGAAGGTCGCGTTCGGCGGCGACCGCTGCCTGCGCGTCCTCGCGTAGTTGATCAGCGACCGGGCCAATCCGTCTCAGCAACTCTCCCTCCACGGTTGGTGCCGGGTGCTGGGCATCCTGTGCCGCCAATTCATGCAGACAACGCAGGATGGTGGATTTCGACCCGGTGTTGCCGAGCTCAATTCGCACCGCATCGATGCTGGGGTGTTCGCCACGGGCGAGCAGGGCGTCCCGGGCGATTTTGACCACCGCTTTGTTCACGCCACCGCGTGCCATGGCCGGTCTCCTGACGATTTCGTGTTGTGTTACGGAGTATGGAAGTACGCCTGTAATGACGCCTGTCGTCTTTCAATTGGGCTGACGAACTGACATGGGATAATGCGGAGTTATCTCATGTGAGAGCGCAATTCGACCCAATTCCGGCCTCGAGGCGGTATGCCAAGGCGGGGGGGCGCGATGAGTGAGGCGGTAGAGCGCTATCTGCAGGCCGGTACCCGGGCCAACACCCGACGCAGCTACCAGCAGGCGATCGAGCACTTCGAAGTGAGCTGGGGCGGTTTCCTGCCCGCCACCAGCGACGCCATCGTGCGCTACCTGGTCGACCATGCCGGCACCCTGGCCAGCAACACGCTGAAGCTGCGCCTGGCCGCCTTGGCGCAGTGGCACACCAGTCAGGGCTTTCCGGATCCAACCAAAGCCCCGCTGGTGCGCCAGGTGTTGAAGGGTATTCGCACCCTGCACCCGAAACCGGAGAAACAGGCCGAGCCGCTGCAACTGCGCGAGTTGGAGCAATGCGTGGCCTGGCTGGAGCGGATAGGGGAGGCGGCCCGCGCGAAGGGGGATCGACCTCAGCTGCTGCGTTGTTGGCGAGACCGGGCCTTGCTGCTCATTGGCTTCTGGCGCGCGTTTCGCAGCGACGAGCTATGCCGGCTGCGGGTCGAGCATATCCAAGCGCGAGGCGGGGAGGGCATGCAGCTGTTTCTGCCCTGGAGCAAGTGTGATCGTGACAACCTGGGCCAGTCCTTTAGCGCACCAGCGCTGGCGCGCCTGTGTCCGGTGCAGGCCTATCTCGACTGGGTCGAAGTGGCCGAGATTTCCGAGGGGCCGGTGTTCCCAGGCATCGATCGCTGGGGGCATTTAAGCAAGCAAGCGTTGCATCCCCATAGCGTGATTCCACTGTTGCGCGCCGTGTTGCACGGCGCCGGGCTATCAGCTGCGCTATACAGCAGTCACTCGTTGCGTCGCGGCTTCGCCACCTGGGCGACGTGCAATGGTTGGGACATCAAGGCGCTGATGAGCTATGTGGGGTGGCGCGACACCAGGTCCGCGTTGCGCTATGTCGAAAGCGCGGGGGCCTTCCCCGGGCAACTCCGCCCATGGACACCCGGTCTTGAGACCGAGCTCAGGCCGGGCCTGCCGAACCTCACTACGCCGCACGGTGGTTGATCGGCTTCAGTGGTTTGGCCTTCAATCCGCTTTGGCCAACATACGCTCAGGCGAGGTGCGGCGCATCCGTTTGGCATCCGCGTGGTTGAGGGCTGGATCGCGCTGTCGATGCCGGGTGGGCTGTTCTGACCGCGCAGCGGGATCGTTGCATTGTCGTCACGTCGGTCATTAGAGTGCTCTGCCCGCTAGGCAACGAAATCCCCGCAGATGCATACCGTCGTGCCGGTCTTACGGAATTCTCCATGGCGAGTTGGGTCTTTTAGAGCGAGTAGTCAGCCAGCAAATCTAGCCTTCTGGCCTAATCATTAGCCCAAATTCGATGATTAGCTGGACAGCTAAACAAGCCTTTTGAGCTAAGAAAAGGTCACTGCTTGCCTCTTGGCGGGCTGACCCGCTCGTCGCTCCCCGCCTCAGGGACGGCAGGTCAGAGTAGGACGGCGGCGTTAACCCAGCGCGGACGAAACTGCGCGATCTTGTACGCGCGCAAGCTGCGTCTACAGGCTGACCTCCCGTACTCAGCGGGCCATGTGCTGTGGCCCGTGGAGAGCGATCGTGTGGCCAGTCATTTCTGACAACTCAGCAAGATGGCGGCCAGTTTGCGGCAGAGCCTGTTCCGCCAGCGCTCGGTAGGACGGTAAGTGGCCGTTGACGCGAAAAATGGGGAGAGGGGAAGCTTTGCCGAGAGCCCCTCTTCGAACAGTCCTTGCAGCTGGACTTCCGCCCGACTGGGGTAGTGGCGGAGCAACTGCGTGGCCATGCCGCGAATGTCCTCGTTCAGCGACGCGTCTCCTTCCAACCGCTGCAGAAACGCGTGGGTCTGTATGACTGCTCGGGTGCGCTCATGAGGCATTGTCATGTGACAATCTCCTCTTAACGATGGTGGGTACGACCAAAAAACAAACCCCCTGGTGCGCAGTACGGGAGCGTCCCGCCCGAGGCGTGGGGGTTATGGTCAGTCGACATCCTAGCGTAGGTCCGCCAGGCGTTCTACCTTTGGCGACCGAGCGCTGCCGGCTGCAGGGTAAAGCTCTTCCGAAACAGTCTGCTGGTGAGGCTGCTGGCCAGCCACTCAGCCAGCCCAATGGGAGGGGACAACATGCGTGAACGCCCCGCTTCATTGTCACCGACGTCGATAGCGTTCCAGGACGTCGATCGCGCCCTGCTTGATGCGGTGGTGGCTTTGGTACTGGAAGCTGGACACTTGATCGCGGCCGAACTGGTGCGACCCGGGGGGCCGAGAGGCGCGGGGGACAAGGCCGAGATTGATGTCGAGGTCGAGGTCATGTTGCGCGACGGGCTGATGAAGCTTTTCGCCTACGACTTTGTCGGCGAGGAAACCGGAGTGCAGTTGACCGGGCATCGCTATTGCTGGGTTGTGGACCCCAATGATGGCACCCGCGACTTCCTGCAAGGGCACTTGGGCTCGGCGATTTCGGTAGGCCTGCTACGAGAATGTGTACCGGTGCTGGGCGTCGTCTATGCGCCGATGACGGAGCGCGGGGCGGATTGCATCGCCTGGGCTCAGGGGCTGCCCTACCTGCTGCGCAATGGGGCGATGGTTGCGCCGCGCGTTGCGAGAGGCGGACTGGAGGAAGGAGCGCAAGTTTTCGTCAGCCTCGCAGCGCGAACCCGACCCACGCAAAATGCAGAACTCTGTGGTCCCGCTAGCTTTCACCCCATGCCGAGCATTGCCTATCGGCTAGCGCGGGTGGCAGCGGGGGATGGGGTCGCGGCGGTGTCGTTGTACGCGGTGTCGCCCCACGATGTGGTGGCGGGTCACGCGCTCCTGCGTGCAGGTGGTGGTGGACTGTGGAACGAGCAAGGACAAACCCTGGGTTACGCCACGCCGGCGGCGTTCGATCAGCCCTTTAGGTTTTGTTTCGGAGGGGCTGAAGCGGCCTGCCTCGAGCTGATGCAGCGTCCATGGCGGACTGTTTTGCTCGACCGCCATAAATAGCCACGAAGCCGTGCGTCTTCACTGGACCCAAGATTTTACTGTCGCGGCTCCATACTCGGCTTTCCAAGCGTTCAGCACCTTGTTATTGCCGCCTTTCGTCTCGACCACTTCATTGGTGTGCGGATTCTGGTAGGTCTTGACGGTGCGCTCGCGCCTTTGAGTTTTCCGAGCCGGCAGCGGAGTACGCGCGCGACCTGGATCAAGGATGTTGATTACTGCCTTCAGCCCAAGGCCATACTCATCGAGAAGCGCTCTGAGTTTGGTTTCAAACTCAATTTCGCGCTTGAGTTCTGCGTCGTTCTTGAGGCTGTTCAGCGCGGCAAGTTGTTCCGCGAGCTGTGCTTCCAGGCGTTTAAATTCGGCCAGTTTGCTCATTGCATTCTCCTTAGCGTGATGCAAATAGACACCGCAGTTGACCGATTTCGCGTGAAATTACTCTGGCGCTGGGCATTGCCCTTGGTCAATTTGCAAGGAACGCGTTGTTCGAGGCCATCAGTCCAAATTCTCAGCTATGTACCTGACTAGCTTGAGAGGTTCGGTGCTGTCGATGATGGAGAACATCACGTCCCGTTTGCTGCGGGGAAGACGTTGAGCGCAGCGTTTCGCCGTAGCTTTGATTGCTTTATCCGAACAGTGAATCTGAGCGGCGAGCAAGAGGGCAATGGTGGCGTCCAATAAAGTCAAACTGCGATGCCTTGTGTCAGTTAG